>JAAZBP010000228.1 GCA_012513715.1 Thermoproteota archaeon | reverse complement strand
TGCCGATATAATATCCTACAAGGCAGCCGATAACAACAGCACTACTGAGGTAACTCAAGAAGTACACTGCATCAAAACCAATAACACGAAGTAAATTTGGACCGCCAATAGAAACAGAGATGTAGCTAGCAATGGGAGTCCCAAAAAATACAATTACGGCACCTGCCACACCTCCGCCCGCAATATATAACCCAGTAAATTTCTTCTTCGCCCTTAACTCAGGCGTTAAGGGGTTGTCCCGTAGCTTATAGCCTAGATAAGTTATTGCTATCATACCGACAAATGTTACAGTACTCATAGTTAGTATTGCGGAATCGACATATCCTTGGGAATAAAGGGCAATAACAACAACCAAAAAAACAGCTTGGCTTAAGCCGAGTGCAAACCAAAACCGTTTCTGCCTTTTTCTTTTAGCAGATAAGTTCTCTTGTTCGGGGAACTCTTCTAAAAGCTGTGAAGCTAATCTACCCCTCTCACTGAGCGTATATTGGCCTTCGTCATTCTTGCTTAGAAGGTCGCCAAGGACTTTTAGGTGATAATTGAGCAGCCCAGTACTTACAACTTCTAACTTTTCTATCAAATCTGTGTAGCTCAGACTGCCATTCTCATTTATCAGAACTATAATTTTCTGCCTAGTGTTATCCTTTAATATTTTATATAGAGAGGCAATCCCAGAGGTCATAGGATAAAATAGGGTATTATCTAATTTTAGGCTTTTTGACAATTTTTTTAGTCAAAACGACTTAAATCTCAACAATTCCAAAGGCATATACTTGGAGGTAAAGAATGTGTTTAACAAAAATCGAACATTTGCTTCTAAAACCCCTGATGACCAACTAAGCCATAGTAATGCTAAGCGGTTTGGAAAAAAGCCCTATGTTATAGTCATAGCCATGATTGCCATAGCAGTTATTGCTGGTGCTTTTTTGGTTCCACAAGGAGCGGCATCGATACAACTAAGCGTTAACTATACTGTGGGCGAAAAAATGGATTATACCACAGTTATGACTGGAACATTCGAATCATACAACTCGACAGGTTCATCGCAGGCCCTCTCGCCGAAAAATTTCACATCATCTGCATCGGACACCATAGAGGTCGTTGACTTTGACGGTGAATACTATACATTAAACCACACAATGGCACTAAACGACATACAACCGAGTTTCTCAATGCTTGAAAAAATGAGTAAAACGGGCTACTCATCATACGTCTTTAACCTAGGAAACACAACCCAAGAAGCTCCAAATAATGGGGTGACCAGCAGTTCCTTCTTAGCGCAGTTATTAACCAAGCCTGAAGTTAAAGTCGGCGACACTATCACAGTTCCATATCCAAGCATCAGCGGCATCGCAACAACAGGCGATTTGAAAATAACATTCAAAGGCTATGAAGACATATCGACGCCAGCGGGCACCTTTAGAGTCTTTAAAGTGGGAATGACAAGCGAAAACGTAAGCATGCACTTAGACACAAACAACCCTGAAGTAAACATGGCAAGCAACCTAGACATGAGCTACACTGTATACCTTGAATCTGGAACAATGCGCCTTATCAAGTCCACAATGGAAGAAACTGTTTCTACCCAGTCAACCTTCCACTCAACAGCACTAAGCTACACAATGCATCTAGCAATGGACATGACGCTTAAGCAAGACATTAAGCCATAAGAATCATACTAATCCAATATTTTTCTTTTCAAATGGCGAATTGATGCCTAACCAATGCCAGACTTAACCGATTCGCATAGCTTTACCCTCCAATTAAAACGAAAGTGCGGCGGGAACGGCGTTTTATTCAATACATAGGAATCTAATATTATAAAATACCAAAAATGTAAGTCATTCTTAATTCACTGACTATTTTTTTAAATTTTTTGCGAATTCTAAATCTTCAAGTGCACGCTCCAGTTTCTTTAGCGCATTCTTTCTGGACCGGGTTACGTTAGGTGTCTCCATTCTTAGTTTCTTGGCAATTCTATAATCATTCAAGCCCTCAGAATGCAACCGCATAATCTGCCGCTCACGCTCTGTCAGCGCCATAATCCTGTCTCCTCTTCAGAAGCGCTATGTAGAGCGACGCCTTGGTCTAGCAAGTCTTTCTCTGATGCTTTGTAGGCGTCTACGCCGAAGCTTGTCATAGCCCAGCACCAACCTCGCCGCTCAACAACCACTGAATCCAATTCCTTAGCCAGCCGTTTATTCATACGTACAATCCGTCGAGTAACCTGATGGCGGGCAATCTTGAATTCAGCCAGTTTGGCGGCTATGTCTTTAGGCAGCATCCC
>JAAZBP010000227.1 GCA_012513715.1 Thermoproteota archaeon | reverse complement strand
GCGCTTCTGATTTTGGGAAGATCAATTTCTGTACGGCTGGCTTCCGCAGGCAAAGTACCCTTTAATACAGGTATAATTATAACATCGACGTCATCTGCTTCTTTAACCATTTGAGCTGCCTGCTCAGTTATTTTCGCAGAAGGCATACCCGTAAAATCATAGTCCACTATAACAAATCTTCGAGGAGAAGTCAACTCAACCAGTTCAGGAGTAACTTGGGCTTTCTCATCTACTTTAACATGATAGAAGCCTTTGATTATTTTTGCTTCGTCGTAACTTACTGTTTCTGTGCATCCACTATAAACTAGAAGTCCATCTTTGAATTCTCCGAGGTAACGATCATGAACATGGCCTGCAGCGTAATAGCAGAAGCCATCGGGTAATTCGTCAGGAGAAATTTCTGCTTCAATATAGGGCGGCTTAATTTCCGGCAGGTCTAAGGCGCCGTGGAAAACAAAAATGTTAGCTAAACCTTCTTTTGGTGTAGGCGGGTTTTCATCCATGAACTTTGGCAGTGCCTCTTTTGTTTTATGTCTATTATGGTAGTTTGGTATACCGTAAACGTAACAGCAGCCGGGTTTACTCCAGCAGGAACCACGGTGCCGGGGTAAATGAAAAATTAAACCTGCACTGTCAAGCGGGTAAAGTATAGTGCTGGTTATTGTGTTTGGCGCTGAATCATGTGAACCATCAACTGTCAGAACTGGAATGCCCGCGTCTTTTAGTCGTTTAAAACTTTTGACACTGTTCTCTAAAGTGTGGTTTGAGGGTCGGGCTTGATGAAAAAGATCACCTGCAATGATCATGAAGTCAGGTTTCAACTCGATAGCTTTGTCAACTATTTCGCTGAATGCGTTGTCGAAGTCTTGGCGTCTAACTTCTAAGCCGTACTGAGCGTATCCTAAATGTAGGTCTGAAACGTGAATAAAACTGAAAGCCCGCAGGTCAATAAATCTCCTTAACACTCTTTGTAGTTAGAGTTTACCACTGCAATTTTTAAGCCTTTAGCATAAATCCAACAAATACCAAAAAGCATAACAACATTTCTGAGGCATTACCCTACTGTATGCCATTTACTCCATTCCATTTAGGCCCAGCTTTAGCGATTGGTTTACCTTTAAGAAAGCATCTTCACGCACCCACATTCATAGTGGGAAATGTTGTGTTGGATATTGAACCGTTTATGGTTATTGTGTTAGGGCTGAATTATCCTCTACATGGCTATCTTCACACTTTTTTGTCAGCGTTAATAGTTGGGTTACTTGTGGGTTTTGTAATGTATAAGTTAGAGAAGCCAATGCAGCCGCTGTATAAAGTGACTTTATTAGAAACAGATTGCAGGCTGAGACTAAAGTCCTTTCTTTTAGCTGGAGTTTTTGGCACTACTCTTCACGTTTTGTTTGATGCGGTACTATACTCTGAGATGGCGCCGTTTTTTCCGTGGACCATAAATCCCCTAATAGGTATAGGTTTGTCTACGGTTCAAGTCTACAGTTTTTGTATCGGGCTAGGTATAATAGGCATCGTATATTACGTAGTTACCGTTGTTTATTCCTTATTTAAGAAAAATCATAAAAAGCGTAATAGCCAGTTAAGGTTCAAATTTTAGTTCAGTTGATAAATGAAGAATCATAGTCTAAGGTAGAAGCGATAAAAATTCAAAAGAATTAGTAGTCCTAACTTTGGCTTAGGAAAAATGTTGATAATTTTGGCGTAAAAATATAAGAAGCCAGTTACATTTAGTTTGAAAAGGCGCTTAACTTCATGAAATGTCAAGTGTGTTCTCAGGAAACTCTTATGCCGTTTCGCTGCCCATATTGCGGCGGGCAATTCTGTAGTGCACACCGTCTGCCAGAGAACCATAATTGCCCAAGAATTGATTTTGCCAGATCTGAAAAGCAAGATCGTGTGATAACTTCTAAGGGATACAATTCGTATAATTACAGTTACGTTTTTGGGCAACAATCGTTTAACCGGAAGTATCGAATACACTTTAGCCAAAAAGAGCTAACACATTTGGGCATAGCAGCTTTGCTTGTAATTGGCATCGGCTTCTCAATTGCGCTATATGCTTTTTATTGGACATTGGATATTATAGCTATTTTTGCGGGTATATTGACAGCGTCATTTCTTATTCATGAAATCGGACATAAAGTTATGGCTCAGAAAAGTGGCATGTGGGCTGAGTTTCGCCTTACCATGTGGGGAGCTATCTTAACTTTTCTTTCTGTGTTTCTGCCTTTCAAAATGATTGCTCCTGGAGCTATGATGATTGGCGGTGCAACTCCGACTAGCCAACAATTAGTGAAAATTTCAGTTGTTGGACCAATAACTAATCTTATCCTTGCCATTGTATTGATAACTTTAGGGTTTATTATTCCGCCGAGCGCTTTTAAGTTGATGCTGTTCTTTTCAGCTTATATTAACGCGTTCATGGCAGTTTTCAATTTAATTCCCTTTGGAATTTTAGACGGGTACAAAATTTTCAGATTCAACAAGGCTGCTTGGGCTCTAGTTTTTGCTCCCAGCGTTGCACTTACGGTGTTTACTTATTGGGTTATTTTTGTTTGAAATAATTTTGTTTAGTTCACAAGTGAAATAGGAAGTTGATGTATTTATGCCGCTGTTGTGTATGGGCATAGTACATAACAATTGATGACTTAAGAACTGAATTGATTTTATCTTAGTACTTAACAGCTATAACAAACTATTTTTTTAAGAAGTTAACTTTGAATTTTTAAGAAAAATAAAAAATTTAAGATTAAAATTAGATATGTGGAAAGGAAAGAGACAAAAGAACTAGATAAGTTCGATTGTAACGTGTACTTCTTCAGGTACACGGATACGCATAATTCTACGCATAACACGTTCTTCAGAGTCGATATCTATTAAACGTTTATGGATGCGCATTTCCCATCGGTCCCATGATGCAGTTCCTGAACCAGATGGTGCTTTAAGGGTTGGAACGCGTAGGCGCTTAGTTGGCAGCGGTACTGGACCATTCATTTTTACGCCTGTCTTCTGGGCGATACCACTGAGTTCTCCACATACTTCTTCTAATTTGCCGTAATCTGTACTTGTGAGGCGTATTCTTGCTTTTCTAACCATATTGGTCCATCAATCCATTATTTTTAGCTTTTAATATATGTTAGTGCACCTATGAGACTTAAAGGGAACATAAAAACTTATCGTAGGTTTTTATGGACTTATCTTCTATGTTTTCGTATCCGCCGAACTTTTTAGGTTTTCGGTAAAAATGCATCTTAACCCTGTTAATTTCATCTTTATATCATAGGTTGTGGTCGTCCCAGTCAGGTTTGGTTACCTTTCCAACAGTGCTATTAATAGATACATACTCATTTAGATGGTTGCATCAGAGAGCTATCTTTGAAGAAAAAGCCTCAAGTCAGTAAGCAAATATTTGGGTTGACCCAACAACAAATGTTTATGGAGCACTCATCTGACACCAAACCAATGGCGTAATTTGGGTGCCAACCAGACCACTCAAAAAATAACTTGGCAGTAAAAACTAAAAAAATGAATTGCGCACACACCTAAGTTACTTTGTAATTGGTTTGCGTTTTAATTCTGCTATTTTGTCAAAGTGCGAATCTTCTGAAATTATGGTTTCTGTTTCTTCACCTAAGGCAGTAGCAGCGTGAATTGCATCTCTTGGAGCCAAATTATACTTTTTAATCAACTTTAAAGCCGAAAGCGCTATTTCCCTGGTTGCGGCTATGATGTCTAAATTTTGGAAATTTAGCAGTGCCTGGCTTGCTTCTATCGCCGCCTCTTTGCTGTGCTTTTTTACGGCCCAAAAAACTTCGTCAAAAGTTAATGCTGAGGTTTGGGCTTTTTCTTCTCCAGACTGCACCTTCTCAAGCAGAAAGCGGGCTTTTACGCCTAGGTCTTGGGTGTTTATTATTGCATAGATAAAGACGTTTGAGTCTAAATAGATCATTTTTGGGTTCTCTGTTCTATTTGTTCTTCGTAGGTATGCGGGTCAATTCTTTTGTTGTAGGTGATTTGTTTTGAAATTTTTGAGAAAATGCCTACTGCGTCAAAATCTGGTTTTTCTATTGTTAATTTTTCGCCATCCATTTTGAATATGATTTTGGAGCCCGGATTGATTTTTAGGGCTTTTCTCATGGTGTGTGGGATGACTACTTGCCCTTTTGGTCCAACTTTCATTTCTTCCTCAATCATAGTCTAACCGTGGGTTATACAAAAGTAAGACATAGATTTATACTTATTTGTGGTCTTTCCACATAAAATATCCCAAATCAAGCACCCGGTTTTTTAACAAAATATGCCCATATCACACCTTATTTTACTCAATAAAGCAGGATCTACCACCAAATTAGCGAGGTTAAACTCATTTTACAGATTTCCTCGAAAACACAAAATTGCGACCAAGAAATCTCAGACTTTATAACGTCAGCAGACGCCCTAATGAAGAATCTGCTAACGCCGAGAGTGCTTAGTGTACAATCTCCGGTTGCCCAAGTTGTTGATGATGTTATCGATTATTTTGCTGCTTGGCTGTTTTCTTGAGCCATTCCTCCACAAACCTCACATTAAACGCGATACAAGTTTAAATTACGCTTGTTTAGCTGAAAAAGGCTGCTGTTAAGCCCTAATCACGTTTAACAACAAATAATAAATATTTAGGGACAGAATAGTGCTTTTGGGGTCTGCAAATGCGAAAACACCCTGTTAGCATAGCTCTTTCTAAACGTACTCTGCAGAAGATAGATCAGGAGGCAGCGCGGCAAAAACGGTCCAGAAGCGACTACATAGAACTACACTTCGAACAAACACTCTCCGATTAAAAAAATACTTCATCACAAATTTAGTTTTCAAATTTAATGGATGTATTATTGGACACGAACAATTTAGTGTCTTTTCAAGCCATAAACCAATAGAGTAAAAAACTGAACCCATTAAACTAAAAAAATCATAAAAACTGTGCCTGGATTATAGAACCCTTAAAACTTGATCCCAGCATACCGAACCTCACCCAGTGCAGAATCTTGCTATAATGCTGCAAAAAAGTAGCATGAATCTTCTTGAAATCAGGATGCCTAACCCCACCAACCATAACTAAACCAACACAACACCAAAGCCAATTGAAATACAAATCAGCAGAAATAATTAGTAATAACTTGTGTACCCAAACAGGTTACTACCCAAGCTATAGCTCAATTATAAAAAGAATTTATTGTGGCACCAAATAACGTATAGGCTAATTAAAAGACTTATCCACTTTTTGCCTACCATTTTTTCCAAATTAATACTCCACCAATAACTATCGAAACTCCAACAACAACCCCTATTACAATTAGGAATGTTGGTGAAAAAAAGAAGTTACCACTATCTTCTTGGTTATCGGTTGGTGTTGGTGTTAGGCTTGGGGTTGATTCAGGAGTAGGAGATGGAGTGGGTTCTACTGTTGCAGTAGGGGTTGGGGATGGAGAAGCAGTTGGAGTGGGACTAGGTGTTGGATTTAACGTGGGAGTTGGAGTAGGTGT
>JAAZBP010000226.1 GCA_012513715.1 Thermoproteota archaeon | reverse complement strand
TACTAGCCTTGTGCTGGGCACACTGAGGAGACCGCCACTGATAAAGTGGAGGAAGGAGCGGGCCACGGCAGGTCAGTATGCCCCGAATCTCCCGGGCCACACGCGAGCTGCAATGGCAGGTACAATGAGTTCCGACCTCGAAAGGGGGAGGCAATCTCGAAAGCCTGCCGTAGTTGGGATCGAAGGCTGCAACCCGCCTTCGTGAACATGGAATCCCTAGTAATCGCGTGTCATCAGCGCGCGGTGAATACGTCCCTGCTCCTTGCACACACCGCCCGTCGTTCCATCCGAGTGACTTTTGGGTGAGGTGCCGTCTTCATGGCGGTATCGAATCTGAGTTTCACAAGGAGGGAAAAGTCGTAACAAGGTGGCCGTAGGGGAACCTGCGGCCGGATCACCTCCTAAGTAAAGTTCGCATTTGCGTGCTTGATTGGGGGAGCAAGGAGAACATTTAGCGGCTATACGTCAAAGCCCCTTAATTCAGCAATCTTTAGCTAAAAAAAATATTTTAATTTTTTATTATTTGTAAAGTCTATTTTTTGATTTAAAAATTGGTTTTTGTTCCTGATCAGTTATGTGCAGGGTTAAAATTTTTAAAATTTTCGTGGTTAACTTTGTGGCTTTATATTTTTGGGGTATTTTTTAGTTTTACTGTTTGCTTTATTTAGTTTAAAATTAGTGGTTACAGGTGTGGTCAGAATAATCTTTAAAAGACAATTGAGCAATTGGTTAAAACTTTCGTTGTATACTCTTTCTTTAATTACTCAAAGGCCGCAGCTAATCGATGAAGTGAAAAATAACTTGACTCAGTGTTATGATTAAATACATTTTATGTTAAGTGTGTACTTAATCGTTGATCCAACATTTGCATCAGCAGCTGCATATCCAACTATTTCAACATAGATTATGCTGTTTGATTCAATAGTTACTGGTTCTTTTGCTGAAATTGTTCCGATGGAATTACTTGTTAAAGATATCACTGGGCTAGAATTGCTTGTGAAAGGGTTATCTGTTTGCTCTTTTAATAAGAATATGTCTAAACGGCCCAGATTTTCTACCCCAGTAACCTCTGTAATCGTTATTGATAGATTATATGGTTTAGTTTGTTGATTTATGATTTGAAGTAAATCTGTATAGTATGTTGCTGGTTGTGGAGTATTTTGTTCGGAGGGAAATAGTGTAAATTCAAGTTGAGCTCGGTTTGGGTCTTCTATAGTTGCAGTGATGTAGGGGTTATTTGTGCAGTCTGATCCATTGATTAATTGGATTTGAGCTGTTTTTTCTTCAATTTCTGTATTGCCTAAAGTGAATGCTAATGATCCAGTTATTATTGTACAGATTAATAGGGTTAATATTAGGAGTATGTTTGGTTTTTTTGTTTTTTGTTTGATTTCTTTTAGTGTGGTCTCAAGGGTATTCAATTTTTTAGTACACTAAACATAGTGTAGTGAATATTAAGATATAATGTTTGTGTTTGTGTGTTCTGTATTAATTAACAATAATCTCTATGAACTCTACAGCAAAAGGTCCACTACCTGAACCATACTCAAGCAAAAGCATAAAAATAGACTGGCCACCAAAACTTGAAACAGCATCTATCGCCAAATAAACTGATGAACCAGCAGCTAAAGTAAAACTGGGACTTGACGTTTGAATAAAACTTCCATCTTCTACTACTAAACACGTTGTTTCAGGTGAATAAAAATAAATCGACATATCACTTAATCGATTTTCCATAATACTGCTATACAGCGATATTGTGGCTTGATAATCAGTTGCAGCAATATTTGTAATTGACAATATGTAATCTGAAAGCCCTGGCATACTCATCCCAGACAATTCATTCACACCCCAATGGATAGTAAATGTCGCAGCAGAACCACCCTCTGTATTGATGATTACTACAACAAGGTGACCTCCAGAGGGGATGTTAAGATTCATAGCTGGAAGAGCAGTGTTCACAAGATCCATATTTGTTGGAACTGTTCCAGTATAGGTTTTGCCGAATCCAGATTGAAGTATATTATAATTTGAATCTGTAGCAAGTACATAAACTTCTAAGCTGTCAGTCGCTGATGCAGAAGTCCATAGATTTAGTTGAAGGCTCCCAATTATATTTGAAGCACTCGAATAGGCCGGCGATACAAAATAACTTGCTTCGCCGTCTTGTAATATCGTACTTCCCTGCGTGACAGGTAATGATGAATCGGTGTTAACCGATGGGTTTGTTAATTGTCCCCAGATTGCATCTCCAATTATTACATAATCAACTGTGCTCGTAGTGCTAAAACTTACTAGATATGAATCTACTGCAGTAGTTAAGGGTCCAGCTTCAGTTGCAAAACCCAATTGACCCTGTCTGCCCGATTGGATTATGTTATATCCTGTTCCTGCTGTGGGTATTTGATTGCCTTTTGTAGTCACTGAACCTATAAGTAAGACATTATTTAGAGTGGTTGATAAACTGGTTGATTGTAAGGCTGAATTTCCTGAACCTATTGCTGGTACATTAATCGAGTCGCCAAAAAATTTTTCTGAGTTGACATTTTTTATTCCAAATGTGGTCAATGCAAATGTTGTTTTACCTGGAAAATTAACTACGACGTTACCTGTAAACTGAACAGTTGAGTATGCATACCAGATTTCTGTACTTACAATGGAGTTGGTTATCCGTTCTCGTTGAGTCCAAGTTAGTGCTGTCCCAGTATTACTTACTGAATCTACTGTGTTTGTTCCATCTATATGAATTGTGAGATATAGTAACTCGTTTGCTGTTGTAGTGCTTAGCGTTAAGCTACCTTGGTTTGCGTTATTGAATGATGCTTTATTTGATACATCAATTGAAGGCATAGTGGGTGCTATGCTTGCAATATTGGTGTTAACGTTGAATGAAGTTCCAGAAGATACTGATACTGTAGCATAATCCTCAGTTGCAGAAACCAAACTTTGACCCGCAATTCCCTCTCCCAACTTTATAGGTTGATTTCTGATTGTGCCTGTAGAAGATGCATAGTTAATGCTAATTACTGAGGCATCTATTGGATAAATTTGTGTTAAAATAAAAGTGGTGATAACCAAAAACCAAACTAGACTTTTAGCTTTAACAGTCCAGCTTCGATTTTTGGTTGTCATTATTTACACATACTTTGCTGCTTTGTCCTTACAAAAATTATGGGGGATTTAGACCCATTGAATTGCTATGTTGAAACTGATTGTTGAATCAGCTGTTGCAGTTGCAGATGCATATCCTACTATTTCAATATAGTATGTTGTTGATGCAGCTATGCTCTGTGATCCAGAAAACACGCTTATCGGTGCTGAGGTTGTGTCGGATGTGCTTGTTAGGTCAACTGAGGCGATTGGGGTTCCAGTTGTTGGGCTGTCAGTTTGGGTTGCGTAGACGTAAACTGTGATTTTCCCGAGATTGATTGCTCCGGTTAAGTCTGAAATAGTTATACCTTCAATTGTGTGGCCTACAGTTCCAGCGTTTGTGATTTGAAGAAGATTCGTGTAGTATGTGGCAGGTTGAGGTGTATTTGTAACTGATGGGAATAAACTGAATGCGACGTTTGCATAGTCATGCGTGGATGCGACTGTCACGGTTGCGCCTGGGTATGATGATCCACCGCTGTCTGGACCTGCAACGAAGCGCACATCAGGGGTTTGTACAGTTGCAGTGTTTGCTGTATAGTACATTGTGAAGACCGCTGCGCTTGCAGCTCCCACTAATATTGATATGCTTAGAAGGGCGAATAGTATTTTCCTTTTTTTCTGTGTGAATAATGCACTTTTTTGTTTAGATTCCATACTTCTCCTTACTCCTTTTTAACAACATTGCAAAAGAAAAGAACTATTTAAAAGTATTCTTCAAATATAAAGTAATTATGTATTCTGATTTTATAAATAAAATAAACTTTGAAGTCATAAAAAATAGTGAATTGGTACAAAAAAGTTATTAACAATAATGAAAAATATGTTTATATAAAACAGGTTAATGGAGGTAGTAACAACATGAACGGCATTGATGAAATAGACAGTAAAATTCTGCAAATGCTCGAACAAGATAGCCGAACAAGCTTTAGAGAAATGTCGCGGGCCCTAAACTTAAGTGAAGCTGGGATAAGAAAAAGAGTGATTGCACTTCAAAATAACAAAGTAATTAAAAAATTCACTATAGAAATAGATCCATCCAAAATAGGAATTAACAGTATGTCTTTAGTAGGGTTAGATGTAGAGCCTCAAAAACTTTTAGGCGCAGTCCAAATACTTTGTAACTTTCCAGAAGTAAAAAGCCTCTCAACATCTGCGGGTGATCATATGATTATGATGGAAATCTGGACTAAGGATGGTCGAGAACTAACCAAATTTATTTCAGACAAAATAGGTTCACTAGAGGGTGTTAAAAGAATATGCCCTGCAATAATACTTGAAACTTTTAAAGGATAAATAACTTCAAAGGCACTGCCCTGATCTTAATGCAGTAAATCTTAGACCGGCTAGTTTTTTAATGGTTGTATTTTGCTTTTTTTAGGGTTTTATTACTATAGAGATCCTTTTTACTGCAAGCATGCAGACTTTTCTTATTCCTCTTTTACCTGGTTTATATGTTACCTTTACAAGATGCAGATCTATTAGTCTTCGGATTTCTCCGCTTATATGCG
>JAAZBP010000225.1 GCA_012513715.1 Thermoproteota archaeon | reverse complement strand
TGAAATCTGGAGAGTTAACGGTATGTTCCGTAACACTCGTTGGGGTGGTAACGGAGTTATCGGTGACAGTATCATTGCTACTATGGATACCTATGACCAGCGTGTATACGCAATCGGAAAAGGACCAACTCAAACTACTGTATCTGCTCCTGATCTCTCAGTTGATTTCGGTAAATCAGTGTTAATAAAAGGTACAGTAACCGACATATCACCCGGCACAAAGGAGTATGCTCTGACTTCTAGATTCCCAAGTGGTGTTCCCGCTGTAGCTGATGAATGCATGAGTGAGTGGATGCTTTATGTTTACAAACAATTCGAGAAGCCAAACGATGCGACTGGTGTTCCAGTTGACATATATGCCTTAGACGCTAACAACAACTACAGATTCCTTGGTACTGCCATGAGTGATTCTTCAGGATTCTATAGCCTAGAATGGACGCCAGATATTCCTGGAAAGTACACTGTAATTGCAACATTCGCTGGATCAAAAGCTTACTATCCATCTTCTGCAGTGAATGCTTTCACCGTTAGCGAAGCACAACCAACTTCTGAACCAGAACCAACACAACCACCTTCAATGGCTGATCTCTATTTCTTGCCAATGTCAATTATCACATTGGTAGTCATAATAGTGATCGGTGCATTATTGCTACTAAGAAAAAGAGATTAAGACATTAAAAAACAAACTATTCTTCCCTTTTTTCTTATAATAATGACGCCAAATAAATGAGGCTGAATAGGCTCTGGTTAGAATTAACGTTGGATTGTAGTTACGATTCGCGTTTTTCTTCTCTCCTTATGCGCCGGGGCCTCAGCAAACTCATTATCTTATTGGTGATTGAACAAATTTTTCTATTAGGCTACATTTTTAATCTATTTTAGTTTTTTCATACACTATTATTTCTCGAGTTAACGTTTGGTGGATATAAACCAAATGTGACTCAACTCTTTTGAATCCTAACTCTTCAATAAATCTCGCTAACTCCTCAGAAACAGAAATATTTTTTCCAAGTTTGTCTCCAATTATCGGCATTGCAATACAGATTCTGTGTCCCACATTCAAGAGTTTATACGAGGATACCATTATTTCTTGAATTAACTGCTTAGTTGTTGATTTAAGTGTACTCGAAGACCGACCATATGGTGGGTCTGTAACTATAGCGTCAACTTTAGACAAGGGGATTTTGCGTGAATCAGCAAGTAATAATCCTTCAGCTTTTATGTTGAAGTGCAGCATGTTTTTTTTGGTACCTAAAATCATGCTTTTCTGGGCATCTATACCTACCACTCGGCAACCAATGAATGTGGCTTCGATTAGTGAGGTGCCTGTTCCACAGAATGGATCTAAAAGTATCTGTTCGGGTTTAATACGAGTCAAATTAACCATGCAACGTGCCATCTTTGAAGGCATAGCTGACGGGTGAAAAAATGGTTTTTTGCGTGGTCGCCTCTCAGAGAAGGTTTTGCTGGTTATTTCTGTTAATTTTAAGCCTAAAATGAGTTTTTCGTTTGTTAATATTCCGATTAGGGTTTTATCTGGGTTTTTAAGGTTTACTTTGGTGCCTTTTGTTTGCTCTAAAATTTGTTTACCCAGTCTAACTTCAAGTTCCATTGTATTGATTTCTTCATCAGAATAGTTTTTTATGCGGTTAATTCTTACGACAAAGCTTTCGCCACTTTTAATGACGCTGTTAAAGTCTGATTTCTTAACTGCCTTGGTTATGCCATTATAGTTTGCTTCTGAGATTAGTATTTTCTGTGCGCAAACCCGGGTGTATGCTGAGCGAATTTGAACTGTTTTTACACTTTCCAGTTCAGACTCTAAACATAAAACTTGATCGAATTCTAATGGGTTAGAATAAGTGTATCCTTCTGCTTCTAAAATTGCTTTGATTTCAGAAGCTGGTAACGTTTTATTTTCGCCCGAGAGTAAAAAGAAAAGGTTAGCCACTAAGTTGCGCCTTTAAGTATTTGACTAATGAGCGGCG
>JAAZBP010000224.1 GCA_012513715.1 Thermoproteota archaeon | reverse complement strand
TCAGACGAAAGTAGGCTTTGAAAATTGATATTTTTGATTTTTTTTGGTGGTGTTCTGGTTTTGGAACGTTTTGTTTCTTCAGTAGAACTAAAAGCCACATCCTGCAACATCTATATTTGAGAGTTCAACAATTGGCAAAAAAGAAAACCCTCTTTATTTCAGCCCTACTTGTTGCCCTAATCACAGTTGCAGCCGCCATTTTTATATCCGCACAATTGGATTCTGGCCTCTTTATCTTTAGTCTAAGTACTTACCCAAAAAACGCAACAGTCCTGACTGCACAGAACCTAACAATCAGAGTAGACGCCGCCTACATCAAAGGCTCAGCTGAGCTTCTCACGCTCTCAGCAACTGGCGGTCCAAACGGAACCCTCTTCGAATTCAGCAACCAAACAGGAACACCCAACGCAACCCAGTCCTTAAGCAGCTACCTAACAATTTCAGTGCCCACCTCAGCAGCACCCGGCTCATATCCAATCGCTATTTCATCAACTTCGAAATCCCAAACCAGCAACGCAACATTCAACCTAACTGTTTTGCCTGCGGAAATCCCGGTTTCTGGTACAGTCACGATACTTTCCCAAGTAACAGTTAAAGGAGCAACCCTCGACGTTATCCCAACCGATATACTCTTTAAAAACAACGCCACAGGCCAAGTCTACCAAACAAAAATCAGCAGATTTTCCGATACCAATGTTGCTCCTGGAAAAACAGGAAACTACACTATTTCACTGCCAAACCAGCAAAGCTACGACGTCGGATTCTACTGCTTCAGCTTTCCCCACTACATCCCAATCTATCGCGCAGCCACAAGCGGAGTTGAAAACGGAGTCTTCACAGTTGACTGTGGATTAGACGTGACTTCGCTGTCAGCAAACTTCACAGATTAATGGAGGCTACAGTATGCGGCTTCGTTGACTGGCTAGCCGTTTTTGATGCTAATTAAATATTTTCTTGTTTCTTATTTAACTGCAAAACCATTAAGCCAATTGAAAGAACAACATCAAATGAAAAAAATACAGTGTTGTTGTTCTACCAGAAAAAATAGGTGGTATTGAATTTTTTGTGCCCAGCAAAATACTTGTTTTTTAGAGAAGGAAAAAATAGTTATTTACGTAAATTGTGATGTATGGGGTTGGTGATTGAGAACACAGGAACTTGTTTTATCGTTGCAGCAAAATGATTATATAATATCTTAAAGTTACTATTGTAGTTGCAGAATCTGGGTTGATTAAGATGCAAATTGAAGATAGTGGAAAACTAACAAAAGCAAACGTGATAATCGCATATGAAATCTCTTCTAAAAACACTAAGGAAAAAACCAGATTTCATAATGAATTATACGGAAGAAACAATGATGGCCTTCTCTTCAGGATACCCCATCGAAAATTAGCCAATTGCGTAATAGAGATTCCTCAGAGAAATCTTCAAGACATTAGATCTGTCTTTAACAAGTATGGCATTAAGCACCAGCTAAGAATAGCAATACCTGAAAGAAATCCTGATAAGATCGTGAAGATTACAGAAAGCATCGAAGACGTCTATGAGAAGGCGTTAAATTACGATTCAGTAGCTTTTAGTTTATTCCTTCTTGACAAGTTTGAGAAAGCAAGTGACCCTGCATTAGATAAAGAAGATTTAGAGGATGAATTGCTTGCAATTACCGATACCGTTGAGAAGTGGTTTAAGAAGCATTCTGATGCTCCATTGTCAACAGGATTTGCCTATATATTCAAGGCTTTAGAGGTTACTAACGGTAAATCTCCAGAGATTATTAGGAGAGATATTTCGAGAATAAAAGAGTCACTGAAGAACTGGGTAATTGGATATCAGGTTCTAAATGAAAGCAAAGACAGTGACTCAATTGATGATTTGCTTAAAAGATATAAAACTCAAAAGGTCTAAGGTATCCTATAGTATTGGGTGAAGAATTTTTTGCCGAGAATATTGACCCCTGTCATCGCTCTTGATGTAGCTGGAGGTTCACGGTTAAGAAATACTTTGTAATCAGTTATCTTGACATATTCAGCTTTTTCAGTCATGACTTTTAGAAAATCAGGTATAGCATATTCGGTAAGGGTTTTGTCAATTGGCGGTTTTTAGCCAGCCAACATTCGCTTGGACTTGCATGTATGGGGCATGACCGTTTTTACTAAAATAGATGATCGCTTGTTCACCATCTAAAACAGGGTTGTCACTCATCCAACTAATAATACGCCAGTGAGTACGTGTCTGAATATCAATAACCTTTTCTCTGTCCAGAATATAGGTTACTGGTTCCCAGTCCTCGACATCATCACCTTCCCAGTCATGATCCCATCGGAACCAAAAAGTGAGGGCTTCATAGCCATCAACCTCCTTTAAAGTTGCGCTTACATCTAAGAAGCCATCAACTCTTGCAGGCGTCTCATCCTTAAAATTGTAAACAAACGCAACTGGTTTTAGCCTTTCAATCAGCGTTGAGATTTCAGGCCCCAACTTTGATTTCACATTAACACTCTAAAAGTCTATTTGCTTATTAAGGTTTAAACGCTAAGACACTATTGGTTGACCAGTACTTCTTGAAAACTTCAGATTTACCCACTAATTGTCCAAACCCGTAAAAGCCCCAATTGTGAACCTCCACAAGCTCAACCACATGTTTGTCGACGAACTCTCTTGTCTCTTCGTATTTGTTGGCTGTTTTATGAACGCGGCTCTCAAGCTCTGGAGGCTCTCTCCAGAATCGGTTTCTAATCTGTTTGGATTGAAATAAGATGCAATAATGCATTTTTTTAATAGTGGAGAATTTTAGGGCATATAAAATCAAAATATTAGCGTGTTCGAATCATTTAGTATTGATCTGTTCCTCTATTGGAACATGTTGTTCCATGGGGAGAGTAATATGATACTATCTGCTTATGATAGTATTGCATGCAAACAAAAAAATCTAAGATAATAATAATTCTAAGTACAGTACTGTTGCTTTCCATAGCTACTGCATTAATCTACACACAAACAAACAACAATCCATCCATTGCACCCACACCTTCACCCTCACCAGATCCAACACCTGAACCTAAACCGTTAGAAATAGAAGTAAAGGTCACCCCTTGGGGAGATATGTACAGAAAAGAACCTGACACCAAGACAGACTTTAATGTTGAATTAGTTCACCTTAACAATAATACAAATTTTACAACGAACAGTTTCAATGTAACGTTTAATGCTGGAGCATTCTATTGGATAGTTGAAAAAGCATACTATACAAGTGATTTATTTTCTGGCGAAAGATGGATAGACATTAGTAAGAACCAATACACTCAGGATTTGCAAAAGACTTTCACATTTAACCTAACCAACGTACCTCAGGGCACTCATTATTTGACCTTAACTGTAATATTCCATGAAGGAACAAAAAACAATTCTACAGCATTTTTCAATGTTTTAACATAATATTTTCTCAGTAAAGTTTACTAACGCTCCAGATAAATGATGTTTTTTATTAGGCGGTCTTATCGGGCGTCGTATACCGTTTAATCGCGGACGTTGTCTCCTCTGGAGACCCCGTGCCCCGCTGGGTATGCAAACTTGAGGTGCCGTCATCTATAACCAATTAATTCTGTGGTTGTTTATAAATTGTTTCTGGAAAAATAAACCAGACAGCAACTTAATCACAACTAAGAGAACACAAAATAGTTAAAGCCACTTGTTAGATTCTCAAATAAAATATTTCATACTAAACAGATAAAGTTGTTTTTGCGCTTTAGCTTCAAGAAAAACTAAATTTTTGGTCAATCTCTAGGTTCCTTTTGTTAAATCGCTCAAAGGAACTAAAGTTAACTTTCCATTCTTCTTGGCAGCTTCATATTCTTCTATTGCGGCAACATCTTCTTTGGTTGGCTCTTCATAACCAATCAGTCTCTCTTCCACTAAGTCATTTAAGCCATCGACTTTTTTGTTTAATTTTTGTAGTGGGCTTCTAATTTTCTTAGGTTCAACTTTAGAAGTCATGTTTGGTCAAATCCTACTGTGGTTCTGTGTATATTAAATAATTATGTTACC
>JAAZBP010000223.1 GCA_012513715.1 Thermoproteota archaeon | reverse complement strand
GTTACGTGATTACACATTTAAGGTTCCAAATCATTATGCAGAATCAACAGTGAATTGTAATGGCTTATGATAAAGAAGAACTGGAAAAATTTCGTTTATCAGGGAAAATTCTACGTGAAACACGAGAAGAAATGAGAGATTATGTCCACGAAAATATGCGGAGCATCGATGTATGTGAAAAAGCTGAAGCACTTATCCGATCTAAAGGCGGCAAACCTGCTTTTCCTGTTAATGTAAGCATCAACGAAGTTGCGGCTCACTACACTTCTCCCCCTGAAGATAAAACAATTATTCCTGAAGGCTCAACTGTCAAAGTTGATATTGGCGTACAAATCGATGGATACGTTACTGATACAGCGTTTACTGTAAGCTTTAATCCTGAAGGCAAAAGTATGGCTACTGCAGCTGAACACGCATTGAACACAGTTATAGAAAACATTCATGGAGACATGACGTTAAGTAGTATTGGAAATTTAGCTGAAACAGCAATTAAAAACCGAGGTTTTAAACCCATAAGCAACCTTACAGGTCACTCAGTTGGGCGATACATTGTTCACGCGGGAACATCAATACCAAGCGTATCAGGCTTTAATCCATATAAAGTAAAAACAGGCGAAATCTATGCTATTGAACCATTTGTAACATTACCTAACGCTATTGGACGTGTTGATGATGCAAAGTTAAACACAATATTCCGATTTCTAAAAGCCAAGTCAGCTAAAAGTAGTCCGGCTAAAAAACTTATAAAATATATTGAAAAAAATTTTAGAACATTACCATTTGCCGAACGCTGGATAATTGGTGTTATACCTAAAGAACAACATAAAGAAGCATTCAAAGAGTTGCTTAATTCAAAAGCGATAATGTCTTATCCTGTATTCGTAGAAGTAAGTAAAAAACCGGTTGCTCAAGCTGAGCATACAGTGTTAATAAAAGATGATGGATGTGAAGTTTTAACTTAGTTAAACTGCGTAGGTTTTTTCTTTTACTTTAACTTCTTTGTAGATAGCTGTAATCATCTGTTTTGCTCCGCATTTGCCACAGGGAACATCTAAGTCTTTGAATACGTAATCGCCGCGTTGGAATTCACGTGTTGATTTAGATGAACATTCCTTGTTGGTGCACTCAATTGTTGTAGTTACTTTAGGTATGTCAAGTTTCACTTGTGCAGCTTGCTTTTTAGACTGGTAAAGCATGAAAAATGAAAGCGCCAAGGCTATTGAGCCTATACCTGCCAATATCAAAGCAGCTAGTGTATCACCTAAAAGGTAGGTTTCAAAAGCTATGAAAAGTGCAACTATAGATAACGCTGTTACGATAAGCACTATTAGCATTAGATAAGTGGAGATTTTGTTGTTTCCAGTAGATGTTTGTGTTTGATTTTGAACCAATGTTTTCAACCTCATTATTGTCCAACTCCTATTGAATTGCCGACACCAACAATCAGAACAGTATCGCCTTCCTTTGTGCGTTCCTTAATTATGTCCGTGGTGCGTGCAATTACTTTGTCTACTGCATCGTTGATTTCTTTACGCATAGGAGATACTGCATCGCCGATGTCTTCTTTGACTATAATGGCATAGTTGCGAATCTTGTATTTTGTAAGTTTTTCTTCTATTTTGAATTGGTCAACACCAGGTCCGCCTATTGCTGCGCCGATACCTTCGGAGACTTCTCCCACTAATTCTCCTTCAAGTTTTAATCCAGCGTCAATCATAATTAAGCAGGCTAGTTTTCCTTTGTTTTCTTCAATTACTGTTTCTATTGCATCTCCTGGTTTGCCAACGTTGCCTC
>JAAZBP010000222.1 GCA_012513715.1 Thermoproteota archaeon | reverse complement strand
AGGGAAAGTTTAGTTTTATTAAATGTGTTTACTCTTTTTTCTTAAACAATAGCACTACTAGCAGAATTAGTACTATGATGATTAAGACGAATAATCCTGCTATTGCTGGGATAAAGTATTGATCTGCAATTGATGGTGGCGCTTCTGTTGGTGTAGCTGTTGCTGCTGGTTCACTTACGTAGAATGAAGTCTCAGCTGAAGTTGGCCAATAAGAATTCGATCCTTCAAAGCTTGCATAAAGTTTGTATTCGCCTGAAATATCTGGTGTCCAAGTGAATCCGAATGCTCCGTTTGAAGAGCTTACTGTTGTACCGATTGAGCGGTAGTTGTTGTTTTGGTCAATGACATAAAACACTATTGGGACACCTGTAATATCAAATGGTTTAGGCTGGTCTTGGTAGACATGTTCCATCCATCTGCTTTGGTCTGCATCAGAAATGCATGGTAAGCCGTTGGGGTAGTTCTTTGCTACTTCAGATTGTTCAGTTCCTGCAGAAACATCAGTTACTGTGCCTGTAATTCGTATAGGTGTCGCTGTGGTTACTCCAATGCTTGGTGCTTCAACGGTTATCTTAGTTGGTCCTTTACCGAAAGCATAAATCTGGTTATCATACGCGTTGAGTGATAACAGAACACCATTTGCGATCGCCACTGATCTGATATGTGTTCCTAATTCGCTCCACACCAGTGAACCGTCAGTCATGTTAACGGCTAATAGTTGTGCTCCGTGGAATAGCGGTGGGTTATATTCGTGTCCTACTGCAAGGTAAGCTACTTCTGGTGTATACGCTTGTGAGCTAAACACCCATAGAGGCCATATACCGTATGGTGTTTCGATTCCTGGGTCACCGATCAGTTTTGTTGTGTTTGTGTACCAAAGTTCTGCACCTGTTTTTCCGTTAAGTCCCCATATGTCTCCGCCCAATCCAAAGATTAGTAATGTGCCATTCACTGGGGCTGCTTTGTAGCCAAATGTGTTATATGTGTTTGTTTCGCCTGAGGGTGTGTTTAGTGTTGATGTCCAGCATTTTTGGCCAGTACGGATATCGATGGCGTCAACTTTGTTGTTGACCACGTTTGTTATCGTCCTGTATCTGTCGATGTTGCAGCTCGTTGTTCTTGTGTATGGTAAAAGAGATTGGTAGCCGCCTGAGTGAGTGAAGTTCTTGCACATCAGTAAATCTCCTGTTGTGTCATCCATGCTGGCTATTACTAGCCATCCAGCTGTTTCGTCTCCACCGCCCTGCATGTGAACGTATCCTGAGGTTAATACTACTGCGTCACCACCTAATGGGTTAATGGAGTCCATTGCAAGTTGTGGACTTATTGGTACTCCTCCGATTTCAGTTGGTATTGGTTTTGCCCACATAACACCTGAACGGAAATCAATTCCTGTATTCACTGATGGAGACCATCCCCAAGCGTTACCGAGTGCCTGTGAGAAGTTAAACGCACATAGCACTGGGTGTCCTGCAGTGATTTGTACTGAGCCTGTAACCGGTGCACCGCCGAATGATGCAGCTGGACCATATGTGTACATTGTTCCCACAGTGCTGTTTAAGTAGTAACCTATCAGGTTTCCTTTTGCATCTTCTTTGATTGACATAGATGCGCCGTTAACGATGCTTAGGACGTATTGTCCTGTTTCAGCAGAGTACATGTTGTAAGCTGGTCTTTGTTGTGGACCAAACATGCCCATTTCGGTGCCTGTGCTTTGGACAAGTTTTCCGCCTGTTTCTGAAGCAGGGAGGTTACCTGTAGTCCAAATGTAGGGGCCGATTACACCGTACATGTTTGGAGTTTGCCATTGTGTTATCATTCCGCAACGTAACACTGAAGTTGTGTTTATTTTCCATAATGTTTCGCCTGTATAGAGGTCTGTGCATAGTATGCCGTTAGAGTAGCCTGTTGTTTCTGGGTAGTATGTTGAGTACATTTTTCCGTTCATTATGACTGGTGCGTATTGAGGCCAATACTGTCTTGTTGACCAATAGTGACCTGAATCTTCGGTTCCGCCTGCGCTTCCACCTACAACACCGCCTGCGCCCCAGGTTTTAGTCCAGAGGACGTGTCCAGATAATACTGAGGGGGTATAGGGGTTACATAAGCTGCTGACGTTGTATGCTCCTGTTGAAGCAAATGTGATGCTGCCTAATCCAAGCCAGGGACCCATAATTTTGTACCAGTTCTGAACGTTCTGTGCTGAAACAGGTGTTTCCCAGTAACATGTTGGAAGTGGAGTAATAGGATAAGCTGTTTGTGTTATAGGTTCTTCTTGAACTGTAAGAGTGAAAACTTCGCTTTCGCTGGGATCCTGTATTAAGCCAGGGTTTCCTCCACCCATACCGCCGCCTACGGTTACTTGTCCTCCGTAGAACATCTGGAATTTCCATTCACCAACTTTGTCTGGAGCAAAAGTGAAGAATGTTCCTCCGGTTGTGTCGCCTGTGTAGGGGCCCATTGTTTTAACTGTTCCAGTTGGATCAGTGATTTTTACTGTCATGTTTTGTGGACCTGTGCTGTCTTTGAGTGGTGTTGCCAGATAGAAGTTGACAGTGACTGTTTGACCTACGCCGATAGGGTTTGGTGCCACGTTAATTCTTGCATAAGTGGCAATGTGTGTGCCAGGTGGAAAAGATAGTTGACCACTTGCTATTGGTGCGAAAATTATTGAGGTTGCGAGACTAATGATTAAAATTGTTGCTATTGCATTTTTTATCTGCATTTTTTTCTCTCCAATTTTTAGAAGCTTAACCGCTTCTAACCTCTTCCATTTTGTTTTATTTGTTAATAAAGTAGTGTCACAACAGGCTGTTGAGACAATTTTTAAACCATGACATTTTGCGTATAATAAAAAAATGTGGGTCTATAGCCATTTTTTATTACCATTAGCATTTCCCTGTTTTTCAAAAGAGAATATATGTGTATTAAAGATAATCTGATTAATCTAACAAAAGTGAGAAAAATGTCACGTAAAGTGATTGACTGCGAAAAATTATCTGGGTTGCTAAAAGGGATTTTATCTAAAAAAGATGAAATTAGAAATGCGCACTACAAACAACTACTTCAGATATCGATTGAACAGCCTGACCTATTATATTCAAAATGGGATTATATAGCGACCTTTTTAGATAGCGATAACCATTACCACAGGTATATAGCTATAACTTTACTAGCAAATCTTGCTGTGGTTGATGTAGACAACAAATTCGAAAAAATATTCGATAAGTACTTCGCAAATATCGATTGCGATAGAACAATGGTGGCTGGGCAAGCTGCGTTAAATTCTGGTAAAATAGCTAAAGCAAAGCCAACTCTTCAAACTGACATAACTAATAGGTTGATAAATATAGATAAGACACACCAAGGAAAACATGTCGAATTGATCAAATCCTACGCTATTGAGGCATTTAATGAATTTTTTATGGACTTTTCAGATAAGAATAAAATATTGGGGTTCGTAGAGTTGCAATTAAAAAGTGAGAGTCCAAAAACACGGAGGATAGCCACTGAGTTTCTAAAAAAGTGGCAAAATTTTGTTTAATTCTTTTTAATCCTATTAACCACTGAACTATCTGTTTTTACTAACTGACCGGTGTTTTGGTTATTTTAAATATTAATAGAATTACTGCGAAAATTATGGCAGCTAAAAAGGCAACAATGACCACTACTATTTCTAGTGGCAAAACAGGTAACCAGTTTTGCGAATCAGCTGTTGGGGTAGTTTGTGACGCAAAAACTGTTTTAACAATATAGTAGTAGCTTTCGCTATCTTTTGTTTCAGGATTAGTCATACCTGCAAGAACAAAATCGCCATCACTAGTTACGATTCCATAGAAGGCTTTGTCTGTGCTCTGGGGATCTCCAAATGTTTGAGTCCAAAGTTCATTTCCAGATTCATCAGTTCTAGTTAATACCATATCGGTTTGTGAGAAATCGTTTAGAAGTGACGAATTAGCAACTGTATGTCTCATCCCTGTCAATGCATAGCCCTTATCTTCTGTTTGAACTACAGAAAACATCCATGTTTGATATTCAACTCCAAAAGTCTTGTTCCATTGTATGTTGCCGTTAGTGTCAGTTTTTATAAAGATAGCAGCAGATGTTGCCTCATTAGATTGCTTCATGTTGGATGTGTGACCTGCTAACGCGTAGCCGCCGTCGCTTGTTTTAATTACCGCGAGAATATTGTTAAAACTGTATAGATATTCCGACGGATCATTTGGAAGTGCCGGCGGAAATTCTTTATTCCACTTGATGTTTCCTGACGTATCAAATTTTATTATCCTATTGCCGCCTGCAACGATGTAGTTTCCGTCGTTTGCTTCAACAACAACATAATTGTATGCTGATCCGAAAGTTTTTCTCCACTGTACCTCTCCTGCAGCATCAATTTTTATGAGTACAGCTTGAGGATGGGTTCCTGTTGCAACATAACTTGTGCTGCCCGTAATAAGATATTCACCTTCACTTGTTTTTGTCATTCCCCATGCGATAACATCATTAGAATATGTCTGGGTCCACTGGATTGTCCCGGTTAAGTCAGTTTTTATCAGTGTTAAATTTAATGTTTGGTATCTGTTCCCTGCAATTACGTAGCCAGAATCATCTGTTTGTACCAGTGCAGTATTCATTGGGTAATTGATTAATTGTAAGTCAAAGCTTTGATGCCACTGGATATTTCCATTCAAATCAAGTTTAACAAGTGTAGCATTCAACGGGTTTTGGCTACCATACATACCTAAAACTGCTAAGCCTCCATCTAATGTTTCTATTACCTTATGCGCCGTATTATAATGACCCAATCCAAACTTGATGTCCCAATCTATTAACGGTAAAGAATCACTCGAAGATGTAGCTTGATTATAACTTATAGCTTGGCCAATCTGAGTACAGCCTAACGAAGAGATGCCTAAACAAGTGATTAATATTGCTGTCAGAGCTATAGTGTATCCTTTAATTTGCAAGTGAATTACCATATCTATTGGCTTAAAAGCAGCTTTTAGTTCTATTCATGGAACAAACTGTTCCTGTTCAAGAACAAAAAAAGTAAACAATAAAAATTTGTTTTTGAATTTGTCTTGTTTTTTTTGAGAGCTTTTCTATGACAAATCTGCTTTAGATTTTTTTGATTACTTTATTATTTATTTTCAGAATTGACATTGGCTAATAATAGTGACGATTATTAGATGTCTTGTACTATAGCATTTATTGTTTGGGTTTATGATGGTTTGCTGGGGCTCTGGTTTATATGGAGAGAAGGAAAATGATACTTAGGCGAACCGTTACCTGAAAGTATACTTGTCCAGAGTCCACTCAGCCCATTTTTTCCACTTTACTTTTTTGACTAAAAAAGGGGAAGGATTGTTTTTTGTTTTGTGTGTTTATTCTTTTTTCTTGAACATCATTATTACTAGAAGCACTAGTACTATGATGATTAAGACGAATATGCCTGCGATTGCTGGAATAAAGTATTGATCAGCTACTGATGGTGGGGTTTCTGTTGGTGCTGGTGTAGCTTCAACTTCGTCTACTGCAAAGTAGGTTTGAGCTGATGATCCATAGTATGCATTATTTCCATCAAAAGTTGCTATTACAGTGTATTTACCTGGAATATCAGGTGTCCAATTTAGACTATAGGTTCCGCTTGCGTCGCTTACAGCAGTTCCAATAATTCGGTAGTTGTTGTTTGCGTCGATAACTGCGATTGAAACGTCAACGCCCGTAGCATCTATTGGTTTTGGTTGTTGCATGTAAACGTATTCCATCCATGCACTTTGGCTCTCATCAGAAACACATGGTACTCCATTAGGGAAGCGTGCAGCTTGCTCTTTTTGTGTTGTACCTGTAGCAATGTCTGTTACTGTGCCTCGAATGATTAGACTCTGACCTTCAGATACTGCTGCTAATGGGGCATCTACTGTAAGTTTGCTTGCGCCTTTGCCGATTGTGTAGATCTGCATGTCATAGATGTTAAGATAGACGAAATAACCATCAGCGACAATGTCGTATTGTCCAACATACATTCCTGTACCCATTCCAGTAATGGTCCAGATTTCTTCTCCTGTAGTAGCATTTAGACATCTGTATTGTGCGTCTTTGTAGAGTGGTTGGTCAGGTGAGTGCTCTGTTGTTCCAACGTAGACTTTTCCGTCAGCGATAACGTCAATGAATACTGGGTAGTGGCTGTATACTGTGTTTGCGCCTGCGTATGTACTGTTTCCTTCGCCGCCTTTACCATAACTCCAGACCAAGTTACCGGTTGCATCATCAAAGCAATAGACTGCGCCGTCGTAACCTGCAGCGTAAAGATTACCATATGCACTGAGTGTAGTTCTTCTTAGAGTGTCCCATTCAACTATTGGTGTTTTTGCAGTCCAGATGTGATTTCCGTTGTTAAGGCTGAAACCGTTTAATTCTAAGGTTTCTTTATCTTCAGTGACAAATGCGTTTGCAATCGGGTCAACAGCTACTATTACGCGTGTAACGTTACCACTGGCTGGTGAATAATACTTTGACCATAATTTAGTTCCTGCATTATCAGCGTTTATACTTACTGCTGTTATTGTTGCGCCTGTTCCTTCTGTTCTTGGGCCTGTTCCTAAACTGCCTTGCATGAATAGTAGTTTGTCGCCGTAGATGACGTCTCTGTAGATAGTCCAGCCTTGTCCTGAAAGCCATGAAAGAGATACGTTCCAGTCGTACATGCGTCTGTCAGTTGCGTCAAATGATCCTGTTGGATACCAGTTGCCTGCTCCGATTTGTCCAGGGCTGAGTTGCTGATATTTTGATGAGTTCCATTGGCTTAGGTAATAGGAGGGGTTTGATGTAGTGCCTAGGTTAGTTAGTGAGTAAATTAAGTATTCGCCTACTGGACCTGCTACTGATGCGCCGTTTGCAGAGTTAGCAGCTAAAGTTGCTGATGCTGCTGATCCTGAAGGCACATTAGTTAGGTTAAATCCAGTTAACTTACCTGTTCTTGCATCATATGCCGCCCAACATGGGGTACCTCCCATCATACCATATGGGGTAGGTGTCCCGCCTATTGAGTAGGTTGCAAATAAGAGGCCGTTAGGTAATACTCCATGTTGATTTCCGTCTTCATATGTAGGCATGTAACCAAAACTAGGTACTAATCTTGTACCTGTTGCTTCCGGGTCTATGCGCCATAGTTCTTCGCCAGTTTGTAGGTCTACTGCGACATAGTCTCCTCCGCTACCAGAGTTGCCCCATGGTTCCTCGTAGTATAGTATTCCATGCATTACAATAGCTCCTGAGAATCTGGGATTATATGAGCTGCCTGTGTAGTAGCCTTCACCTAGGTTTGTGGTTGAGGTTCCACCGACAACTCCTCCAAATTGTATTTCTTTAGTCCACATGATGTGTGAAGTTTCGGGTCCTATTCCGTCTGGTTGGTACCTGCCATATCCTGAACCGCCTGTTGCAGTAGCGCCGGTTCGTATGTATGGTCCGTTTAGCCAATTAGATGATACTGCGTACCAGTCAGTGTTTTCACCGCTTATGGGTCTTGACCAGTATTCAGTTGGCAGAGGGGCACTGGGTGTTATTCCTGGAATTTCTTCTTCTTGAACCGTCAGTTTTGTTACTGCTTGTGCAGGCAGATATGTGTCACCGTTAAATTGCCCGCTCCAAGTGTGTGTTTGTCCTGCATAGTTGAATGTTAGAGTGTACTCTCCTATTGTGTCTGGAGTGAAGAAGTATGCCTGTATACCTGTTGTATCGTCTATTATGTCCCAGGATTGTGTCTTATTTGTTCCATCGGGGTGTGTGATAGTTAAAGTGTAGTCGTGTCGTCGAATATCGTTAGTAATTCCTGCGCCAGAAGGAGGTGTGTCAACCCACATGTAAACGTAAACTGTCTGTCCGACGCCCACAGGATTCGGTGCAGCAGTTACATATGCATACGAAACAATATCCCATGGTGGGGTATGTGCACTAGCTGTTGGTAATGTTGTTATTGGTATAGCCATTGATATTATTAGAATCACTGCGAATATTGAAAATAGATTCTTTTTCGTGTTCTGTAATTTTGTTTGCAATTTTATTTCTCCGTATGGCTATACAAGTTAAACTAAAATAGTTATAACGCTCACTCACCTATCGTGAGTGTAAAATATTAGTGAAACCTCTAAGTAATAATCAAAAAGAATTAAAATAGGGTGAATTTAGACGGCTGATCCTACTTATTTAGAATTTCGAATTATCTATGAAGTTATTTCCGCTATTTTATGCTTCATTCTTTTAAGATTTATGATTAAACCCTATCAGTTAACTAGGGAAATCCGGTATATTGGTTTACTACTTGGATTTGGCTTTCTTGGTGGAACTTATGCGTTTTCTGCCTTTATATATTCTCAAGAAGGTTCATTTGGGTTAGATATCCTCTATGTACAGTTAATCGTTAGAACATTTGGTTTTATTTTCCTAAGTATGACATACTATTTTTCGAGTAAAACTGCACAAGAAAACACGCGGTCTTGGAACGCTGCATTCCTATTATTAGGTATACTTTTTCTGGTTCTAATTATAGTTGGTAGTACTACAAGTATTGCTTTAACTAGTTATCAAACCGCAAGTTTTTGTGCTCGAATTCTAAATCTATTTCTAATCATATATGTTTGTGCTCATACACTTAGAAGTTATATACAAGCTCCAAGTTCGGGAACGTTATTGATTCCTTTCGGCTACATTTTTTTTGCAATAAGTCAGTATGCACTGATTATTTTTGCTATTGACTATAGTATGGTAGCGTTTTTTAGTGGATTAGCAATTCGCTGGTTTGGGCTGGCAATATTTCTGTTTGTTGCCTACAGAGTTTTTTATACAAAGAAGAGAAGAGGATAAATGATGAAAATCGGGCGTAGAGATCGAATAAAAATTTACGGTGATCTCCTGTCAATTCTCTACGCTGAAAAAAACCAGAAAATCGTGTTATCCCGTGTCCAATTACAAATCAGAGTGCCTTTTGATAGGCTAAAAAATTACATTTCAGAACTTAAAGAACTAGAATTAATTGAAGATGAAACCTCACTTAAACTAACAGAAAAAGGAAAAAAATACATCGAAGAGTACCAAAAAATCTTAGATTTCATGAAACAAATGGGTATTTCTTATAGATGATATTTCTCAAATAACAATGAAAAATTAGCGATTTCTCTAATTAGATGCTTTATATTTAATAAAAATCGGCGATAACTTTCAATTTTAAGGGTTATGTACCTTTCTATTTTGGTTACGAACGGTTACCTGTTAATGCTTGGCGGTTCAAGTTTTGTTCAAGCTTAGATCGCTAAGGCTAAAGGCAAAAGTTAGTTGTTCAGTCGTATTATGTATAAGGTTTTTTGGGGGTGCGCGTTCTGAGGTGGAGGTTTGTCAGCTGATTGAGGCGGGCTTTGAGTTTGTGTGTGACTATGGCGGCAACAAGGTTATGAGGAGACGGAAATAGTTTTGTCTGCAAAAAAGTGTCCGGGGTGTTTTCAAATGGACCGGGGGGGATTTGAACCCCCGACCTCTTGAGTGCAAGTCAAGCGTTCATACCAGCTGAACTACCGGCCCGTGGCTTTGCGAAAATGTAGTTAATCTTTGATATTTAGGTTTTGTTAGCGAAACAATAAAAATGCTTCAAAAAAGAGGTTTTAACCATGTGATTTGTTTGATGAACTTGGGATTGGGTGTGTTCAGTATTATTTTCATTTTACGTTGTGCTTTATATTTTAGGCAGTAAGTTTTTTTT
>JAAZBP010000002.1 GCA_012513715.1 Thermoproteota archaeon | reverse complement strand
ATAATATAAGCTGTATCTGATAGATTTTCTTTTTGTATGGATAACTTTAAAAAATACCTACCTAGTAAAAACTTCATCAGCCTAGTTTTGTTAATAATAACCTTTGTTTTAATATTTTTTATTGGCAAGGGGCTTATTTCTCTGATTAAAAATAGAGAGAGAAAAGACGGGGTAAAAGAACCTGAAATTGTTTCTATTAAAGAAATTATTGACGAAGACGACAATAACAACGGCATCCCAAACTGGGAGGAGTATTTTTGGGGATTAGATCCTAAAAAAGATGGTAAGAAAAACAGAGAATTTGTCTTGGCTAAAAGAGAGTTAGCTAATCAAAACACTGGGAATGAGGTTAAGGGGGAACCAGTTGTCTTAACCGAAAACGAGGCATTATCCCGTGATTTCTTTGTGGCCATGCTAGCCTTATCCCAGGATGGGATATTAAACGAAGAGTCAATTAATGCCATGGCGGAAACAATTGGACAAAAAGTGATAGCGGAACCATTACCAGATAAATACTCTGAATCAGATATAGAAATAAACTATGATTCTTCCGTTGATTCTATTTTTGTTTACGTAGAAGAGTTAATTAATGTTTTTACAAAATACCAAAAAGAAAAAGATTTGGGGGAAGAGATTAAAATCATCGCTGTGGGAATTGCAGATTCAGATACAACAGCCATGAGGGCGGTTAATACAATAGCCGAAGGATATAGATCTCTTGGAGAAGAAATTATCAAAATAAAACCGCCAGAAGATTTTGTTAAAACCCAGCTGGAAATAGCAAATAATTGTGAAAAAGTCGCCATTTCTATAAAAGGAATAGCTGAAGCTCAAAACGATCCTTCTTTAGCTATGAGGTCTTTAATCAACTACCAAAAATATTATGAATCTCTTTTGGGCAACTTGATGGTTTATTAGGATTTTTCTTTAATTATTATGATATAATTAAAAAGATAATTATGAAAAGAAAAACAAAAAATAAAAAGACATTGGTTATTGTAACTCTTTTTTTAATAATTCTCACTATCCCCTCAGTGTCTTTTTCTTCTTCTTTAATTAACTGGGAAAATCCAAATAAAAACGGTGATAACCCCTATAAAATTAGCTTTGACAGTGTGGTAAATTCTGGCCTCTTAACTCAAGTAGTTGCTTGTACTGGGATAACAAACAGAATAGCTGAAGGTATATATAAAGTAGAAAACATATTTAAGGATTGGAAGAATCGTCTAAGAGATAGGTCTGGAGAAGACTCTGATGCCTCAATGTGCAGGCTAATAACAGCCGCCGGGCAAGGAGGTCTCGGTACTGTTCCTTGGGTCAATAACCTAGTAAGTGCTCTAGAAAAAGCCTTAGATTGTGGTGCTGTCAGTGATAAGTCATACGACAAGAGAACAGAGGAATCAATTAAAGAACAGACGGAACTCTCAGAAAGAAGAGAGTGGGCAAAAGAATGTTTTAACGGTATTGCTTACACCTTAGCCAAGAATCAATTAACCTCTATCGCCCGAAATACTTTAAATTGGGTTAATTCCGGTTTTAGTGGCGACCCTGTGTATGTTCAAAATGTTACTCTTGCTT
>JAAZBP010000221.1 GCA_012513715.1 Thermoproteota archaeon | reverse complement strand
TTACCAAGCGCCTTCTGTTCCAAAGATATTAAAATATCCTATTCCTGAAAAGAAGGGTACATAATCAAAAGTCATATGCAAACAATTATGAGTGCCATTATTAATCAAAGTGTAACTTTCAGGATCTTGCAGGTAGTACTTTTTAACCAACGAGATATTTCCCCAAAGCAAATCAGTTGGGATTGTAATGTTATATGAAATGGTTTTTTCTTCAGTTGCACCTAAAAAGTAAAGTTCCACACCAGGTGAACCAATTGAAGTATTAAGTAAAGAAACTGATGGCGCATTCTCTTCATTCCAATTGGTCTCTAAAGTTACGATATATGTTTTGTTATTAGCTGAAAGTGGATAAGTATACATGTTTATTTTTTCTTGATTAAAATATATGACTGCGATTAATATACCAGCAATCAATAAAGCGGCAATTAATAATATTGAAACGAATACAATCTGTTTCTTCATCATGACTATCAGATACTTGTTTATTAAAATAAAACAATGATTAAAGAATTTTTGTTTTAACATTTTCTTAGCAAGAAATCAAAAAGTGTAACAAAGTAAAATCACAAAGGAAAACAAATAGAAAAACACTAAAAAGCCAGTTATAGTTCTTTGTACACCAGAACATATTGAAGTGCTATTGATCTTGTTTTTGATGTTTTTTTAAGTACACCAGTAGAACCATTATAATAAGTGATATAGTAAGTATACTTGTTCCGATCCAAATTAAATCAGTTAATGAAAAATCTAAATCTTGCGGACCCTTAAAGACTATTGAGATTTGATTACTACTCAAAGCAGCTGTATACCACACATAATAGTTAGCTGTATCTTGAGTGTAACCTTGATTTTCCGTTTTCTCATCATCGACATAAATTGTGGGTGAAGTTCCATCAGGGATTAAAATTTTTGGGAGGGTAATATTACTAAAACCTGTAGATGGCTTTGCGCTTTCTACATTAAAATATAGATATGTTGACTTTGAATTCTGATCTGTTGTTAAGTAAACGTTAGTAATCTCTGAACTTGTGAGGGCCCCAGTTATACTGATTTTAATGGTCTCTCCTTGATCTGTGAATGCATACAGGGTATTTGGTGAATTACTTTGAGGGGTTAATTCGGGTAATTCTACTGCAGAAAATAGGTCATAACCAAAACTATAATACATAACGTTTTTGTCAAATGCAAATATCCTTGAAGGAATCATGTTCCAATTATGGGAAGATAGGGTTGAATCCCAAATTTTATGACCATTATATGCGTTCAAGGAACTAATGTAACCCTTAATGTTCACATAAGCAACACCTTTGTCAATAACAACCGGATTACCAAACGCCCCTACATGAGTCCAAAGTTCCACACCATCAAAAGCCCTCAAAGCAATCACCCCTCCTTTAATGGATGAGGTAACATAGACTACCCCGTTCTTTACAATAGGTAAATGACATTCAGGATGAAAATTTGTATCTGAGGTTATCGTGCAGTTCCAAAGCTTATCTCCTGTGATTGCATTTAATGCAATAATGTTGTTGTCAGCACTGAAAAAAACTATTTTTTCAAAAACTGCAGGATTAGATACCCAAAAGTTAGTAGAATAATTCCATAGAAACCTACCATTCTTTGCGTCTAAAGCATTTATTGCATAACTCGGGATGAATTCACCATTTGCGTTAGGGCCGTTAGACATTGAACCAACAT
>JAAZBP010000220.1 GCA_012513715.1 Thermoproteota archaeon | reverse complement strand
GCACATACAGTCTCGGGATATTCAAGTCACCTAATTGTTTACGTATCCAATGATTACTCTAACTGGTACACAACATTCAATGGATATATCACTAATAGCAATCCATATGATATCAGCTGCGGTTCGTATAATAACTTTAGATACATCGGTGTTTGCGTTAATGATGACCAAGGATGGAGCGCTAATCTGCGCGTAGATGCTGTCCATGTGAGTGGCTGACGAGACTCTGCTTAAACACTTTAACCCCGACTCACTTTTTTTTTACCAACTAAGACCTCAACTTTTAATGTCGCCACCGTATATTACGGGACTAAAGGGTCTGTGGCAAATTGCATAAAACTTCGCAAAGCATAAATGCTTCTAAGATTGATTGAAAAATGAAGAAGAGCTAAATTCCCGGAAATTGCGAGAAGCAAAAGAGGGTATTAAGATGCGCTTTAAGCTATGAATCATACTTGTTCAAAAATTATGTTTTGTATATTGTTTGGTAGTAAGTACTCGTTGTAAAAACTGCCACACCCTTGCCTTGTGAGCCTCTTATATGTTAAAGCAAAGCTTCGAATGATGCTGCGATTCTTAAGTATAAAAAATGAATAGAGCTTTATGAGATTGGACTGTAACTAATACCAACCTCGCGCGCTGTGGCTTCTTATTTCGCACGTGTCTGCCCATATCGAAACTGTATATGCATCAATCCAATGTTGCACATCTCTGTAGTCCCCATTTTTTACTGGTTCAAATTTTACATCTATCTGCCATAAAGGGCGGGAATCGGTATGGTTAGTTAGTGATGCTTCCACCATGGTTGTTATTGTTCGATTGTTTTCTGTAGCATATTCCTCAGCGATAGGTATCGCAATCTCAATCGCTCGATCAACAGTAATTTTAGTGTTTTCGTCAGTCGCACTTGGACTATTATGCCAAATTGGACCATGATGTAAGATTTCGCTGCTATCTGCCCACACAGATACTTCGTAACCACTACTTTGGTCGTGGTATCCTCTGCTTTCTATACCTTCAAATTCAACCTGAATAAACCAATAAGGTTGGGTAGAATTCCTTAGTGTTGCTTCCACAGTTGTTATTGTTCGATTGTTTTCTTCTATATACTGGTCAACAATGGGCATCCCAATTTTAATTGCTTCATCAGTTGTAGAAATTGGGCCAGTTGATAATCTGGTTGACTCTTGACTATTAACTAGAGGACTGAAAGCTAAGTATAAGGAAAAAGTTAAGATGACGCAGAAAGCTATGAGTATAAGTAAACTATAAACAAGCTTTCTACTTTTGACTCTTTTCTGACTCATTTTTTCACCGTGTAACTATTAATTATACTCTTCTTTTAAGACTAAGCTTTAGAACATATTTTTAGAACTAACACTATCCTGTCCTAAGTTTAGTACGGGTGTTCTGAAGTATAGCATTAAGTAATCTTTCAAGCTATGTGCTAACACACGGATGTGAAGTTGAAATGAGTAAAAAATTAGTGATTGGTGTGCTTATAATTTCTATTTACTATTTTTCTGCAAATGTTCTCGCACAAACGATTCAATACAATGCGTCGTCATCAGTTGGATCAATTGATGTTTTAAGCGCTAATTCAACGTTAGCTAACTCAAATCCTTATCTACAACCGTTAAAAATTCCATCGATCAATTTAGCCGAGATCGGACCCGAACCGACATTACCCCCGTTTGACCCAGCAAAAGCTACTCCATGTAACATGACTCAAGTTAGAGCTGAAATGGCAGCCCATCCAATCAGCGACCCAACCCATAGCGGTCCAATAGATTAAAAATCGACTGGAATACTATTACCCTCGAATATTACAACTTGGATAACCTACAACTTTTAGTCGGGCAAACTATAGAATGCAAAGGGCATTATGTTCCGCACACTTTGACACGCTACTCATACATAATAACAATCTCTTCCGGTATAGCCGAAAGCTATCTTAAACGGCAGTAAATCTGCCTTCATAATCGCCATTTTTTATAAGCTATAACCTTGATTTTGGAAATTACCGATTGCCTACATAATGAGCAAGCATCCAATTGTCCTAAAATTTAGGACAAGTGTCCTAAAGTATAGAGCTAAATCACTTGCATCTCTTACGATAATACGGAGAAAAAACAGTAAAGCGGAGATAAATAAATGAAGAAAGCAAAAAACCTCATAAGTTTGCTCTTAATAAGCCTTTTAGTGTTTTCAACGATACAATTGATTTCAGGAAATTTCGTTTCAGCCTCTACTGGCGCAGCTAACTTTTTACCCAATAATTTCCAATGGGTAGATACCCAAAACGAAGTTCAACTATCGCGAAGCGTAGCCCAATACATAACAAGTGCATTAGCCAGCTATAATTATCCAAATGGTTGCTACTATAGTTATGATGATGACTGTACAGTTAGCCGATACACGAGTATTCTCTCGACATTACAAACCTACTATGACCAATCGATAGTCTTTTCAAAGGGACACAGAGACGCACAGGGCGATCCGCTTCATATTGGACTTATAGATAATGATGGCAACACGCTATGGG
>JAAZBP010000219.1 GCA_012513715.1 Thermoproteota archaeon | reverse complement strand
TGGGTTTCTAGAAAACTGGTTCAGATGGGGTTTGACTCGATTTCTGTAATTGAATGTATGCAGGGTGCCTCAGACAAGGAAGTCATACAAAGAGCAATTAAGGATAATCGTGTAGTTGTAACTAACGACAAGTACTTTGGCAGGCTTGCAGGATTCAATAAACTGCCCGGAATTAAAAGATGAGAGCATTAAAAACAAAGTAAATATTGTTTCTTTCATCGTATCTTCTCATAGCGATGCCATTTTGGGCAACATCCTTATTGTGTCTGAGAAGAAAATAAGGGTACGCCGAATAAATAAGAGTTAAACCTTTTATAGCGGACATAGCGGCTTCATGGGCGACCTTTGACGTGATAAACTCAATAGCCTTGTTGTGGATTTTAAGAATTTGATTAAGGATTTACTGGAAAACCTACAGCTTTTTCCTATGTGTGATATCTGCTTATAGGCCAAGAAGACGGCGGGTAAACCCAAAAAGTACGATCATAAAGAAGGCAAAGACAAAATCGCATACTTCTAAGATTAATAACTTACTGAGGTTTACCCCAAAAAACTTAAGGCAACCACTGCAAATATAATTATGAAAATGGAAAACAAAGACATAAAGTCTAAACTGGAAAGACTAAAACCAGTACTTAAAGAACGGTATCAAGTGGAAACTATAGGCTTTTTTGGCTCCTACGCTAGAGGTGAACAAAACCAAAAGAGCGATATTGATATTTTAGTTGAATTTATCGAAGGCAACTCGATTGATTTATTCGATTTTATAGAACTTGAAGATTTTTTAACCAGACAACTCGGAGTTAAGGTGGATCTAGCCACTAAGAAAGCTCTTAAGCCTTTAATCAAAGAGCAAATCCTAAAAGAGACGATTTATGCTTGAAACGGACTTATATGCTATATTTAAAAGATATTCTTGAAGCAATCGAAAGGATCGAAAGCTATGTTAAAGGCTGTAGTTTTGAGCAGTTTGCCAAAAACACTTTGATTATAGATGCCGTGGTGCGGAATTTTGAAATTATCGGGGAAGCAACAAAGCACCTACCATTGGAAATAAAACAGGAGAATCCTTCCATCAGATGGAAAGATATGGCAGGGATGCGAGATAAGTTAGCTCATGAATACTTCGGTGTTGATATAGACATACTGTGGAAGACATCTGTAAATCGCTTGCCTGCGTTGAAGCCCCAAATAGAAGAACTATTAAGAAAAGACGAAGAAAACGAGTTATGAAGCCCAAAGTGGTAAAAGAAAATAAGTGGCTGAAGAATCAGCAGAAGCTACATATGTCAGACATCGCGGAATCTTTTGTTTTTGTTACCGACATTAAGCATTAACTCTATTGTCCAAGATTGGTTTACTTTGACCGTGTTCTGCATGCTAGACCTATATTTGGGTCACAGCAGGAAGAGGTCAAAGAATCCCATGAAGAGTATGAGGATTATGATGGGTTATGCTGGGAATGCTGGGACGACCAATTAACAGAATAATCCGACAGCATGTTTGATTAATTGATGTAGTAAAACATACAAGTTTTAAATCCATAAAATTACTAAACAAACAAAATCAGTTGGTTAACATGTGGATTTGCCCTGTTTGTGAGCACAAAAACCCTGAGGATGAAGACATCTGCGAGGAATGCGGCAGCTACCGAGAAGAAACATCATACGATGCAGTAGCAGACGAAGATGACATGTAACTAAACCCTTCTGCAGCAGGTTATGGATGTGGTTATTGAAGTTTCCAGCCTTCTATTCCTCTGGTGTTGATGAGGTAGTCGCATTTTTCCTTTAATCCTTCAAGCCCAACTTCTTTCCAATCTGTTTCAACTAGTTTTTCTCCAGTAACAGAAACAAAGAGCTGCCGATCAAACTGTTGCCTGTAGCGGCTTCTTAAAACATCCCAGTAAAACATGATATCTTCCCGTTTCTGCTCAATGAACTCTGGAAGCGGCACTCTATCTCTTTTCTCAAGATTAACTGAGCCTCTGACAGGTATCAAATTCCAAAGATCATTGTTTTTCCACACAGCAAACGGTATAATATGATCTATATGCAAACTCCCAAAGTCCTTAACTAGTTTTCCAGACCAAGTACATTTCAAAAATTTTTGCTCAGTAAACAGGCCTTTGTATGCGGTGCTTGCTCTTCTGGTTAAGCGTTCTGTCTCAGGTATAGTGCCCAGCTTTTTTAGTGCGCCTTCAACTGTGAGTTCGCCTTTGGTGTCTGCTCTGACTGAAAATTTGGCCCATTTGTAAAGTAGTGAATCTTCCCCTGAGATGAAGCTTCCAAGATACTGAAAAACGTTAAAGAAGTGTTTCTCAAAAGAAAACGAGCCAAAAGAGTCTATAAGTAACTGACTATTCAGCTGCCCCTTCACGGAATACCTGCCAGGGGTTCTGCTGAATTTGAAGATGGAGTATTCTCTGTTAGAAATGGATCCGCCGATATAGCGCATAGGCATTTTGGTGATTGTGTTGTAAAGATTTTTTACTAAGGTTGTAAGCGTCTTTTCGACTTGTTCGGGTATTGTTTGGCTCTGGTAATCGCTCCAGAAAGCAGAAAAGCCGCCCTTGTCCCTGTAGAAGCTGGTTATCTCTTCAAACTTTTTTCTAAACGAGATTTGACGTGTTTCTTCATTTTTTTCTCCGTTCTTCTGAGGAATAAACTTGGAGCTTTCCACTAAGGGATAGTAGTATAGTAACCATTTCTCCACAATCAGACCCGTCGGGAAAACAACTCTGTTCTCTTCTTCTCTTTTCAGGTGCTCGTACTCCTGTGAAATTTCAATTACTGCACGAAGAAGAGCAAACTTGTAAGTCGTATCCTTACTATCCCTCTCAATTATGGTGCTTATTCTGCGAAAACTTTCATTGATA
>JAAZBP010000028.1 GCA_012513715.1 Thermoproteota archaeon | reverse complement strand
GGATAGATTAGTTAAAGTTCCCACAGTGAAAACCTTTCCAGGTGATGCTTTAGTGGTTGATTCTTCAGAGACTAAAAGCATCTACCAAAAAATAGAGCAAGAAAATAGGGAAGAGTCTGCAAGTAAAAGAGACAGCTGGTAAATTCAGACAAATAAAAGGTGAATACTAAAAAAGAAAAGAGTATAAAATTAAGCTTTAAGGTTTTCTACTACTTTCTTGTATGTTTCATCTGTAAAATTCTGGTTAAAATTTAAGAATTTTGTTTGCATTTCTTTGGTTTCTTGTGCAGAAAAATATTTCATACAGGGATAAAAGAAGTGGTTGTCCTCTTTTTCAATATGAGTTCGGTAAAGCTTTACGATATCTGCTAATAAATGCAGGATGTTGTTTAATGTTTGTTTTTGTCCGGAAACATAGTTTTCATTAGCTTTTTCCAGTTCTGTAACTGTTCTTCTTGCTGAAGCATGCTCCAGCGTGAGGTCCAGCATAACTTTTTTGTCAGAAGCATTCATTTGCTTTTGTGACAGTTCTTTGAATAGTATTCCTTCTTCTTTGCCATGATGAAATCGGTCAGCATAGCTTCTGAAAAAATCAACTGCTCTAACAATAAAGTCAGGGTTTACTTTGCCGTTGGTTTGTATTTGTTCGATTTCCCTCTGTATTTGTTCAACCGCTTGAAGAATCAGCTTATGCTCAATAACAAGCAAATCAACAGGTAACACCATAATAATCACCTATTTAGCAGCATAATTTTGTTTAACTTTGTCTGCTAATTCTTCCCCAATAACTCTTACTTTTTCTAAATCACTTTCTGTAGGTGGACCAAGTACTTCCATAGCACCAACCACTTCTAATCCGGTCGGACCCAAGACTTCATTTGCATGAGCCAAAGCACCTTTACTCCAACCATAACTCGTCAATACAACACCGTACTTCATAGGAGGTTTTAGCACCTTAACCAAATGCGCGGCATAAGTTGCTAAAGGATGCATTTTAAAAAGAACCGTCGGGGTCCCAAACACTATTGCACTTGAATCAACTAGATCTTTTGCTATGTCACCTAAGTCAGCGTTAACTAAGTTATGCAAACTCACCTGGACTCCTTTCTGAAGTAGCACCTCAACAATTTGGTTAACCATGTTTTCTGTGGATTTCCACATGGACACATAGACAACAATTACTTTTTGCTGTGTTTCTCCTCGAGTCCATTTTGAATAGCAATCCAATATTTTGGTTGGGTTCTTATGAATTGGTCCATGACTTGGAGCAATCATCTCTATTTCGATATTTTCGATTTTATCAATTGCACGTAAGCCATAGCCTCTGAAAGGCATCATTATTTCCCCAAAGTATCTTTGTGCAAAAATTGAAAGTTCAGCTACTTCTTCATCATATAAGCCATAAGCAGTATGTAACCCAAAAAAGTCACATGTGAACAAAATTTTTTCCTGAACAAGATACGTAAAGATGGTTTCTGGCCAATGAAGCATAGGTGCTTCTATAAATTTTAGGGTTTTATTTCCCAACTCTAATGTATCGTTATCTTTAACTATCAGTATTCTTTCTTCAGGAACTTTGAAATATGTCTGCGCTGTTTTTGCACCTATCTTTGTGCAGACAAGTTTTGCCTTATCGTTTTTGGTCAACAGGTAGGGTATGGCGCCTGCATGATCAGGCTCTGCATGATTCATTATTATATAGTCAATTTGGTTTACTGATGAGACATTATTGATTTTGCTTTCAAGTTCTGCTTCAAATCCAGGATTTACAGTATCTATTAACGCTGTTTTTTCTGTTCCTTTTATTAGATAAGCATTATAAGTTGTGCCTTGAGGAAGAGGAATTAAAGCGTCAAATAATCGTCTATTCCAGTCTTTGACTCCAACATAAAAAACTCCATCTTTTAGTAAAGGTGTATCAAGCGATTTCATAATTCCACTGCCTTTAGGTATGGTTCTAGCGGTTGTTAAGTTTTTCTCAATAAGAGTTTATTTTGGAAAAATAGAACCAAAGTTATTGACTTCAGATGCAAATATTCATCGCGTATAACTTTTTTTTGATTTTGTATCTTTGATTAAAGATGGGTAAAAAAGCACACTGAATTAGAAAAAACTGCCCCATTTTTCTATCCAAAGTTCCTGTTCCGTTTTACCTAAAGGTGCGGGTTTAACGCCTTCAGGTAAAATTGACTGAACTATCGTAGAGTCTTCTAACATGCAAAACTTTTGCGGGTCCACTTGTTTTCCATTTAAAATGTCTGTTAAAAGTTCGTATGCCTGATTGAGAATTTTGATTTTGTCTTCATATTCTTTTAGTTTTTCAGGGTTTTGTTTGGTTTCTGCATGTTTATCCGGGTGGTAATCAACTATTCTTTTTTTATATGAATATTTAACATCAGATTTTACTAGGTATCTCAAGTTAAGAATCTGTAAAGCTCTTTCTTTAAGTGATTCAACCCTTGAAAGTTCACCCTTATTGTCCATGCATTAACCACTTTTTACTGAGACTAATTGTTTTGTGACATATTTAAAAAGTTAAAATTTTGTCATTGTCTTTAATTATACTATATAAATCGTTCATTGTAGACAGAGGACAGGTCTCTGAACCATCTGAGTGACGTATTTTTAAACATGAACCGCAAGCAAAAATTTTACCGCCACCATTGACAAAGGCTTTCATTTGTTCTGTGACTTTAAATTTTTCTGTATCTATTGATTCAGCTTCTACTCCTCTCCCCAACAAAAACACGTTGACTTCGTCTTTTTGGCTTAAAGCGAAGCTTCCTAATCTGAAAGCGTTCCAGACTGTTTCAGAATCATCTGAATAAATTACAAGCCCTAGCTTCAATTTTTAATCACTTCCAACTTAATAGTAAAACTGATTAAAAAAGTATGTCTATGAGTGAATAATTCTTTGTTAAATGTTTTTTTTCTAATCAGAATTTTTTAGTTTTTTGTATCTTTTTAGTTTGCATTTAGTAGGTGAACATGTTCGCCCATTTATAGAGCCTCTTGCAGTGGTCCATTTAAGAATTGGGATAATTGCTTCCCATAAGCCTTTTCCATCTTGGGTCAATGAATATTCTACTCTTGGAGGTATTTCTGAATGGTATTTACGATTTACTAAGCCTTCTCTTTGGAGCTGTTTTAATGTGTCGGAGAGTGTTTTTGGGCTGACTATTTTTAGTTGTTCTTCCAGTTCGCTGAATCTAGCTTCACTGCTGTTGCCGATTGCATTTATTATTAGTAGTGCCCATTTCCTGCCTAGGATATCTATTACAGCTTCTAGTGGGCATTGTGCTGTTTCGTTTTCTTTTTCCGTGAGTTATACTTCCTTTAGGGGTAGTTAGTGTTGTAAGGTAAACTTTAAATCTTAAATACTTTACTTTGTATAGTTACTATCAGAGGTATATAATTATGGTGCAGAAACAAAATTCTAGCATTAAATTTGTAACAAATCTTGTTTCCCGCATAAATTTAGATGCACACAATTCGGTTACGCAAAGTCGATAGCACTTAAATAAGAAAAGGGAGAGAAAAAATAATGGACGTACAAATTGGTTTTGTTTTGGTAAGGTTCTTACATGATTTATTCACAGCTGTTTGGATCGGAGGCTTAATCACTCTTGGTGTCGCAGTTTTACCCTCTATCAGAAAACATAAACAGTTAGGCATACAGGTTAAGGGCATTTTAGACAGCTTGCAGAAAAGACTTAACACAGTAGTCCTGGTTAGCATAATTGGACTGTGGTTAACAGGTGTTCTTCTTGCAAACCGCGCCGAATCCTTCGGAGGGTTCCTTAACACTTCTAATCTTTACTCGATGGTTTTGGCGGCAAAGCATACTTTAGTAATATTGATGACTGTAGTTGCGGTTTTCCGGACAGTGACAGTTGTGCGCTTCAAAAAATTAGAGCCTATTAAATCAGAAAAACTCGGAGCGATATTACTTATTGTCAACATAGCTTTAGGTATAATAGTGCTGTTTTTAAGTGCATACAGTGCCGCACTTTAACCCTCTTGTCTGTAACTCCTTTCTCTTTTTTGTAAAAACTTTACCTGATTAAATACAGAAAAAAACTTGTGTTATTGAACTAACTTATCGTGAATAACTTGTCTATTAGGCACGATAATTTTTAAGTTTGGATATTGGGATATAGCAGAGGGGAAAATTGCTATGCATTCAGGCAATACCTGCAGTACGTCACAAAAGGGAAAAAAGAGAAATCAATTAGCTAGAGCATTATGGATTGCTGCAGGGTTAATATGTGTGGGTTTAGGCGCTATAGGCATTGTTCTTCCGATTGTGCCGACTACGCCTTTTCTTTTAGCTGCTGCCGCCTGTTTCTGTAAAAGCTCTTCGAGACTATATGATTGGTTGCTTAACAATAGATGGTTTGGGGACTACATAAGAAACTATAAGGAGGGCAAAGGTATACCGATGAAAACAAAAATCACTGCAATCACTATTCTTTGGGTAACCATCTTGGTTTCAGTGCTTTTGTTTTTAGGTAGAATTTTACCGCCTTTTCTGGTTTTACCCATGCAGTTAATCATGATTGCCGTAGCAGTTGCAGTTAGTATTCACCTGTTGAGACTACCAACATTCAAAAAAACCTGCGCAAAAGACACAAAATAAGGTTAAACCTTACTGAACTGTTAAGCGGTTATATAATTAGTTCAAAATATCTAACTAAACTTATTGTCTACAACCCAATTTAATAGTGTAAACTAAGAAGCCAAATTTAACAAAATTAGCCGAAAAATACTTTTGTATAGACTGTTCCTATGACAGGTTTAACTGGACATAATAGATTGAGTATCATGCTTCATCTACACTTTGATAAGGGTACACTCCTGCTGAAAGGTCAAGTGGGAACGCCATATGGAAAATGGGACCCGAGAGTAGAATGCTACAGAATTAAAGCGCACCATTACAGGGATGTTTTAGACTATTTACATCAAAGTAAACAGCAAATTAGAGATGATGTTGCAGAACTTCCTCCTCTTGAACAGTTTCAAGGCAGCATTAAACTTAGAGATTATCAAGCTGAAGCAGCAGATAAGTGGCATAAAGCAGGTAATAGGGGAGTCTTGGTTTTGCCTACTGCAGCTGGAAAAACCTTCATTGCATTAAAAGCAATCCAGAAATTGAAGGTTCAAACCCTAATTGTAGTTCCCACTTTGGATTTAATTGATCAATGGAGAAGAAGAATCAAGGAAAACTTGAATGTAGAAGCGGGTGTAGTAGGTGGAGGAGAAAAAAATCTACGAATGGTCACTGTGGCAACTTACGATTCAGCTTGCATACATGCAGAAAAACTCGGTAACAAATTCATGTTAATAATATTTGATGAAGTTCACCATTTAGCCTCTACAGGTTACATGCAGATAGCAGAGATGTATATTGCACCGTACAGAATGGGGTTAACTGCAACCTATGAAAGAACAGATCAGAGAGAATCATTGCTACCTCAACTCATAGGCGACCTAGTATACTCAGTTGACATCAAAGATCTTGCAGGAGAACACTTATCACCATATACATACGAGAAAATAGTAGTTGAATTAACACCTCCAGAACAGGAAGCGTATAACTCTCAAATAGAAATTTTTAAAAAATTTCTTCAAGAGCGAAGAATCAGCTTAAGAAGCGCCGCGGACTTCCAAAAATTTATAATGACTACTGGAAGAGACCCAAAAGCGCGTGAAGCATTACTTGCAAGAAATAAAGCGATGAAAGTAGCTTTAAATTCAGAAGCTAAACTGGCAGTGTTAGCTAAACAGCTTGAATTCTATAATAATGAGAAAATAATAATTTTCACTTTGTATAACGACTTGGTTTACAGGATTAGTCACCGTTTTCTTGTTCCAGCAATAACACATCATACTCCAAGAAAAGAACGCAGAGAAATACTCTCAAACTTTGAATCCGGCGCATATCCAGTTGTTGTCACATCCCAAGTTTTAGATGAAGGTGTAGATGTGCCAGATGCTTCTGTAGGCGTAATTCTGGGCGGAACAGGCAGCAACAGAGAATACGTTCAAAGGCTCGGTAGACTTCTTAGAAAGAAAGACGAAAAATTAGCCAGACTAATAGAAATAATCTCCAAGGAAACCATGGAGGTAGCTACGAGCCGTAGACGTCACCGAAAAATCGGAGGGAACTCTTAACTGCTTCCAAGCGACCTACTATCAGTTTGGAAAAGGAAAGGCGTAATTATGCCTCGTTACGCTAAACTTTCAGACAATAATCTTTCTTTAGCTGATTCTCTCATAAATTCTTATGAAGTGCATCTTGGAAAAAAGAAAAAGGAACTAAAAAGTTTAGTCACTGAACTTGAAGATAAAGGCTATGAGTACCGCTTTGTTAGATCCCTATCTTTGCTGCTTGACAGAAGAAGCTCTTTTTTGTGCAACAGCAAAGTTGACCCAGTTGATTTAAGGAGAAAAATATTCCAAGCTACAGAACAACTCGGTTTACCTACAACTTTTGATAATAGACAAAAAATCATTGCTAACGTGGCTTCATCGGTGTCGTTATCAACCAAAGAAGTAGAGGAGAATTTTTATTCAGATTTAGATGGCGAACTGGTTCTTGAAAAGTTTTCATCGCCTTCATCTATAGAACTGCTGAGTGCATATAATCTGGGTTTAACACAGACACTGCTTTTTGAGGCTTCAGAACTCTATTTTACAACTTCAGGTAACTGGCAAAACATCTTTTATGCAATAAAAAAATTCGGCTTAATATACGAAGTCTACGAGGAAGACAAGATATGGGTTAAAATCGATGGCCCAGCCAGTATATTTAAATTAAATCGGAGATACGGCATAAACATAGCAAAGATTTTACCTGTGATACTTGATAATTCTGAATGGATAATTAAAGCAAAGGTGCTTTGGAAGTTCACAAACGAAGTTTGCGACTTTAAAATTGAAAGCCAAACTCATTCATCATTGTTAAAAAAACAATATTCTACACATATAACCTATGATAGTTCAGTCGAAGAAGCTTTTGCTTCACAATTTCAAGCCCTAAATTCGGGGTGGGTACTAAAGAGAGAACCTGAACCTTTGCCTGCAGGTAAACAGGTGATTATTCCTGATTTCACACTTGAAAAAGCAGGAATCAAAATCTATTTGGAAATCGTAGGTTTCTGGACAGAAGAATATCTGCAAAGAAAAATAGCGAAGCTAAGACAGATTAAAACACAAATGCTCCTTTTAGTTAACCAAACCTTAGCCTGTGAAAAACTTTCTAGCCTTAAAAATAACTCTGAATTTGATTTAATTTATTATCGAGATAAAATTCCTTTGGCTCCAATTCTAAGGTATTTGGAAACAAAGTTCGAAGAAGTTAAATCTAAAGAGTTGCAGACTCTGAAAGAGTTACCTATAAGATTCACTGAATCCATAGTTGATTTCGACGAATTTGCATCAAGAATAGGTGTTTCTAAAGAGGCGGCAAGAACCTTCTTAACTGAAAACTTGCCTTCAGACTATGTTGCCATGGCTGATGTTTTAGTTAGCAAAGCCAAACTTGTCCAGATTGACAACAAAATCAAAGAAGCTTTAATTCCAAAAGGAAATTTATCGCTTACAGAAGCTGCAAGAATCATCGAAAAAGAGGGCTTAGACGACTCAGCTAACGTGTTAGTAGCACTCAATTACAAGATTAAATGGCGAGGCATTAACAGTGAACAAGCTGAAATTTCAAAGATACACTAACCACAAGATAATTACCTGGAAAAATGTTTCATATTTTCCAAAGAAGTAGTCTTTAACCTAAGTTCTATTAATGTTTGAAAATGACGAAATCTTTATGTGATGGCTAATTTTGTTTGATTCAGAATTATGTTCCAAATAAGCAATGGTTAGTCTAAAAATCTAAAAAGTGGGGGATTTAGTCTGATTTGACTAATTCCAAAAGCTTCAGATCAGTCTTTTTCAATTCTTGATTTACTATACTCAACCTTTTTCTTAACGATGTTATGTTCTCGATCTTGTCTGTATCCATTTTTGAGTTTTTGTCAACGGCGAAAGATTCGTAGAACTTAAGCAGGTCATTCTCTATCGTTAACCTTTCAACAGATAGTACTCTGAACTTTTTGAGTAATCTGTTAAATTCTTCTATGAAATCTTCTTTCATTCTTTTTACACCACTTTAACCTATCTTAAGTCCACTTTCGTATTTGAATATTTAGAGAATCCATACCTAACCTCAATCAATTTACTTTAAATATAAAACAAAATTGGCTATAACTTCAAAGTCAATTTGTGTTTAATTACGTCAAATGCCATCAAGTTTAATGGTTACTTTTTTTCTGTAAAGGCTTCTGTAGTAAACTCTAAAAACACGAATCTCTTTGTAATCTTGAATATGTATGCCCTGATGAACCTGATTTAGCCACTGGGTAAGTTAACTATGATGGAAAAAACTGAAGTTGAATATTTACTTGACACAGAAACCACTGATGAAACATTACGTTACTTACCTGAATATCTTTATCGTTACTACTTACTGAAACATGAATCTTATCGGTCTTTCACAAATGTCAGAATAGCGGATGATATTTCAAATAGATCCTTATTATACAGGGTAATTATTCCAAATAATAATGAATATGTAGACGTTCAAGTTACTGCAGAGAACCCAATAAAAGTTAAGATGAACATAAGCGGTCCAAGTGTCTCAAAAAAATTTCTCGATAACCTCTATGAAGACCTGTTTTTAGTTGTGCAACTTTTCGAGGAAGAAGCAAGGAAATCAACACTATATTTTGCTTTCGCGCCAGGAGAAAAAACAGTTGACGAAAACAGCAAAAATGGGCTGCGAATTAGACTTTTCTCAGACTCAATGGTTTCCTTATATGTTGCCTTGTTAGGTGTGACTTTTCTTTTATTCTGGTTTTTTGGATGGTATGCACCAATAATCTTTGTTTTTATCTCTTTTGGGCTTGCTTTGTTCTCTGGAAAACTATTGGCGAGAGGTGCAGACTGGATAATAACTGAGCAGCAACCTGAAATTTTGATTTTACAATACAGGTTATCCCCAGAAGAAAAAGAGGCATTCAGAAAAGATAAGAAAAAAATACATGCCCAAATCAGAAAAGAGCTTTTTCATGCTACACTAGCTTCAGATAAACCTCTTACATGCGAGACCGCCAATTCTGTTTTTTTCAAATACGGCATTAATTGTAATCAGGCTAACTTTTTGATAAGACGCGTTAACCTTTATAATATAGTTAGAAATGTTGCAGAAAAATTTAGGTTAGCAATACCTAAAGTGGTGGTTACTAACTCAGTTATACCTAACGCTGCAGCTGCTGGTCCAAGCGCGAAATTGGGAACAGTGATAGTAACAACTGGGATTTTAACGCAACTTGAGGACGACGAGTTAGAAAGCGTCATAGCCCACGAGTTCAGCCACTTAAAAGCAAGGGATCCGCTGGTGATGTCTACTCTTTCTTCTGCAGAGTTCCTGCTACGATTCTATGTTTTCTGGCCTTACCTTTTCACATTTGGCTTCTTTTCATTCTGGGCGTATTTATTGCTGGCTCTGAGCGCAGTTTATTTCTTCGGAAAATTTCTAGAGGGTAGAGCTGATTTAGACGCTGCAAAAGTCATAGGTAAACCTAAAGTTATGGCTGAAGCTTTAAGGAAAATTGGATTCAGGAGACTATTTCCACTGTATAAGAGAGAACCAGAATATAGAAAATATCGTGTTATGGAATGGCTACAGTTAGATCCTCACCCGCCTATTTACTTCAGGGTTGAAAGACTTGATAACTTAAAAGAGCCAGAAAAGATAAAGAGCACTTTCTGGAGGTCAATCAAAGACAATTTAAAAGGATTAAAAAATTCCTAAAAGCAATTTTACCTTAGGGGCACCCGAAATTTTAGAGTATAATATTCACTTTTGAATTCTGTAATGTGTTTTTTTCACCAAAAAAAAGTTTAATATTGATATATTTTCTAAAAGAAAAAAATAGTCTATATACTTTATTTTGGATAAAGCTAAATTCTGAATTCTCCAATCAACCCTATGTATTTGAGAGGCATATAAATGGTTAAAACTAAAGTTATTTTTTTATGCACAGGCAACTCCGCGCGAAGTCAGATTGCTGAATCTTTACTGAAAAAATATGCCAGTGAACATTTTGATGTTTACAGTGCCGGATTTGACCCTAAACCAATTAACCCTTTTGCAGTTAACGTCATGCAAGAGCTGGGTGTAGACCTTAGTTCTCATTATTCAAAAGATCTTAAACAATTTTTGGGTAAAACACATTTTGGTATAATTATAACTTTATGTGCCAAAGCTGAACAGAACTGTCCCACTTTTCCAGGTGCATCCACTAGGCTATATTGGCCATTTGAGGACCCAGCTCAATTTCAGGGAACAAACCACGAAAAAATAGCGAAGTTTCGAGAGATTAGAGATCTAATTGACTTAAAAATCAAAGAATTTCTACAACAACGAGGTATCCAAACTAATAAAAACATTAAATCTAGCTAAAATAGTTAAACACTACTCTAGCAAGTAAACTATAAATTGCCTTCTAGTAGCAGAAAGCTCCTGTTTATGGTAAACTAAATTAGATTAATTCTTCGAAAACACTGTCGGACTCTCGTGTTAACTGGTTATCCCAGCATTCCCAGCATAGACCGTCATGGTCATCAAATTCTTCTCGGTCGATTTCTCTACCACAAACTACACAATAATATTTTCTGCTATATCGCATCTGCCCACCCCAGACACTATAATTATTTAGTGTGATAGGTGTATTTTGTCTTTTCGCTTTTTCGTCTGGAGCAATTCATTTTTATAAGAAAATTGAAGCATTTAAGGCGATTTAAGACCGAATTTTTCGGTTACCTCATCCAATTCAACTATAACTAACTCTTCTTCAGTTAATAGGTTGTTCCAGTTGCCTTTTTTAGGAAATCCATGTGCAGCCATGAATTCTTCTGAGAGCCCACGGTTTTTTGCGGTTTCAACGATTTTCTCGATTGCTTTTTTTCTTTCTGCACTGTTAGTCACTATATTTAGATGTCCTGTTATTGAAACAAAATTGTATTCGCTTAAGTCAGGGCTAATTTTTTCTATTTCAACGCAGACTATGGGCTGCTCTTTTAGGAACTTGATCTTTCTGCCATAGTTTGTGAAGTGAAAATACATTTTCTCATCTATCAAGGCATACTGGAATACAGCGATGTATGGTTTGTTTTTGTTACAGAATGCGATTCGACATAGGAACTGTTGAGAAAGAAGGGAATTTATTTCAGTTTCATTCATTTTGGGTAATTTTTCAGGCTTCAAGAATACACATCCATATTCAGGATTAGACTCCTGGTTATATGACATAAGATAAGGTTGTATGTTTTATTTTAACTGATGCCGTATTGTCCAGTTATTGAATCTCGAAAAATTTCTAGGTTAGGCGGATAAAACGTGAACACTACAAACACAACTGCCAAAATGATAATGGCTACTAACGATGCAATTTCATACAGCTTGTTGAGTTTGTATTTGTAAATTTTTATACTCACTATTTGACCTAAAACTACTGCGAGTATGAAGCTTGCTATGTCAACGACTAAATTGCTTTCCCCTGTGAAAGCGGTATACGAATAAAAAACTGCTGGTATAAACATGACCATAAAGTATGCGCCTATTGTTTTAGCTGTAAAAAAGTTGTTAACTGATTTTCGAAGCAGAAACATCGATATAAACATCCAAAAGGCAGCAGGCCAAAAAGCTAGTTTTAGGTGCTCCCATACAGACTCGTTTACTGCAGAGAAAGAACCTACCACGATATTGTTACCAGATAATTCAAACGTGAAATGTAGTAAGCTCCCTAAAATTATTATAAAGACAATCCCAACAATTTCTATTGCTAACACATTGGCTTTTTTAATTAACACATACCTCACCTTTGCGCTATATCTTTAACTTGAAAAGAGAGATATTCTACCCGCTGGATTGTGCTAATTTGTTTAGTTATCATAGAAATATCTAATTTCATTATTGGGCTTTCATTATATAAAACATTGGATAAATTTTGTAGCAGGTAAATCTAAACAAAAATTTAATAGGGATTTAAAATAAAATTTTTTCTATTTTTATTTTCCTTAACAAAAAATCAACCACAGGTTATGCCCAAAAGCGGTGCCATTTTCATTAAAGAATTCATAGTTTCACAAAAATTTTTGTGTTTTTTAGAATTGAGGAAATCTAAAAATAAAAAATTTTGGAAGGGTTATTATGCGTTTAAACTTTCTTAGACTAATTCGCCGACTAATTTCACTTTTTCGAAAGCTTCAGCTTCATGCGGAGCCATATCAAGGTCTTCAGTCAAATCTTTGCCGGCATTATGCATGCCCATATGTTCGCCTTCCATCCAAAAACTGCTTTCAGTTACATCATAGACTTTACCTTTATAGGCTATGTAGGCTGGTTTTCCATCTTTTCCGTTGTTTGCTTCAAGTTCTTGGTGTGTTACCTTTTTTTGTTCTCCCAAAAAATTCACCTTCCATTAATACTATTATTTTAATAAAAGCTGGTTTAAAAGTTTTACATCTCTAACGATTCATCAGGCTGCTGTAGCATCTGATTGGTAGTTTGCTTGTATGTTTATGTCTCCGAATCCGCTTACAGTATTATCAATTTCAATGTTTGTTTCTGCTGGGTAGTTATTAGATTGCAGCATGTTTTTTTCTCCTGAGAAATTCTTGGTTTCAGCAAAAATGTCTCCAAAAGAGCCCACTTGTGATCTAATTATTGCGCCTACTTCGTCAATTTTTAATCCGATGTTTATGGATCCTGTTGTCGTGGCTACGTCAACTTTTATGTTGCCTTGTGTCAATCTGGTTTGGGTTAAGTCCATGTAAACTGAACCAGTAGTTGATTGCAGGTTCAGATTACAGTTTTCTAAGATATCCAATTCACTCATTCGATAGTGTACTTCGCCAGTAGTTGTTTTAAGTGATATGTTTCCTGCGACTGTCAAGTTGCCATGCAAGTGTGCTTGAACTGTACCAGTTGTAGTTTCAAGATTAAGATAGCGTATTTCCGTTGGTTTATCACCTGTGAAACTAACCTGGCCAGTGGTTGAGGACACGTTTAGGTTAAGTATTAAGTCCGGGTCAAGATAGATGCTAACCACCACTTTTGCTTGAGACCCAAATTTGCTATCCAACTGCACCTTTGAGTTAAGAGTTAACACATCACCAACTGTTTGATTATCAAACGAAACAGTTACTGGCACATCTGTTTCTCCAAGTATACCTCTTGCTCCGTCTGCTTTAACTAAAATATGTACGTTATTTTCGCCGATCTTCATTGTAGCAACGTTAACTTGGCCAACATTAGTGTCAAAGTTTAGATTTAATGTTTTAACATTTGGATTTTTATCTTCAAATGACTCAGAAATGTTCCAAGGAGAAACAGGAACAACCAACACTACAGTAACTATTAACGATGTCACCAAAATAACAACTAACCCTATTACAGCTAATAGAAATGGGTCTTTATGTATAGGCTTAGACTTAATTGGTGCTGTTGGAGTAAAATAGTTAACAACTTGTGTTCCACATTTATGACAGAAACGTGCATTCTCTTCTATTTGTGCTCCGCATCTGCGGCAGTAGGGCATAGATTAATCCTCAATTTACGGGTATAGAAAGATTTAGATTTAAGGATTACCAAAGCTGTCCTAACCGTAATCGTAAAATCAGCAAATTTTTTCAACAAACAACTTTTCTTGGTATCGGTTATTGGTTACTTTATGCTTTGGAGTATGACAATAAACCATTATATCCAAGTAGTCTATTTCTAGCTTGAAGAGGTGTATAGTATGGTTTATTTTTCGGATCGAAAGGATGCCGGAAAACAATTAGCCTCTGCCTTAACTGATTTTAGTTTTAAGGAAGGAATGGTCTTGGCTATTCCACGCGGCGGAGTAGTTGTAGGCTACGAAATAGCCTCAGCTTTAAATTTCAAGTTGGATGTGATTATTCCTCGCAAGATAGGAACCCCAGACAACCCTGAATTAGCTATAGGCGCTGTCACTGAAGATGGAACGATGATTCTTGATGATTCCCTTATCATGTATTTAGGAGTTAGCAACGACTATATCTACCAAGAAAGTGAACGGCAAAAACAAGAAATCAGGCGTAGACAAAATTTTTACAGACAAGGTGTTTCAGAACCTGAAATCAAAGACAAAAACGTTATCGTTGTAGATGACGGAATAGCAACCGGATACACCATGAAAGCAGCTTTAGCTTCAGTCAGAAACAGAGGTGCTGCAACTTTGACTGTTGCAATTCCAGTTGGGCCACCCTCAACTATTAAAGAACTAAAACATCAAGCTGACAATATTGTGTGCCTATATACTCCTGAATACTTCCAAGCCATCGGCCAATTTTATTCTGATTTCTCACAGACTACTGACAAAGAAGTTATAGAGTTATTAAAAAAACAGAAAAATCTTACTACAATAGAATAACAATATTTTCAATCAATAGTTAAGAATAAAAAAACTGGATTATAACAGCGATCAGTTTATTTTCGCAAAATTTTTGATAAATAGCATAAGCTAAGTGATTTAGAGAAAAAAATTGAGCTAACCGTTAAGAGTTTATGGTGGCGGCGGAGGATAATTAGCTTCGTTGTTGTAGTATACATTAACTGTTTGTTGTTTCTTGTCTTTTTTGAAAGCTAACATGACAAGGCTGAATATGAGCCATGCTACGAATCCATATATGACTCCGTTGAAAACAGCGATTATTACTGTTATAGCATCAACACCGTTAATTAGGTAGCCTGCAGCAGCTTCAGTTCCAGGCAAGACTGCACTGTAAATAGCTTTACCCGGCGGAATATCAGTATTACCTAAAGTCGCGATGACTAATATTGCAAATACTATTAGAAAAACTAGTGCTCCTTTCACGTACCATTGCCTCAATGAGGAACTATTTTATTGTTAAGCATTTAAGCTTTATTTCATTTTAAGAGCCAATCTTTTTTGTAATAAAGAGGGGTTTAGAGTTTTATGTTAACTGATTTTGAGAAGTAACCAAAGGGCATCTTGACACGTTCCCCATAGACACGTTTTAGAAGGTCAGTTAATTGGCTGTTTTCATTCATGTGGAACTTGTATGTTCCTGACGTAGACTTTATTTCAGCTTCAAATTCCTGTTGCGCTCTTTCATCGTCACCTTTAAGGCGGATTTTGATTTCTGTAATTGTATTATTATATAAAGCAAAGTTCCCAGGTGTTTCATTTAGTATTGTTTGATGTGGCAATGTGAGATATCTGTCTGTGTAGCCGAATGAACCTCTTAGTTGATCAGCCCATTGACCAAAAAAGCCTTTACCTTCAGCTTTTGCTTTGTCACGAGCTTGTTGAATTGATGCCTTAACCATTTCACCTGTTATTTGTGCAATAATCATTCGTTGGTTAGTCACTACACCAACAAAAGTGTCATATCTCCCTAACGATTTCATTCGTCTGAACGGAAGTACTCCTATGGTTGTTTCACCTGTTGGTTGAGGTTGATACATGGGCTGAGGCTGATAGGCGGGTTGAGGTTGCATAGGTGCTGCTTGTTGAAGTTTTGGTTGTGGCTGATAAGTTTGAGGTGAAACCGGTTGGGGTCCCAATATAGGCCTAGGTGCAGATGGAGGTACTATCGTCGGAGGCGAGTAATAATTGAGGCGTTTACGTCTATTCTCTAATGGTTTAGTTTCAGCTTTCTCTTTAGCTGGAACAACTGGATTTCTTGCTGCACCACAGTTGCCACAAAATTTAGCATTAGCGTTAACTTGTGAACCACAGTTTTCACAATAAGGCATACACAATCTCCATATGTACTGTATTTTTTTAGACTAATAAATTTGAAGGTTAATTACTCAACTATCAATTGTTCTGTACTTAGAATAGATTTTTTAATTCTCGAGATAAAGAACTCGGGTTTTCAGAGAGTTAATAAAGAGATAGTCTTCTTTTTATTGCATTAGACAGGTCTTTGTAGCGTCTTTCTGTGAAAAAGGCAATTAAAAACGCAGTTAAGTTAGTAATCAACAGTATTGGTAACATCATGAAAAACTGATTTATGGGCAGGTTCAAACTGCTTAGAAAAATAATTATTGGGTAATGTGTTAAGAAAAGTGTGTACGAAAATTTTGCTCCGACAGCAGTCCAGTTGGCTATACGCCTATTTTGAAGCCAATTCGCAACTTTACCTGAGTGGTTTATGTTTAAGAATAGAATGCTAACAAAAACGAATGTGGATAAAATCAGCCCTAAAATTACATCGTAGTACTGACTGGTGTAAGCAAACGCTGTGTAAGCGATGAAAATTGAACTTACCAAAGATAGACAAGAAACTAAAACTAAACCTTTCGACGCGACCTGATTTGACAGTTTAGTTTGAGCTGTCTTGTTGCTAATTATCAGCATCATTAAAGCGCTTACGAACCAGACAATTATTAAACTGTTAAATTCCTGCATAAATCCAATTAGCACTAAACTAAGTATGACCGCGACTATGAAAAAAAGAACTCTAAAAGCCTTTCCTTTTTTTCTTTTCCCAATTAACGCGAGCAACCCAAAGGTGAACCATCCGAAAGCCATGTAAATCCACCATTCAACAACTAGCGTCCATAGGATACCGTTGAAACCAAAGGGTGTAACACTGGGCAGAGGAAAAGTCAAACCAAGTGGTGCAAGGATAGAATTGAAGAAGTCTACTGGAAACCTCTCCAACATAAATAAGGTCATACCGAAACTTAACAGTGAAGGCGGAGACTGCATTGAACTCAAATATTGATAATAAGAATAATTAGTTAGGTAAATCACTACAGAAAATACTGCACTCAAAAGTAATGCAGGCACCAACCCTGAATATATACGGCTAAATCGGTCAACAAAAAAGCTTCTGAACCCATACTTTGGATTCTTTAGTTTGTTAATCAACGAATAGCATATCAGTAATCCAGAAAGAACAAAAAACAGAAGAACCGCTACACCACCGATTGTACTGCCCAACCTAAAAGATGGTTCTCCAAATACTGGTTGATATTTAGTTAAAACATGGCAAACAACAATCATTTCACAAGCGATGAAACGGATTAAATTAAGAAACACTGATGATGACTGCGATAACGCATTTTGTGTATGCTTCAATTGTTATGCCTGCTTTCACAATGTATTATTATAATTGTTGCTATTTCAGGTTTATAGTTCCTTGCACTTAAAAGTGATATAACGTTTTTAGATTTTTTTAATTTTCTTGTTCATTCATACTCACCAACTTATTTTGAGGTTTACGTATCTTGAAAAAGAAGACCAAACATGCAGTTAACACTATAAAAATTACTAAAAATGTCACAAAAACAGTGAAGGGTGAAAAAGGACTTCCATCTTTAAGCGATGCTTCTGGTGTGGGTAAATCTGAAGTAGGCTCTGGAGTTGCCATTGGATTTTCAGTTGGATTTGCACTTGGTTTAGAAGTAGGAGTTGGAGTAGGAATCGGAGTCGGTTTAGATGCAGGGTCAGGGGTAAGTGTTAGCGTATCTATGTTTAGCTTTGAAATGTCTACTTCAGACATAAGCGGGTAATTATCCACGTTAACCTCGTCAATAACGTGTGGAGTGTCGCCTATGCCGTCTTTGTTTAAATCAGTGCCCCTGTAGCGACTCCAATAGTTACCTTGTTCACCGTTATCCCAACCGTTCCAGGAGAGTGGTCCCATAATTGCGTCATTGTAGACGTCTTGACCGTTTCCTATGAAATTGTTATTATAAATAATGTTACCTTCTGCGCCACATTGAGAACCAACATATAAAGTGTAAACGCTCACATCATTGTTGGCAATATTGTTTCCGGCAATAACATTTCTGCTTGCTGGCCTTTGCAATTCAATTGCATATCCTTTAGTTCGAGTAATATTGTTCCCAAAAACTATATTGTATGATCCACCCGCAATGACTATTGAAGTAGGAATAAGATTAGTTCCTTTATTACAATCAGAAAGGGTGTTCCAAGAAACTGTGTTTCCATTACCTCCAATACAAATTCCAAAACCACCCTGTATTGTGTTATTAGCGATCAGGTTGTTGCGACCAGAGCACTCAAGACGTGTGTCACCATTCAAGGTATTATTTACTATAGCTATCTTTGTAGAAGCCAAATGGCCGTAAAAAATTATTCCACCCCCCTCTATGATGGTGTTTTTTACTGTTACACCCGAAATATCTAAAGAAGTAGTCTCTGAGGAATTAACGTCAGGTATTGGTCCATAAACGCCTGACACGCTATGTCCTGAACCATCAAAAACAGCGTTATCGCACTCTATCACAACATATCCAGCTAGATCTTCCAGTAAAGTGTAGACGTTATTGTCTTTTGAGATAGGCGCTGTTTCAGGGTCAACACTTCCGTTGCTCTTTATTGTTGCAGCTCTAAATTCAGGTTCAACAACGTAACCGCCTAAAACCAAATTTCCAACCGAAGCTAAAAGGACTAAAACAAATACGAGAGATACCACTACAGACTTATTTATCACACCATGCCACCTAATGGTGTCTTAATCAAAATGTGTGTTTTCTCCATTTAACCATCAAACTAATACCCTTTTTTATTACAGTTAAAAGTGTTTTTGTCAACATTTCTTGACAAATCATAGTCTAAGTTTCTTGACTAAATAGGTTTATGACGCTTTTTGAGGTAAACTATCAAGCCAACAGCCACAATTAAAGCTACACAGACAGCTATGGGTACAATTGGAGATGATTCTTGTACAAGTACCTTATTGATGTCATATGGCTTCATTAGTGGGTAATTGTCTGAACGGTTAAAACCAATTAGATATGGTGTATCACCTATACCGTCTCCATTTGAGTCCGCGCCTGTATAATCGCTCCAGTAATTGCCTTCAAAGCCATTATCGAAAACACCTGAATGATATAGAGGACGGGTTCTTTGAGGTACTCCATACGATCCGCCTGTAGTCTCTGTTGTTTCATTGTTGACTTGACAGCTATTGTTTATGAAGTTGTTATGGTAAAGCAAGGTTTCACTGGATTCTGTTCGGTAAGCAATCTTTACTCCGAAAAAATTGTTTTCAACATTATTTGCATAAAAAACGTTACCGCCGTGAGCTTCTGTCTTGTAGAAACCTATTTCGCAATTTAGAATAATATTGCCGTATATGGTGTTGTTTCCGCCCCAGTAAATTGCGATTCCATTAGCGCAGTCAGTTATAGTATTATTGGTGATTGTACCTCCAATGTGGGCAACACTAATTCCCGTTTCCACTTTAGAAACCCCATTTATTGTGTTATTATACACAAATCCGTTGTTGCTAGAGCCAGTAATTCCCAAGTTACCTCCCACGATGTTATTGGAAAAGATTCTAGAATAAAAGCCAGAATTGACTGAAATCTGTCCATCTAAAACATCATTTAAGTATGCATTGAAATAATCGCCACTACAACTTACTCTACCTTTTAAAAAATTATACGCAAAAGTCTGATTATCTCCACTAAAAGTAACATCTGATTCTATCGTGTTACCTACAATTTGTGCATTGTTTCCATTTATCCTCACTGCGCCGCCATCACTGATGATTGTTAAACCGCTTAATAGAAAGTTGTCAGCGTAAACTTCAACTGCGTTAGACCAGCCCCAGCCTATTGATTGACCTAAAATATAGATTTCAGAGTATAGTGGATGAAGTTTTAAGATTGTATTTTTTGAGTTTTCACCCATAATGGAAACTGATTTATTAATTATTAAGGTCTGGTTCTTGAGGCTCTCATAGACTCCGCGTTTAACATATATGGTATCGCCTTCATTTGCGCTATCCACGGCATCTTGGATTGTAGAATAATCTTCTGGCACAACAATTGTTCTATGATGTGCATCTAAAGAGGCTGATTGAAGGATGAAAATAGAACCTAAAATAATTATAGTAAGTATTATAGTTAGGGCTTTAACCATTTTGCGCATATTACTTTTTTTAGTTGGTTATGGTTAAAAGTGTTTTTGTCAACATTTCTTGACAAAGTCCTGTCAAGGTTTCTTGACTTGATAGTTTTACTTTTGTGTTTCTTTAGAAAAAATAGAAAAACCGAACCTGCAATTGCTACTGCTACTATTACAATAAATATGTAGACCAATGAATTATTATTGTCTGAATAAATGTATTTTGATGTAGAAAAATACGCTGCCTCTGTAGCTTCACCTTTCTCAGTTGTTACATACAAATACAGAACATAACTTCCCATTGAAAGGTTGTCTATTGTCGTATTTCCAGAGAAGTGTTTCTCAAAAACATCGACATATCCATTATCGAAAAATCCCCTATACTTGTACATGTAATAATGAGCGCTTTTGACATCTCCATTAGTAGTGAAAATTAAAGGAGGCCTTTTGGAGTATGTCTGATTTATCGGCGATAAAACTTCAATCACAGCTATTTGGTAGTTGGAGTTTACAGTGAATTCTCTATATGTAGACATGCCGTTGGCGTAGGCTGTTACTGAATGGTTGCCTTCAGACAGGTCTGCTAATTCAACTTCAGCTGTAAAAACAGTAAATTCAACTTCTTCAGGATATCCTGCTTGATTTGGAGTAATACGTTGACTGTGGGTACTTGTGAAGTTTCTGAGTTTAATTGATGGTTTTCCGTCGAGGCTATAGGAAAAATCAGTTAGTTTGGGTGAGTCACCTAATAGGACTACACTGATTTCTAATTGGACCGTGCTGTTTTCGTATCTATGAGCGATAGGCGATAAAGGATCAGGGGGATTAATTATTGTAATGTGGTTAGTTGGAGGAGGGGGAAACGCATTTGTTATTTCGAAATTAAGTAAACTACACATGAAAAACAGCAAAACTGTAACTGCTAATATTTTAATTAATTTTTTCATCGAAATCAACCATAGAATAATTGCCCTTAAAGCTTTTTTCGTCAAAATTTATTGACTAAAGTTTAGTCAATATTCCTCGAGTTTGATTACGTGTTGGATTTGAATTTGTATTTTTGTATCAGCATTAACAAGGCCTATTTTTTACTTATACAAAAATACCCCTCGGTTAAGGCACTATTTCTGTAGGCAACTTAGAAGTATGAAGTAGCGATGGACCGCTGCGGTTCGACGCCTAGACTCCGTCTGGAAACCCCAAACCCTACACTCGTACCCGCACCCCCTTGAGCGCGTAACGTCCAAACTTAGGTTGCTCTCTCCCGAGCCTAGCCAGATTCGCCTGGTGAACAATGAAATGGCTTCCCTACGGAAGTCACCCATTGACCGCCAGCCCCAAAGGACGGATAGTCACTGGTTCGGAAATGAAGATCCAAGCGGCCTTTGACGCCTCATCCGCAGATGTCAGCCCGTCATGTAGAGGATTTACGGAAGTAATGGACCCCTAACCCACCGCCTAAGATCCATCGCCGCACATACATGATTTAATCAAACTATAAAACTTTGCCAGTGATGGCCTATCTGTTTTAGGTTAATTTTTTGTTTTTGTTGCAGCTTTTAATTCTTCAGCTTTAGTTTTGAGGTTTCTCAGAGTTTCTTTTTTATCTTTACTGTTTTGGATTATGTTTATGAAGGCACTTCCAACTATGGCTGCGTCTGCACCTGCATTGACTACACGTTTAACATGCTCCGGTTTTGAGATTCCAAATCCCACAGCCAACGGAACCTTGTCTGTAGTGTATGGTTGAATGCGTTTAATTAGGTGCACTGTGGCTTCTTGAACTGACTCTTGGGCTCCGGTTACTCCGAAGCGGGAAACTAGATACAAAAAGCCTGAGGAAGCATCAATTATCCTTTTTAGCCGTTCTTCTGAAGTAGCTGGTGAAGCGAGAAAAATAGTGTCTAAACCACATGTTTTTGCTGCTTTTCTGTATTCATCTGCTTCTTCCACTGGCAAATCAGGAACTATAAATCCGTCAACTAAATGCTTTTTAGCTGAACAAAGAAACTTTTCTGTTCCAAAACGGAATACTGGATTATAATAGGTCATGACTGTAACGGGTACATCATGTTGGTTTTTGATTTCTTGGGCTATTTCCAGCACTTTTAATGGTGTAGTTCCGGCTTTGAGAGCACGTAGACTAGCATTCTGGATTGTTGGGCCATCAGCTATTGGATCAGAAAAAGGCAACCCCAACTCAATTATGTCAACGCCTCCCTCGATAAGTGCCTCAGCGATTTTTACTGTATCTTCAGGTGTTGGATCGCCTGCAGTTATGTACGCGATTAATGCAGCGGTTCTTTGTTTTTTTAATTTTTCAAATGCCTGTTTTATGCTGTTCATAGTTTTGCACCTATGTATTTTGCAACTGTATCCACGTCTTTGTCTCCTCTACCGGATAAAGTGACTACTATTGACTGAGTCTTCTCCATTTTCGGAGCCAACTTCATAGCGTAAGCAATTGCATGTGAGGACTCTAATGCAGGCATAATACCTTCTTCTTTGGATAGAGCAAGAAATGCATCTATAACTTCTTTATCGGTTGCATATGCATACTCTGCACGGTTAAGTGTCTTTAAGAAGGAGTGTTCTGGTCCAACTCCTGGGTAATCTAAACCTGCAGATACACTATGTGTGTTCTGGATTTGTCCATGTTTGTCTTGTAGGATATATGTGAACATTCCATGGAATATGCCTTCAGAGCCAGCTGCAAGAGTTGCTGCATGTTTGCCTGTTTCTATACCTTCGCCTCCAGCTTCTACACCGTAAAGTTTGACTTCTATGTCATCTTTAAATGGGTGAAAAGTGCCCATGGCGTTGCTTCCTCCTCCTACACACGCAATCAAAGCATCAGGTAATCTGCCTGTTTTCTCTTTAAATTGCTGCTTGATTTCTTTGCCTATAACACTTTGGAAGTCCCTTACAATCATAGGATAAGGATGAGGTCCCATAGTTGAGCCAATCAAGTAATATGTTGATTCAAGATTAGTTACCCAGTCCCTAAAGGCTTCATTAATTGAGTCCTTCAAGGTTTTTGAGCCAGATTCAACAGGATGGACTTCTGCATCTAAAAGTTTCATCCGGAAAACATTGAGGCGTTGCCGTTCACAGTCTTCTGTACCCATGAAAACTACAGCTTTCAAACCTAAGGCTGCACAAGCTATAGCAGTTGCTACACCATGTTGCCCTGCGCCTGTTTCTGCTATCACACGGGTTTTACCCATACGTTTAGCAAGTAATGCTTGACCTATGGTGTTGTTGATTTTGTGGGCTCCGCCATGCGCTAAGTCTTCTCTTTTAAGATAGATTTTTGCTCCGCCAAGTTTGCGAGTGAGGTTTTCAGCGAAGTATAGAGGGGTTGGTCTGCCCACATACTCTTTTAAGTAGTAGTCTAGTTGTTTTTGGAATTCTGGGTCTTTTTGGGCTTGTTCATATGCGTTTTCTAGTTCTTTTATTGCTTCCATTAGAATTTCTGGAACGAAACGTCCACCATATCTTCCATATTTTCCATCGATGGGGTAATTACTTAATTTCATTTTGCATTAACAAACTCCTTCACTTTTAATTCAACATTGTCAGTTAACATTATGCTTGAACCTATGAGAAAAGCTGACGCACCACATTTTCTAAGAAAAAGTAAATCATCAGGTGTCTGTATTCCGCTTTCACTGACTACGATTTTTCCGTCAGCACCCATTTTTTTAAGTATATTTTCGGTTGTTTTTAAGTCGATTTTTAGAGTTGACAAGTTTCGATTATTTATCCCAATCAAATCAGCCTCACTCTTTAATGCAGATGCAAATTCTTGTTCTGTGTGAGTTTCAAGAAGAACCTCTAAATTCTTAGAATGCGCATAACTTATCATCTCATCAAGTCCTAACTCACCATATTCTCTATCATAAAGAGCTTGAATCAGCAAAATTGCGTTGGCGCCCAAACCCGCTGCAGCGTCAATCTGTTTGGGACTTAAGAAAAAATCTTTCATCAATATTGGAGTTTTAACTGCTTCACGTGTTTTACTTAGTCTATCTAAGGATCCGTTGAAATGTTTAGGTTCAGTCAAAACTGAAATAGCTACTGCGCCACCTTGCTGCATTGCAGATGCAACTTTTTCGGCATTGATGTTCCCACGTAATGTTCCTATTGAAGGTGATGCTGCTTTGATTTCAGTTATAACTGCATTGCCAATACAGTTTTCAATTTGCTTTCTTAAACTTAACTTGGTTTCTACAGCCGGCTCTATATTTGTGTAGTATCCATTATCGATTGTTTCTTGAACGTCACGAGCTAATGTATCAAGGAAATCAGTCATATTTTAATTCCAACTCCTCAAGATGCACTAAATCTCCGCCTGAAGCTATCACTAAACTCTTAAGTTTAGAGTATGCAGCTCCGCTTTCAATTGATTCCCGCGCTAATTCAAGTCCTTCTTTAAATGATTCAGCTTTTCCACCAACCATTATTCCAGCAGCACTATTAACCAATACAATATCAGTTTTAAAGCAGCAACCGTTTTTTCCATTCAAAATTTTGAATAAAGTTTCACCGCTTTCTTGGGCAGATAAACACTGCAAATCAGTTATACACGCTTTTTTTACACCAAAAGCTTTGGGGGTAGTTTCAAATTTTTTTACTTCTCCACATTTCAAATGGGCTATAACTGTTTTTCCAATGGTTGATACCTCATCAAGACCGTCTAATCCATGTACAACCATAGCTTCTTCACAACCCAATTTTTGAAGTGCAAAAGCAACTGGCATAACCATTTTTCTATCATACACACCTAGTAACTGTGCATTAGTACAGGCTGGGTTAGTTAGAGGCCCTAAAATGTTAAAGACAGTGCGTATTCCGATTTCCCGTCTGGGTTCAGCAGCGTATTTCATGGCTGGATGAAATGCAGGCGCAAACATGAATCCTACACCTACTTTTTCGATTATGCCTTCAACAGTTT
>JAAZBP010000247.1 GCA_012513715.1 Thermoproteota archaeon | reverse complement strand
TGTTTGCTGTTGTGTCCGGGGATTGCGGTACCGGTAAAACGACGACTATTCGTAAATTCAGGGACAGTCTGGATGCATCAAAATACATGGTGATGTATCTGTCAGATTCAAAGCTGACTCCTCGGCATTTCTACAAGGGGCTTTTGGAACAGTTGGGTTGCGAAGCAAAATTCTATCGTGGTGATGCTAAAAGGCAGCTGCATAGGGAAATTGAGCTTTTAAGGGGCATACATAATCTTCTTCCTGTTGTGGTTGTTGATGAAGCCCACCTGTTGGACAAAGAGATGCTTGAGGAAGTACGATTTCTTTTGAATTTCAAGATGGATGCACAAAGTCCGATGGCGTTGATATTGGTTGGACAAAACGAACTTTGGGACAGGCTTCACCTTCGTAAGCGTATGAACGAGCGTACTTTGTCACCGGTCAATTCTCCTGCTATTCTAAAAGAAAAACAGGAAAGGACCGGCAATATTAATGGATTCACAAGAAAGAAAGAGAACATGGGAGCAGAAAATATCCGAATATCGTTCAAGTGGTGTGAGTGCTACAGTCTGGTGCGAACAGAATAACATCAAAATCAGTGCTTTACGTTATTGGATAAGCAGACTGAACAAAGAAAAACGGGAAACAACAAATATTCAATGGATATCAATGGATGATGCCCTGGCAATGAACGCATCCGACACAACCAGTATTGTCATAAGAATCGGAAAGGCCAGTGTTCATGTTACTCCGAGCTTTTCAGAAAATACATTATTGCGAGTTCTGAAAGTACTGCACACATATGCTTGATTTCGATTCTGGAACCAAGGTATATCTGGCTTGTGGAACGACGGATCTTCGCAAAGGGTTTGAAGGATTAAAACTGATCATCAATTTAAACTTTCAACTCGATCCTTATTCGAAATCCATGTTTGTTTTCTGTAATAGAAATCGTACTGTAATAAAAATTCTGCAATGGGATGGATCGGGACTGTGGCTTTACACCAAACGGTTGGATCGTGGCACGTTTCGATGGCCATCCAATCCCGATGAGGTGAAAATGGTGGGAGTGAAACAACTCCAATGGATTCTTCAAGGCTTATCTGCAGAGCAGAAATATGCCTTCCCGGATCGACATCCAACGCTGATTGTGTAGGTGAAAAACCCACCGTCAAAATGCCGAACAAGCCTTGAAATAACTGCATTACAGGCATATAAACTGTCATTTTGCCAATAGAAAAAATGCTCCGAATTTTGTATAATGAAGCTATGGGAACGAAGGATAAAAACACATTATCGGATCAACAATTGAATCAATTATCAAAGGAACAACTCCTTTCGCTGTGTCGTGTTTTACAGGATAAAAACAACGAATACGAAAAACGACTGGATTTTCTGACGGAACAAATACTCCTGTCTCAGCATCGTCGCTTTGGTGCATCCAGCGAAAAAATCTCTTACGCAGAAGACTATGAGCAGGCATCCTTTTTTAACGAGGCAGAAGTTGAGGCAGCGAAGGCCAGTGGTTTAGTTCCGGAGACAGATACGATCGATATTAAATCCCATAAACGCAAAAAGCAAAAAGGAAAGCGTGATCTGGATCTGTCAAAATTTCCTGTCGTTCGGATAGAGCATAAACTGTCTGAAGAAGAACAATTCTGCTCCGAATGCCATAAAGCTCTTAAAGTGGTAACGACAGAGACATACAAGTATCTGAAATATGTTCCCGCTCATTTTGAAACTGAAGAACACCTTGTTAGTGTATATTCCTGCGTAGATTCATCCTGCGGTCACATGGTACGCGCATCAAAGGATCCTTCGCTTCTGCGCGGAAGCATAGCAACTCCGTCACTCGTGGCGGCAATCATGAATGCGAAATATGTGAATGGTATACCTCTTGCCCGCCAGGAAGCCGAGTTTTCCCGCAACGGTGTCGAACTGGACCGCCAGAAAATGGCGTATTGGATGATCCGCTGCAGCGAAGAATATCTCTCCGTCATTTATGATGAAATGAAAAAGCATCTGCTTCAATGTCAATACAACCAGGCAGATGAAACCAGAGTTCAGGTTCTTCATGAGGATGGACGGAAGGCAACGACGGATAGCTGGATGTGGGTTTACCGAACCAGTGAACTGGCAAATGCCCCTCCGATCATCCTATTCACCTATGAACAGACCCGGGGAAGTTACCATCCGAAGGAATTTCTTTCCGGGTATAAAGGGTATTTAACCACCGATGCGTATAAAGCTTATCGGTCTCTCTCGGAAGACATTATTGTTACCGCCTGTATGGTACACTGCCGCAGGTACTTTCATGATGCCTTGATCACGATTCCTGAAGACAAACGGAAAGGCACCGTTGCTGAAGAGGCCATCAAACGGATAGCCATGCTGTATCAAATCGAAACCATGCTGGCGGATAAGCCAGCTGAACAACGGTATGAAGAACGCCTGAAGCAGAGCCAACCACTGCTTGACGCTTTCTTTGCATGGCTGAAATCGATGGAATTGGCATCGGATGCAAAATCTCTCATTGGGAAGGCAATTGCCTATGCCCTGAACCAACAGGAATACCTGAAACGCTATCTGATGGACGGGAGCATTCCGATCGATAATTCAGCAACAGAACGGGCGATACGCCCGTTCGCACAGGGAAGACGGGCGTGGCTTTTCTGCAATACGCCAAACGGAGCCAAAGCAAGCGCTGTTATCTATTCGATTGTTGAAACGGCAAAGGCAAATGGTCTGCATCCGTATAACTATCTGTCTCATCTATTGGAAATGATGCCCTCTCATATGAGTAGCATCAGCCGGGATTTCATAAAGGACCTTCTGCCATGGTCGGAAACGTTGCCTGATAAATGCAGAGTTAAAAAAGTAGAATTAAAATAAGCCTTGGAAACCGGGCTTATTTTTGTATAAGTACGCTCGTTCATACGCTTACACCTCAACGATGGCTTCACCTACATAGTAGATATTGATTTAGAGAAGTTCTTTGATAATGTGCCACAAGACAAGCTGATGACTCTGGTTGGTGAAATCGTAAAAGACCCTGACACAG
>JAAZBP010000218.1 GCA_012513715.1 Thermoproteota archaeon | reverse complement strand
TAAAATGCGTAAGCGTTAATGTAGTATGAACCTTTAACGAAGACTAATTCTAAGATGTATGCATCGTATTCTTGGTCGTAGGCTTTTGCGTATCCAGCTGAGACACCTGCAACAGTCATTATTCCACTTTCATCAAAGTCGCCTTCATGGTCTCTTTCGAATATGTTTTCAACCTCTGATTTCAACTGGTTATTAGTGTAAGTAATTGATAGTGAGTCTTCATAGTAAATCATTACACCATCAAAGTTTATGTTGTTCTGGTACTGTACCATTCCTGAACCTTCAGGGTCGTGTTCAGACATTTCTTCTGGGTAAGGTGTTTCTTCTGTTAGTTCCCAGTCAGCTGGGAGAGTAACTGATGGTTTTGTTAATGCTGATGAAAATGGTATTGCCGCGGCTAATACTAGGGTGATTACGAATAAAAATGTAAAAGTTTTTTTATTAATTTTTATTAAAGCCATGCTGTCTCCTCTATTCAAGAAAAAGAGGCTGATACAGATAAACATTTGTAAGGGCTTTTTTGTTGCTTGACTACTTATTGCTGAATTTAAAGAAATGCTTTGTAAATTGGATGGTTATCTGTTAAGGGTCTTGCTCCAAGGTCTGCTGCTGCAGAGGCAATGTATATGTCGGTTACTGCAGCTGCGGGGAAAACCCATTCTGCTTGCTCAGCTGGCCCAAACATTAGATAGTTAGCGCCTGACATCTGCATTATCGAGTTAGTTGCTGTTACACTTCCTTTGCGGAATTCTTTGGCGATATTAGCTTTTACCCAACCCATAGTTGTTACAACGTTGCCTGTACCTAAACCTACAGGGTAACCGTGTTTTTCTCTCATCAAGGGTATGGCGCGTACTGCTACACCCATTTCAGGTGAGAAAGCTGGAATCGCAGTGTCGATTAGTGGTTTTGTGATTCCTGCTTTAGCTGCTATCTGGAGTGCTTCATTTAGAATACTCATTTTTCCTTCCACGGAATTATCTTTCTGATTATCAGCTAACACTATTGAAGATTTAATTCCGCTTTCGTTTAGGTTTATGATTTCTTTTTCTGTAACCCCTTTATACACTGAATTGTAGATGCATCTCTCAGCTAGACCCATACTTTTAACCATAGACGCTGCAGCCATACGTGCGTTAGGGCTCATGGCATCTAGAATTAGGGGGGAATCACTATGTTTAGCTACGAAATCAATGTATTTTTCAAATGCATCCTCAGTTGTTCCAACTACGTCAAAGCCAAATGGGATACCGGTTATGTCGCTTTGAGTTTGCATGGTGTTAATGATTTGTTCTGCGGCTTTTGTGTCAAAAACTCCTTTGTTTGGGTCTTGGACAATCTTTTGGCCCAACCAGAAAATTGATCCTACCAGAAAAGTTGGTAACTCACCGGGTTGGCCACCTATTTGGGCTTTCCCAATAGTGTATATTTCTTGTTTGCTTCCAAATTTGAAAGACATTTTATTTTTTTCTCCTTAATTATTTATCTTGGAGACATTTTTTTAGGTCTAACTCGAAGTTGCAGATGAGTTTGGAGAGACTTTGATTAACTTCTTTTACTCGTTGTCTTGCATGATTTTTGATTGTTTCAGGCTCAAGCATCGAATATGTGTGATAGTATCCGCCTCCTTTGAGGGTTTTTATTTGTCTGCTTATTAGGTTGATGCTCAAGAGTTTAGAGAGGCAGCGGTGTATTGAGCTTCGATCTTTTTGGAGTATTTTTGCGATTTGATCAAGGGTGATTTCAGGGTTTTTTGCTACTACCAGTAGAGTATCTATATCTGGCGGTTTTAGGTTATATAGACATGTTAGTAAATCTGTACATGTGGCGTTCTTTGTTGTCAGCATGTTTATGTTATCCATAATAAATATTATATTTTTTCATATAAAAGGGTATTGTTCATTTTTGTCAATACCGCAAAATATATTTGATGGTTACAACAGATTGTTAATTACAAAAAAAGAGCGGCATAAACCCATAGTGTTATGCACAAAGTGGCTGAGCACTAAACGGCGTATAGACGGATTGACTGCAGTAAAACTGTAGTCAAGTGCGCACACACATTTGGAGACAAATACATGTCCGAAGATAAGGAATTAGAGAGAATTAGAATGAAAAAGATAGAGGATTTAAAGAAGTCAAGCCAAGAAAAAGAGCAATTAATTAATCAACCAATTATTTTAACTGACGAGAATTTTTCTGCTACATTAACCGCGAACGATTTGTTGGTAGTGGATTTTTGGGCTCCTTGGTGTGCTCCCTGCCGGATGGTAGGACCAATTATTGAGCAGTTATCAAAGGAGTATGCTGGTAAAGTTACGTTTGCAAAAATGAATGTTGATGAAAACCAAAGAGTGCCAAGCAACTATGGAATAATGAGCATACCCACAATAATTGTTATGCAGAAGGGAAAAATTGTAGAGACAATAGTGGGCGCATATCCAAAGTCACATATAGAAGCAACTTTCAAAAAATACATTAAATAAGTTATTAGGTGAGTAGAAGAAGCATGTCTAGTGTTGAAGAGAAAATAGAAACTGTAAAAAGCAGATTTATCTCTGGCAACTTGTTTGCGGTCTTCTGGGTCATATTAGGCACATTAGCCTGCTGGATAGTGAATCCGTTGTTTGGCTGGGTCTTTTTGGGTTTCGCGTTTTTCTCAATCTACATCATAATAAGACGGATGCTGTGTAACTCCTGCTATTACTGTAAGTCATGCACCAAAGGGTTTGCTAAACTCTCAATCCTGTTTTTGGGTGCAGATCATATTCCGGGAATAACTAAAACGTCATTGGTTGGCATGACAGTTTTTATTTTCATAGTTCTGCTGGTTATTCCAGCATCTGTTCTTGCTAGTTCATTGTTAGCTGAATATAGTTTGGTTAAATTGATTTTGCTGGTAGGTTTAGTTGTTACCTCATTGATTGCTCTGATAATTAGATTAGTGAATCGGAACAAAGCCTTATGGAAACCCTAATTCTTTTGAGTGAACTGGTATGGTTAAGGCTTTTATTGACCCTGAAAAGTGTTTGAAATGCATTGAATGTGAAGCTTCAAAGAGCTGCGCTATCAACGCAATCTTTAGTATTGACCCTGATGAACCGAAAATTGTTGAAGTGAAAATCTGTCGCGGCTGTGGAGATTGCATCCCTAGATGTAAAGGTAAAGCCATCGAGTTAGTAGAAAGCTAATCAGGGATAATAAGAGTTGATGTAACTGTTATTGAAAACTAGTTTTTCTGTTGCATTAGAGGATGCGGAGTAAAGCGGATAAATCAAGAATGATGCATAAAACGTGTGGGAATAATCATTGTGCAGGTCAAGTGGCCAACTGAAAGCATTAAATTAGAGGATGATTAATCGCTATATTGAGCGAGTTTAATTGTTTAAAAGTGTAGGTTTAATTGCCCGCTACGATAAAAAAGAGGCTTTAGAACTTACCAGTGAATTAGCTGAGCACTTAGCTAAGAAGGGACTGGAAGTATTCATAGAAGATTCTCTTGTTGGCAAACTCGCAGCCAAAGCTCAGTTTGTTCCCATTTCTAAGATGGATACTGATTTTGTAATCACTATTGGCGGTGACGGCACAATCCTTCGCGCTGCCATAAACTTGGGAAAACCTGATACACCAATTTTGACAGTTAACATGGGTGTACGTGGGTTCCTTACAGAAGTTGAACCGAGGTTTGCTTTTGAAGCAGTTGACCGGATCTTGAAGGGTGATTATCGTGTTGAGAAGTCAGCGAAAATGGCTGTTTCAGTAGGCAAAGAAGCCCTGCCTGATGCGTTAAATGATGTTGTAATTTCAACTGGTGAACCGTCAAATATTCTGTGTGCACAAATCTGCAAAAACGACAAACCCATATTGAAATGTCAGGCAGACGGATTAATAATAGCAACCCAAACTGGGTCAACTGGTTATTCGCTTTCTGCTGGCGGCCCAGTTTTAGATCAAGAAGTTAACTCGTTTGTTTTAACACCTATTTGCTCGTTAACTGTGTTTCATTCACTTGTGTTTCCAGCTGAGTCAACATTGACGGTAACTGTTGTTCGACCGGAAAAGATGCTTGTGTTGATTGATGGAAACTTCCGTAAACACGTTAGCACTCAAGAATTAACAGTTAAAGTTACCAAGTCCAAAAATTCAACTGCCTTCATACGTTTCGAATCTGACTTTTATGATAGATTACGTAACATGTTGCTGTTTAAGGGAACAGAATGACACAACAAGATAGAAGCCGAAGCAGTAGTGTGTATGTTTTAGATACATCTGCTTTTGTGGCTGGTTTTGATCCCTTTGCATTAGCTGATTTACAGGTTACTGTGCCTTTGGTTGAAGAGGAAATTCAGAGAAACAACATGATTAAGACCAGGTTTTATGTGGCTGTTGAAAGTGGAAAAATAAAGATTAAGCAGCCTAAAGATATCTCTGAAAACTTGGCTAAGGTGTCAGCTAGTAAAGTTGGTGATGCTTTCAAGTTGTCTAAAGTTGATATGCAACTTTTGTCTTTGGCGCTGGAGCTAAAATCAGAAGGTCACACTCCTCAAATAGTATCTGATGACTATTCGATTCAGAATGTTGCGGTCAAGTTGGGTATAAAATTTACTGCTTTATCTACTTTCGGCATTAAAAAGCTCATTGAATGGGTAATTTATTGTCCTGCATGCTATAAGCAGTATGCTGCAGACTGTAAATTTAAAAAATGCCAAATATGTGGAACTGAGTTGAAGCGAAAACCGAAAAGGCAGAAGAAAATTTAGAAGAGCAGCAGTAGCAGAACAAGAATTAAGCCTTCTACTCCGAAAATTGGCGCTACAATTTTTTTAGCTTTCCCAATGGCTTTATCGACTAAAGTAGACATTGAGTCAAGTCGTTCTTCACCTATCACCCTGACATTTGGGACCACTAACTGTATGCATTCAGTTTTTGTGGGTTCAAGGTTTTGTGCTGCAGTATTTGCGGCTTCAGTTGTATACTTGATGAGTAGGTCGTGGTCCATGGCTTCTCCGACTGGGTGATATCCTCGTTTGCCGAGGACTAAAGCGCTTACTGCATGGGTGTCAGTGGTGCAGACTTCGCATTCATCAAACCCTAAAGTGTTCAGTGAATTGATGATTTTTTCTCTCAGATGAGGAACCATGTTGTTTCCGTCAATCACTACATAGGCGGTTTTTTGTTTGTCCACTTCAACTACTATAGCTGTTATTCCGCCTGTGCCCATGCCTTGTTTTTCAGTGAATTCTTTGGGCAGAATTGTGGCTGCGCCTAGTTTGAAGGGTTTTTTTGGAAGAGACCCAACTTTCTTGAGGCATTTAAGGGCTGCATGCTTTAACTCGTCTATGTGTTCGTCTGTGTCCACTATTTCGTCAAGACAGTTATGTGCGTTAACTACTACTGCGTGTTTTAATCCGTATTTTTTGGCTTCTTCAGTAACCATTAATCCCAGTTCTTGAGGTAAATCCTCAGTGGTTCTGGGAGCTAAAGAGAAAGAGAGAAATGCTGTGTCGCCGAAAATTTGGCATGAGGCAATTGCAGTGCCGTCTGTTTCTCTGATAAACGGTGAAGCCTCAGATAGGTTTGCTTTGGTTTTTGCTGAAGAAAGTATGGCATCGATGATTTTGTGGTTTTGAGATTGTGAAGCTAAATCAAGTTCGTGCCCCAAAATTCCTAGAGGCGTACAAGTGGGGCAGCCATACTCTTTTTCGAATCTGTGTTTTAGTAGTGAAGGCAAAAGGCTGCTGCCTATGTTTTTGAAGGGTCCCGGATGTACCAGAGGCACAATTATGGCAGCTTGGGGTTTTGCTGACTCAAACTTTAGTAGGCTAACGTCTATGTCTGAGTTCTCACCCATCTCTTCCAGATAACTTTCTAGAGGCGCGTTTGCGTCTGTTACCCAATTAAGAAGAAAAGCTCTGAAAAGGGGCATACCTGGTAGACCATATATTTTTTGGCCTAAACGGTCAATAGATCTTAGGAATATGTGTACAGCGGCAAAACTGATTATTGGAGCTAAACCTACAAAGAGCACGACGTATGGCATAACTCCGAGTTTGCTGTACCATAAACCGTAGAAAACAAAGATGTATAACAGGGGTTGCAGTAGGATTGAGATTATTTGTTTCCATTTATGACTTGTTGAGGTTGCGAATAAAACAATGAAGCGTAAAGTTAAAACTGCGCCGAAGCCCAGCAGGGTAAATTTGATCCATAAAGCTGAGCCGAAAAACAGGCCCAATCCGGCGCCGAGGGCTATGAAAGCTAGCCAGAGTAGCCAATTGTAGAATGAAACTGCAGAGGTTCTGCGCATAACAAAAATTGGGTCACCCCTCAGAAGAATCCTGCTTACCACTAAATCAGAGAGGACAGTAACTGCGAAAAGTAAGGCGCCGAACAGTAGGCTTGTTGCTGCTGGAAAAAAAGGCATAGCAGTTAAGCTGACACCTACAATACAGGTTAATGCAGATGAAGCAAGTGAACGTCTGAAAGAGGGAAGAAAGAACAGGGAAGAGTAATGTTTCTTAGCATTATCCATAGAATCGCTTAGAGAACGTTCAGACGCCATTTTGTTTCTTCTGTAAGGAACTGAATTGGCATATTAATATTTAGCTAAGAAAAAACAGGTTAAAAGTTGACATTAAAGACACAAATTTCTATAACCCACGCAGCTGGCAACGCTTTTTTAGCAGAAAAAATGCAAAGTCAAAGAGCAAAAAATGGGTTTTAGTTGTGTTTACTCGGGAATTCAACATGCCAAGCCAAGGTAAACTGTTTTATCTCTAGACTGCAAATCATATTAGTTTGCGAGACTATGCCAGACCAAGATTTGCCACCCTCAATATTTCACATGTTAGAAAGAAACGTGGGCAAAAAAATTAGAGCGATAATAGATCCAGCTTACGGTTTTGAGGGCACACTAGCGGCTGTTACACAGGAACCTTCAGGAATATGGCTTTCCGATGCGGAAGCTATAGTTTTAAGGTCCACAATGGCGCAGCCGATTCCACAAGTAGCTAGCCGTGAAGAGAGAAGCGAGTTGTTTCTGCATCTTAACTCTGTTCAAAGAATAGAAGTACTGCATGCTACGCAGCCGAGAAGATAAAAAAATTTTGTTGTTTTAGAAGAAAATGTTTGCTAAAACAGAGACAACAATCAAAGTGACTGCTATTGCAACAAGCAGTTCTGGGCGAACCTTTATGCCTTCTGTTTCTTCTTCAAAGAACCTTAACAGGCCAGCGCTTGCCGCAGGCATAGGAGCTGAATCTTTCTTCTTTTTCCGCATACCCAATTCTGTGTCACTATCCGAATTCTACAGTACAAGCCTATAATAGCTTAAACTAATTAATCTTGCGTTAAAAATTGAATGAAAACTCTTTTAGCTTGAAACACAATTTTATTGGCTGGAGCCGGGGTGGCGGAGTGGTTATCGCGCCAGCCTCGAGATCTAAAGAAATGGGAAGCCAGATCCAATAGCGGCAAGATAGCTGGTGGGCTTCGTGCTCGCAGGGGTTCGAGTCCCTTCCCCGGCGCCAACAATGTTTATAGGAAGTCTAATAGGTTACATATGATATCTATTGTAGTCAGGAGAGATTTAATGTCTGAATCAATTACCCTGAGGTTACCGCCACAAACAGCAAAGAAGCTAAAAGAAATCGCCAAAAAAGAGGGCAAAGACCGCTCAACACTAATCCGTGAACTCCTAGAAAATGGCGTAAAAGAGAAAAACTTAGAGCACATTGTTGAACTCTACCAAACGGGCCAAGTTACAGCATGGAAGGCTGCTCAATTAGCAGGAATTTCACTGTGGTCTTTCTACAAAATCCTAGAAAAAAAAGGAGTCCTCATCCGATACTCTCAACAAGATTTAGATCATGACCTAAAACCATAAGGAGCCCCACAAATTTGCCGACTTTCTCAAACACAAGTCCACTTATTTGGCTAGCAAAAATCGGCAAACTCAACTTACTCAAAGAATTATTTGGTGAAGTTCTCATCTCAGAAGAAAGTTACAAAGAAGCAGTCGAAAAGGGGCTAGAAGAGGGCTTTAGCGATGCATTAGTAATCAAAGAAGCATACGAACAAGGATGGATTAAAGTTAAGCCTCTTGATAAAAACCAGACTAAGATTTGTGACAAAATTATGCTGCACAGCTTTGAACTCCATAAAGGAGAGGCACAAGCAATAGCATTAGCGCACGAAATAGCTAAAGATACGCTTTTATTAATGGATGACTCAAGTGGTCGTGCATTCGCAGAAGCCTGGGGCTTAAAAGTAAAAGGAGTACTGTACGTAATAATTACAGCAGTACGGAAGGAATTATTGGATAAGAAAGAAGCAAAAGATACAGCATTAACTCTAGTGAACAAGGGTTTTAGGATTGAACCAAAAGTCCTTGCAAGATTTTTGGAAGAAATAGAAAAGCAATAAAGAAGCAAAATAACACTTTCTTAGCTTTTGCGATTGTTTGCCACTATTTTTCTGCTGCGCTTAGTGTTATTAAGAAAAAGGACCTCATATGCAAAGAGCCTAATGTAATTTCTAAAGTCAGTTTGAACGAGCCCATATGTTTCATCTCCTGCCAAACTTGCTCTTGGGAGAGAAAAAAAGGAAGTAGCTGCGAAGAAACGTTTTGATGGTGATATCGGCAGCTTCTCTGGTGTTCGAGCCCGACCATTGTTGCAAAAGCACCAAGGATTTAATTCCCACTCCAGTCTTACCGTGATCGCTTTCTTCTCATTTATAAGTAAGCTGGAACTGCATTGAAAAGCTATTTATAAAGAAGCTGTCAATGGAGATTTTATTTACGTAGTTTTTTCTTCAAGACAGGTTAGCATTTGCTTGACACCAACTATCTTAATTTCCCTAAAACTCTTCAGTGCCAACAGATGGCTATCTCCAGAAACAATAAAGTCAACTCGTCCATCGTAAGCTGTCTCAACAACCATATTATCTTTAGGATCCGCTTCAACCAAGTTCAATTTTAAGACAAGCTCCACAACCTCGGCTGCTTGTATCAGAGCAAGAATAATTCTGTGAATTTCATCCTCATCAGCCTTGAACTTTGGCCTTCTAAGCACGGTACCAAGCTCTCTTAAAATCAACTCTGAGGTAACAATAGTGAACTCTTTGGAGATGCCTTTTCTTAAGAGATCTTTTGGCTTGCCATTAGAGATAATTGCACTAACCAAAACGTTGGTGTCAAGCACGACTCGAAGCATCAGATTATCGGCTTGTTCGTCTGGCTTCTGCTATCTCTTTTTGTATTTCTTTGTCAGAAATCTTTAGCTCTTTTTTATCCATTAGCTTGAATATATCTGCCCATTCCTTCTTTAGGTCAGGAAGCTCCAGCTTTTTCATTATGACAGTGTCCCCTCTTCCATATACTATAAACTTGGTTTTCGGTTTTATTCCAAGCTCCTTTCGTATCGACTGAGGAATAACAACTTGACCTTTTTCACTCATCGTGGTAACTTCAAGCTCTTCTGTCATGGCTATCAGTAAGAATATTTTACTTTCATACTATTAACTTTTCTGTATTATCAGACGAAATAAAAAAAAGGATACCTCGTGGAGCTTGAAAAGCAGTTTGGAAGTACAGTGACAAGCAATTCATAGGCTGACTGTCAACGAGCTTGAAAAGCTACGACCACATTCATTACAATAATAACGCTGAATAGCGCCCAAGACCGGTATATCGTTTTGAAGCTTTTATGGTTCTAGTGCTACCACACCTTGAACATTTTATGATCACTTTTCGAGGGGTCTCATACCAAAACTCTTTAGGCAATATCCACCCACAATGTGGACAATTCATAACTTTTGCACTCATTTGTTTTGTCTCCTTCCAAATTGCTAGGAGAACCCTCTTAGCACGCAAAAAGGGGAATATTTACTGCGAAGAAACGGTTTTTGTGCTTTCAATGACTGTTCTCTGGTGTCAGAGCCCCTTCCCCGGCGCCAAAATATCTTACTGCATGGTTTTTTTGCTGATGTTAAATCTAATTGCTTGAGAGTTTGCTGAGTCTATGGCAGAGTTCATCAAATAACAGACGCTTCTTGTCCTGGTTTAAATGAAAAACAACCCTGTTAACCATCTCATCAGAAACCGTGAAGATATAGTTGAGTTTTATGACACTATCTTTTATCGCGCCTTCATTTCTGGTTAAGGGTATACCTTTCATTTTAGGATTACTAGTTACACCAGCAATCACAAAATTACCCAACTCTTCAAAAAGAACCACCGCAGGCCTCACCTTCACATCAACTGTGTCAGTGAACTGAACACTGACAAGGACAACGTCTCCTGGCTTAAGCATCAGCCCAAGCCTCATCTTCCTCGTTACCCCACAGCTCCCTCATTTTTTGCTGTTGGACACTGTGAAGAAATTCGTCGTATTGCCTTGTACAGGATTCTTTTGCATTTTTAATGAGGTTTGAAACAGTTTCGTTGTAGGTTTCTCTTGGATGTTTTCGGATGGTCTTTAATTGCTCCACTACGGATTTCTTGAGTTGTATCGTTGTCACATCATCGTTGCTCGTGGTATGTATCCTCCATAGGCAATTATAGGATACTATAGCAGATTATAATTTTTTTGGCGCACACGGCTTCAAGTTGTTGTTCGCGCACACAGATAATGTTTATGAGAAGTCTAACAGGTCACATTTGAAATCCACTAGCAGGCGAAGTTAATGACCAAATCAATTACCTTCAGGTTAAATCCACAAACAGCATTCTGCCAGCAAACAAAAACAGCTCCAGCACCATCACACTTATCACAGAAAACACTGAAAATCTATACAATCAAAATCGCAACTCCACACTTTTGCGGGGCTGCAGGCTTTTGTTTGCCGTACAAAAAAGCCGTGATTAACGCGATATCCGTGATAGTTTTCTTCTCAAACCAGGTATTCTTGGGTAGAAGAAGAGGGCAGAAAAAATCAATGCACTTCTTCTTCCAACCCAACAAAAAACTGGTGAAAATCCAAAAAAATAAGAGAGATGTAAAACTGTTTTTCCTCTTTTCAGGCTAAACTTCTCTGATTGTTATTATTTCACTGAAAAACGAAAAAATAATAACATTAAAATAAAGAAAACGATTTTTCCACAAAAAGGTTCTCCGACAAGAAGTTCAGAAGAGTTTCACTTCAAAAAGCTACTACGACAAATTGATCCCTTTTAAGAGCCTTCATCACATCCTTTGAATGCAAAGCTTTTTCGGTGATGCCGTGTGGAGCATAAGATAACAACGCACCAAATTCAAGATGAGACAGACGCATCATTTTTTATT
>JAAZBP010000217.1 GCA_012513715.1 Thermoproteota archaeon | reverse complement strand
CTGATATGTATGGTGCAAGAGCATTGTAGTCGTATGGTAGTTTGGGTAGAGTAAACGATTTCACTTTTTCCATAATATCACCAAAAATCAAAGAATCAAACTGAAAAATAACTAATATACTTTACTAGCCCTCTGAGATATGTCTTCATTACTGTATAGTTAACGCTTTTTTGCATTGAATTATCTGGCCAGGCTGTAGTATTTTTGGTTAAATTGGGCAATATCAAGCTTGCACTATTTGTGGATTATACAAAAATGTAAGGCACATAGGGGCTGTCATATTGTCAAAGTTATGGTCTCATTGAGGAACAAGCTCTGCGTGACTAAACCTTTTTTGTAATAAATCACATTCAATAAGTTATTAACGTTTTTAAATTAATCAACTTGCTTAAACACATAAATTCAAAGAAATTTTCCCGTGACTTATGAATCTATAAACGAACAAAATAAACCGCTGAACTGATCTTTTTAATAGACAAATTCCATTGAGAAAAAAAGCGTTTATCTCTCTTCTTTATGAAAGCAACCAATTCACTAATAACTAGCTTCTCCAGATTGCGTACTCCATAACTATGTGTAGCTGTATATTGGGCTGTAAATTATCTATTGGCCACCTGATTAATGGCGTTCTAAAAAAATAAATCAATTATAATAAACTAAAAAGGAAAATTAGGCTTTGATTTTTTGGGCTGTTTCTTGCCCAAACTCAAAGCATTTTTTTAACTCTTCTGCAGTTGGTACCCACTTCAATTCAATGCTTGATTCCATAACATCAAAGCCTGCTTCTTTAGCCATTTTTATCATTCCTCTTGTTGCGCCGCCGCCCCAACCGTAAGAGCCGAAGAAACCCCAAAGTTTACCTTTAGGTTTCAAACCGCCAATATAAGTCAAGAATGAACTTGCCGATGGGAACATCCCGTTATTTAATGTGGGTGATCCTACAAGAACTATTTTTGCATCAACGATTTCTGTAACTATATCTGTGTTGTCAGTAGCTCGAAGCTTAAGCAGTTTTACTTCAAATCCTTGACTGGCTAATCCTTCTCCGATGGCGCGTGCCATTTTGTCAGTGCTTCCCCACATAGTGTCAAAGACGACAATTGCTTTTTGCTTAACTGTTTTGCCTGTGCATAAATCCATGTATGTGTTTACGATTTTCATGGGGTCTTTTCTCCAGATTATCCCATGACTTGGTGCAATTATGTCAATGGGTAACTTCATAGCAACGACTTCTTGAATTTTCTTGACAATTAACGGCGAGAACGGAGTCAGTATGTTTGCATAGTAAGTTTTCGCCTCTTCCATTAGTATCTGCGGATCAACTTCATCGTCGAAGCGTTCATAACTTGCAAGGTGTTGACCAAAAGCGTCGTTTGGCAACAATATTTTATCTTCAATTAAATAAGTAAACATGCTGTCTGGCCAGTGAAGCATCGGTGCCTCCATAAATGTGATAGTCTTTTTTCCAAGGTTTATTTTATCTCCAGACTTTACAACTTCCACTCTTTCAAATTCTGTGCCGAAATGTTTTATCAGTTCTTCTTTTCCTCTTGCTGTAGCCAAAATTTTTGCGTTCTTTGCAAGTTTAGCTATTACTGGAAGACTGCTTGAGTGATCCATTTCCACGTGGTTAACTACTATGTAATCAATTTTGTCTAGAGTTGTTAATTCAGATATATGCTCAATTAGTTCTTGACAGAAAGCTGCTTTTACAGTATCTACTAACGCAATTTTTTCATCTAAAATCAAATACGCATTATAACTGCTTCCCCTTTTAGTGGTATATCCGTGAAAGTCGCGAATATTCCAGTCAACAACACCAACCCAGTTTACGCCATCTTTCAGACTGACTTTAACCATTTTTATCTGCTCCAAAATATTGTCTTACAAAAAATCAGTTTTCTAATCTTATATTGATTTCGTTACAAAACTACTCAATCCAGTTTTTACACACAAAAAAAGCTGATTGCTTTAGGTTGAAGTGTAAACTTATCTATTCATCAAAAAGAAAAAATTAGTGGTGATGATGCCCGCCGCAGCAGCAACTATGTCCAGACTGGTTGGCAGAGTTATCCACGTATTCCTGTGGGTTTGATTCAAACTCTTTTTTACACCCTGGCGCACAGAAATAGTATGTTTTGCCTTGGTAAATGGTCTTCCACTTCGCGGTTTTTTCGTCAACTTCCATGTTGCAAACTAAATCTTTAGCCATAAAATATCCCTTTTATTTCATTGAAAATAATGAAGGTGGGGTACTTAGATTTTTGGGCGGAACCTCTTCAGGAGTGATGCATTAGTAACTACTGTCACTGAACTAGTAGCCATAGCAATGGCTGCGTATACAGGGTCAAAGAGTACACCTAATATGGGGTAGAATGCCCCTGCTGCCAGCGGTACAAGTGCAACATTATAGAAGAAGGCCCAGAACAGGTTTTGTTTAACTTTTCTCATAGTAGCATTGCCCAGTTGGAAGGCTATCGCTACATCTCTTAAGTCATTTCTTATTAAAACAATGTCACCTGTCTCCACTGCTACATCTGTACCAGAACCAACTGCTATTCCAACGTCTGCCTGAGCTAAAGCCGGTGCATCATTTATTCCATCTCCAACCATTGCTACAACTTTGCCTTGCGTTTGAAGTAGCTTAATCTGCTTAGCTTTTTCACTGGGTAAAACCTCAGCTAATACCTGGTCGATGCCTGCTTGGTTAGCTATCGCTTTAGCTGTTTTTTCGTTGTCACCTGAAAGCATTATCACTTCCAAACCCATTTGTTTAAGTGATGCAACCGCTTTTTTTGAATGTTCTTTTAATGTGTCAGCTACCGCGATTAAACCTGCAATTTTTCCGTTAACAGCTATTAGTATCGCTGTTTTTCCTTCCTCTTCAAATTTGGTCATTTTTTCTTCAAATTCGCTTATTTCTATATGTGAATTTTCCATTAATCGGCGGTTCCCTAGTAAAATCGTGTTTTCTTCATTTTTTACTTCCACACCTTGTCCAGGTATAGCGTTAAAAAATTCCGGATCATCAATTTTTATGCCATTTTCTAAGGCTTTTCTTACTATAGCTTCTCCAAGTGGATGCTCAGAATTTTTTTCTGCTACAGCAGCGAACTTTAACAGTTGTTCAGCACTAACTGGTTTGCTTTTTTGTGTAGTAAGAATATCTGTTACTTCAGGTTCGCCTTTTGTTAAGGTGCCTGTTTTATCAAACACAACTGTTTTTAGTTTATTGATTGTTTCTAAAGCTTCACCGCTTTTTATGAGGATGCCATTTTCAGCTCCTTTTCCAACTCCAACCATTATGGCTGTTGGAGTAGCTAGTCCAAGGGCACAGGGGCAGGCAACAACCAAAACAGCTATGAAAACTTTGAGTGAAAAAATCAAATCAGCATTTAAAATGAAATACCATAGTAGAGTTGAAACCGTAGCTATCAAAATAATGGTTGGGACAAAGTATCCTGCTGCGATATCAGCTAGTCTTTGTATAGGTGCCTTTGAACTTGTGGCGTCTTCAACCATCTTTGTAATCTGTGCAAGAAATGTGTCTTTTCCAACTTTAGTAGCCTCAAATTTGAGCATGCCTGTTTTATTAATGGTTGCTCCAACAACTTGGTCGCCTTTTTGTTTTTCTACTGGAATACTTTCTCCTGTGATGACTTTTTCATCTACCGCTGAATAACCATCAATTACTACTCCGTCGACCGGTATCTTCTCTGCTGGTCTTACAATAACAATGTCGCCAACTCGGACATCTTCCACTGGAATCTCCATTTCTTCATTATCCCGAATAACCCTTGCGACTTTAGCTCGCAAACCCATAATTTTTCTGATAGCTTCTGAAGTTCTGCCTTTAGCGATGGCGTCTAATAATTTGCCTGTTAAGATGAACGTCATTATCATTGCAGAAGTATCAAAGAACACCATTGCATTCATGAAGACACTGGGCATAAATGTAACAGCTGTGCTATAGATCCAAGCTGCGGATGTACCCATGACTATTAATGTGTCCATGTTCGCGGTCTTGTTCTTTAATCCTCGGTAAGCGCCAACATAGAAAGTCCATCCTACAATAAACTGGACAGGTGTAGCAAGAAGAAACATCACAAAATTGTTTTGTTCCATCGGCAGAGGCGGGAACCACATTAGAATCATAATTGGAATTGTTAACGCAATACTCGCAGCCAAAAGCATCTTTATTTGCCGTATGTGTCTTTTTCTTGCTAAGCTTTCAGCATCTTCTGAAATGCCCTGTTTGGGTTCAATGATTTCGTAGCCAACATCTTGTATTACTTTTTTTATTCCAGCCACACTTATCTGTTCAGAGTTGTATTCTACGTTGACTTTTTCAGCAGCGAAATTAACTATTGCTTCGTAGATGCCTTCTTTACTTCTAAGGGCTTTCTCTATGCTTTTGGCGCAGTTGATACATGTCATACCGCCGATTTGTAGACTAAGTTGGTCATGGATTACTTGATAGCCAATGTCAACTATTGTTTTTTCAATAGTTTTCTGATCTAAAATGGTGGGGTCAAAATCTATTACTGCTTTTTCAGTTGTCAAATTTACTTTTGCACTAATAACTCCGTTAAGGTTCGATAGAGATTTCTCTATTGCACGTACACAATTTATGCAGCTCATGCCGCTTATGTTTAGAACTATTCTTTTGCCATTTCTTTGGCTCATGCAGTTATCTTCCTGCAATTAAACCTATCATTTTTTGTTCATATATGTCTAATGTTTTTTGAATTATTTCATTAATACATATTTCCAATGTCTACGATTAAAAATTAGGTGATTGATTTTTTTCGGATATAATTTTGCTTCAAAGCGACGGGAATTAGAAGTTGATTATTCTAAGCGCTTTATTATGTGGTATCCAAACTGTGTTTTTATGGGTTCTGAAACTTGACCCTTCTCTAGCTCAAAAGCAGCTTTCTCGAATTCTTTAACCATCTTGCCCCTTGTGAATGTTCCGAGGTCTCCACCTTTTTTTCCTGAAGGACAAAGCGAAACCTGTTGGGCAATCGTGTTAAATTTTTCGCCTTTATCTAAACGTGCTTTAATTGTTTTTGCTTCACTTTCAGTTTTTACTAATATGTGGCAACAGTGTATTTTGGATGACATACCACTATTTAGGTTAATTATGAATAATAACTTTTGCTCGATTAGCTGAAACTTAGCTTGTTGCAGATTTGTTTTGCCCTTTTTTGATTAATGAGGAATGCCTCTTGAATTTACATAATAATGTTAAAAGTTAATTTTGCAAAATTGTGCCAGTTCGAACTTCGAAGTATGCTGGCCAGATACGGTTATAACAAAAGTAGTTGATACCTGTAGGTATGGCAACCAATACTTCCCTCATAAATATTGACGAAGACCAGAATCTTGATCGTGCTAAGGCAGAACAATTAGCCAAGATTATAGAGTTCTTACTTAACCTAGAAGATTGAAGTGTATTTTAGGACATTTTTTTGCTAAAAAATTAGTTGTTTAATAAAAGGGAATAATCTGGCTCTCAACAAGTGAGAGATTTTGCTTTATTTACTCGATTACCTGTATTGCACCTTCAGGACATTGTGCTTCACATGCTCTGCAGACCAAACATTCACTTTCTTTGGTCGGAACAGCTTTGCCGTCTTTTATTTCATAGACTCCAACGGGGCAAGTGTTTACACAAGTTTCGCATCCAGTGCATTTAGGATCGACAACAATTTTAACCATTTTTGTCTTACCTCACTGTATTATTTCTTTGAAAAGTTGTTGCCTAAAATAAAAGGGTTTAGGTTGTTTACCGAATTTTTTCACGTAATCTCATCAGTATTCCGTTTATGGCTGACTCTGCGTTGTTGCGTAGTTTTTGGTAGTCAACAATGTTTCTCTTGTATGTTTCAATAGAGATTTCTCCTTTGCTTAGGCATGTGTCTAAGATTTTTATGTTTTCTTCAGATTCAGTTTTATCCAACTCTGCTGCGTCTAATTGCCTAATTATGTCTGGATATTGTCCAGTGGAACCGCGGAAAATTGCTTTAGCTGTTTCGATTTTTTCCTCAAGGTTTTCTATTCTGTCCTCAATTGCTTTTTTCTGAGCTTTATATTGGCGTCTTGGAATCTTGCCTTTTTGTGCAAGAGCTTCCAATGTACTTAACTCAGTGTTTAACTGTCGTTTGTCTTCATAAGAATCAACGAATTCTTTTATGTTGTCTGATGTGATGCTCTGGCCTGTTTTGATTATTTCCTGTTGTTTGATTTTTTCTCTTTTCAGTGTTGATTGTAATGGTTGTTTGTTAAGCAGTTGTCCTTTACCTGTTTTGTAGATTTTCTGTTTTGATTTATATTGTCGATATATGACTGCTCCTATGCATCCGATTGCTGCTGCAACTGAAGCCCAAAATGTAGGTTTAAAAGAAGCCCAAACTGGGTTGTATTCATATTCTACTTCTATAAAGTCGTGGTCCGGTGTTAAATAGTCAACATAGCTTATGTTATCTTCTTTTATAGTTAGGATATCTTGGTAGACGGTTCTTGTTAACGTCGATGATTTACCGAGAGTGTTTGGTTGTGGTGTGATTATGATTGCGCCTTCTGGTGGATTAAACGTTATTGTAGCTTGTTCTATTAGGTACTGCAATTTTGGATAAACTTGGAATTCATCTAAAACATATTTTGAATCTTGTATTGTTGCACTTGGGAGATTGTACTGTGCTGTAACAATCGTTGTCTCATCTTTACTTACGACATTCGGTAGTGTAACATCGACAAATAGTATATTTTTAGCTGAAACAGGGGTCTGTTTTATATCTAGGACTCCTCCAGATTGATCTCCTACTACAACGTTCATGGCTTCAAGAGGTAGATTTAGTGCAAACTTGTTTAAGGCTGTAGCAGTGTTACTTGTGATCCTATAATTTTCGTTAACTGTTACAGTTCCAATTACATCTATGTTTATTTGGCGGTTCAACTCGTTTATCGTTAATAATTTTAAGGTTTCATCTGGCATTGTTGCTATTGCTGTAGCTATCGAGTAGGTGTATGCTGGTAAACCTGTTTTTAAATAGTTTTTATCATTGACTGTTCCATCATCTTTAATGATAACTAACTCTGTCGGAGAGGCTGGGAAAGAGACTGCTACGTTACATGTTCCCACATCTTTGGTTAAACTGGGGTAGGCTGGAAAATCTATTGAAAATCTATTGTTTCCCTGTTCAGTAATTAAACTATTTGATAAAACAAAAACTACTGTAAATGTCTCAGGTGACTTTCCTTGGAAGTCTATTTCTGCTCCGTAAAATCCGCTTCTATCTCCTAGTTGAACACCTAATTCTACATTATAGATAGTTTTTTCGCTATATGCAATGACTTTTAAAACGTCTGAACTGTATGGATAAGGTAAACCAATTTTGAAGTTGTCGGTTACTTGACCTGTGATTTGTATGGTATCTATTATGGCTATGTTTCCAGAGTACATTACAAAGATTTGATGATCGATTTTTTCAATCTTATAATCATTTGTTTGAGCTGAAACTGTATTATAGAGTGAGGCGTAAGACAAAGCAGTCAGTAACATTAATACCACAATTAACAATGCTGCACTGATTTGCTTCAACCATTCACCCTGCCTGAGCTTTTTAATTCTAGTTTAACCAATCTATTTACTTTTACTATAATCGCTTAATTGTATAAGTTTTAATTTTACTCTTAATTATCATCAATCTGATTGTAGTGCATCCTGTCTGTTGTGTGATTAGTTTTTTGGTAGCGGGGAGTAGATTTGAACTACTGATCTCTGGGTTATGAGCCCAGCGGGTTAATCCTGGCTACCCCACCCCGCTACGTTTCTACAAAAACGTTTCCAGTGTACCCTATTACTTGAGTCGTCAAATATTAATAGTTTCTTTTTTATATTGCGGCAAAAGCCTTTTAGTGTCGATTATATTTCCTAATGACCGGTTGGTTAGTTAATGGATAAGCCGTATTTACGTAAACTTTCAAGTCCTACTCTTGATAATCCAATTTTTGTTATGGGCTTACCTGGCTTTGGCAATGTCGGAAGAATTGCAGCTCATTTACTTATAAAATTCTGCGGCGCTAAACCTTTTGCAGAGTT
>JAAZBP010000216.1 GCA_012513715.1 Thermoproteota archaeon | reverse complement strand
ATGATTGATGGTGATTTGCCTAAAGTTTCCGAAGTACGCCAAAGAATCAGCCACGCCAAACCCGACGTAATCAAATACATTTTAATGGACCTCTACTTGAAAGCTGGCAGAGTCAGCGAATCCGTATCAGTCAAGGCGCCCCGCGACACAACCACCGCATACGGCCCAACAGGAGCAGACGCGGCTATAGAAGAAATAGATGGGCACGAAGCAGTAATCTTAACCGTGCGCACCGCCAAAAGACAAGGTAAAGAACGGCTGGTAGCTTTGCCAACAGAAACCGAATCCTGGGCTAAACCACTCTACAACTACTACAAAAGCTTCGGCGACAAATCAGTGTTTCCGGTGACAAGACAGTATGTTTGGTTACATGCGAAACCGTTTTTTGAAGGCTTCAATTACCCAATAGAAAGCTACAAAAAGAAAATGGGCACAGGCGAAATCCAAGTTGTACCAGGACACAGCCGAACATTTGCGTTGCATGCGCTGCGTCACTTAAGAGCCACCGAGCTTGTTAGGGTTTTCCACTTTAAAGCAGAGGACCTCGCAGCCTATTGCGGCTGGCGACTAACCACTGTCACGAAAGCAACAAGTGTTATGGAACGCTACATTGACTTAGGAGCATACTTGGAATACTTCCCAAAACTACTAAAAAAACGATGAACAAAAGTTAAGGCAAAACCCCTACCCTTTTTAACATAAAAAACATGAGATATAATTATTCATTCAAAAAGCAGTTAGGAGACTCCTTTTCACAAACATCACAGACCCACCGGTATTTACCATGTCTATAACAAACATCGCCAAAAGAAGGACAATCTTTCAGATTATTCATTTTGTTACATCCTTCTCTTGCTGATAATCCAACTCATGTAAAAGTTTCAGGATAACATCATTATGTGGATTTGCCTTCTCGCTACCAGCAACAAGTTTCCCAGAAAGCCACCTACGGAAAACTGTGATTACCTCATCAACCACATAATCTATTTTGTTCTCAAAACTCTGCTCATCATAAGTAAACTCTTTAAGAGAACTATCGTTCAACAACTGTCTAAGGTCACTCATTTTTGTTGTTTCCTTTTAAACAAATTTTTATAGGCATATCGGGTACAATTTACTTTTTCAGCTTCAGTATCAGAAATATTTTTGAATATAATATAGTTTTGTTGTTTGAATTTTTCAATTAATGGTAATCCATGTAGTTCTAAAACTATAGGTTTTACGATGTTACAATTTAATAGTAATTCTTCATATCCTTCTATATCACATTTTATTGCGTCTACATGAGGCATGTATTGCCTGAGTAATGGTAAGCTTATTTTTTCGTTTATTGCCAAAAAATTGTTTTTTTCAGCATTAACTTTTAGGTAACTAAAAAATTCTTTGTTAGGTTCCACCGCTATAACTTGTTGTGCATTATGATATTTAAAAAATAATGCTGTTTCGCCTTCACCTGCACCTATATCCAATATGGTGTTGTTATTTATTGGTAAAGCACCATAGGTTTTTAACCACTCATCATATTCACTAACTATCATATCTTTGTGGAATTTGTCGAAAACCCAGTTAACGCTAATCTTATTTATTTGTGATT
>JAAZBP010000215.1 GCA_012513715.1 Thermoproteota archaeon | reverse complement strand
TCAGAACTGCACTTTTATCTGCCAGTGATGCAGCCAGTAAACAGAAAAATGGTAAAGCGGTATAATTGTATTTGATTGCACTTACATAAGGTACAGTTAAGTTAAACCCTACAACTAAAAGCATGTCTAACCCCATAATTATTAATACTGTACCTAAACTTGCAATGTCAGGCCTGAGAAAAACAGATAGTTTTTTCCTGTAGATTATGCTGAGAGCTAAAGATAAAAACAAGGCAATAAACAGAAACATTCCGGCGCTCTTCGAAAGAATGATCGGTAGAAACTCCAATGTTGGATTCGCTATTAATTCTGGATGTGTAAAATCGCTGCTAAAATATACGCCGAAAAAGTTCTGGTTAGCAAAAACTCCAAACCATATAATCTGCAAAATAATCGAAGGTAAAATAAACAAAGCCACTTTACGCGCAGTCAATTTGAAGTTGCTTTCTTTTCGATTCAACAGAACTATCAGTACAAGCGGAATCAACATTAAAACAGCATAGAGTTTAGTTAAAAACGCTAAAGCAAAAAAAACTCCTGCAGAAACCACTAACTTTTCAGAATTATGTTTAACAGCCAATATGCCCATAATCAGAAATAATAAACCCAAAAACAGGTATTGATTATCGATTAAAAAAATTTTTGACATGTAAACATGCCATGGAACTAACCCAAAAAGTGCAGAAGCAACAAGACCTGTCTTTTTTCCATAAAGTAATGTGCCTAAAACATAGAGGAGTACAACGCATCCAAGCCCAAAAGCAGTAGCTACCCCGACACAATTCAAGTATGGCTCTCCAAGGGCGACTAAAACTACTGCTGCTGTATAGAAACCTAAAGGAGGCTGATTAATCATTAAACCCGTGGTGACATACGGGAATCCTCTTGTAAGTATACTTGTGACTGCTTCATACTCAAGCTGGGCATCCCAATTAGTATATGTCCCCATAGAAACAGCGATTAAGAAACTGGCAATTAAGACGCCTACAAACTGGTAGTGCACAACTAAGAATGATTTTATGTTCTTGATGTTCACGCAGGTTTCACAGCAATAGCATACTTGAAGACTGCAATTTTAAAAATTTTCCTACCCTATCCTAAAAGCAGCTTCCTCTTTATGTCGATAAAGTTATAACCTCATTTATAATAAATTCCAACTGAGAAAAATACTGTGAGTCAAACCAAAACTAAACGCGATGTAACACTATATGCAATTGTTGCGTGGATGATAATAAACATCCTATTCATGGTTTTACTGATAGTAAACGGCGATGTTGCAGACTTAAACAACTGGATAGAAATCACACTTTGGGCCATCTCAATTCCAGCTTTACTATCTACAAAGAAATGGGGCATAGCTTTCACCTTATTCACTTTAATCTATACTCTAAGTACAAGTATGGGCATACTGATTTACTTTCAAATCTGGCTAAACGGTCTCCGTGTCTTAATTAATCTGCCAATCATAACTTACCTCTTTCACTCAGTCTTCCAAGCAAAATTCAAGTAATAACTGCAAAAATAGAAACATAATTCTAATATTAACCGATGTAATTTCTTAATCAATCACCCTGTGGGCC
>JAAZBP010000027.1 GCA_012513715.1 Thermoproteota archaeon | reverse complement strand
CTGGCGCATATCTAGCAGGTAGAGTTATTGTTTGTTCATAGTCAGAGTATAATGGAAAGAAAGGCTTCAATAGGTCGTCGAATGACCTTCGGAAGTCATCGAATATACTGTCCATTCCTCTGGATAGGAAACCGGTTTCTGGTAGTGTTGCTATAGAGGTTGTTTGCGTTTTTGGAGAGATTCCCATTCGTCTTTTTGTTTTTTCATCAACCATTTTTACCACCTGAACTATACAATTCATTGTTGTATAGCATAACTATACAAGTATAAAAATTTTGTGTGAAGAGACCAAGAATACAACCAACAAACATAAAACAGGACAGCAAAATACAGTAAAATTAAAGAAAACCAAAAAAGCAGAACAAATCACATGCTAAATTTCAACAAGAACAAAGCAGCAAAATCAACCTGGAATTGTAATCACAAATTTTACACCAGAACCAGGTTCACCCTCCTCAGAAATAGACCAACCATAAACTTCAATTAATCTCTTTATAAGTTTCAAACCTAGACCTAAACCAGACCCAGTAGTGAAACCTTGAAGAAAAAGCTGTGGCTTAGTAGCAATAGGTACACCAACACCATCATCTTCATAGACTAATCTAATGTCTTTACATATCTTTTCACAGTATAAGCGTATCTTTGTAACTTTACCACCATGTTGCAAAGAATTATCTATAAAATTGTAGAAAACTTGGGTCAACAAAGCATCAGCAGTTACAATCAATCCACGACATTCATTCACAACTTTGACGCTCTTAATGTTGGGATGAAGGGCGGCAGCTTGATTGAAGCTTTCAATAACATTAATTGGTCTTAGTTCCTCAGAACCTATTTTTTCGTATAAACTACTGAACTCTAAGATTTGATTTGCAGAGTCAACTACACAATCAATAGAATTTAAAAGATTTGTTGATTCCATGTCCTGACCTAATTTCTTTTTAAGAAGAAAAGACTGCCCCCTAATAACCATCAACTTGTTGCGGACATCATGCCTAGTAAATGAACCTACCACATGAAGTTTCTCATTCAGAATCTCTAATTTACGCCGACTCTGCGCTAACTCTTCTTCAGCATTTTTAGTATCTGTAATGTCAGCAGCTATTCCAATGACGCCAATTACTTCATCATTAATAATATGAGGGTAGGCTGAGATTCTAGCTGGAAAAGCAGATCCGTCCTTCTTCATGAGATAATAATCACTATGGGGGTTAATTCCTCCAGATAGAAGTCTTTTAATGTTCGTAAAAGCTCGCTCTCGATCTTCTGGAATAAGCAAGTTGATAAGAGCAAAATTGCCACCAACCTCTTGAAGAGTATACCCTGTAAGTTCAATAGCACGCCTATTTACATAGGTAAGTTTGCCTTCAGAGTTGATTTCAAAAACTATCTCAGGCAACGAATCTGCAAACTCACGAAATCTATATTCACTTGCTGCAAGTGCGTCTTCAATTTTTTTACGAGCAGACATATCTCTTGCAACAGCTGTAACAAATAATTTACCCCCTAAGTGAAGAGGAGCAAAAGAGATTTCAATTGGAAACTCTACGCCGTCTTTTCTCAGAGATTGAAAACTCCAAATGCGTCCAGAATCAGAAGAACCATTGAATATTTTTTTCGAAAAAACTTGATGGTCTTTAATGAACCGATTAGGAATAAGTAAGCCGCTTACTTTTTTGCCAATCGCTTCTTCTTTTGTGTAACCAAAAATTTTTTCAGCTGCAGGGTTCCAATAAGCAATAATGTCCTCTTTATCGAAAATGAATATAGCATCAAAAACTGAATTTGTTATAGACTGAAACATTAATTCATTCGCGTGCAAGGCAGTTTCAGTTTTTTTAACTTCAAAAGCTTTGCCTATAAGTTGAGCAAATGTCTCCACTAACTTTAAGTCGTCATAATACCAGCGACTGGAGGCTTCAAGGTTATCGAACCCAACTACACCTTCAAGTTTACCTTTTATTGTAAATGGTAAAATGAGTATAGCACCTGTATTGTATTTTTTCAGAAACTCTTTTTCAGCTTTTGCTTCAGGAGGCATCAAAGATACGTCTGTTACAGTAATTGGTTCGCCTTTACCAAGTTTTTGCAGCCACCAAGAAAAAATTTTAATTGGGATATTTTGCAGATATTCTTTTTGGGGGGTAACTCCTTCAGCGCACCACTCGTGGGTGTTGCTTATTGAAGCTCGATTTTTATCAAACATAAAAACAGAGGCGCTAGTGGCATGCATTATTTTGCCGATTTCACCCAGAGCATAATTGATTGATTCATCAAAAGGAATATTTCCCACGAAATAAGTAGAGATCTTAGCCATTATCTCTTCAAACATCAACCTATGTTCAAGAGATTCCTGCGCCATTTTGCGTTCGGTTATATCCCTAACAAGCATACTTGTTCGCGGTTTATGGTCTGCATCAAAAAAAAACAGTTGACGAAGTTTCGCTGAGAAATGTTGTACCATCTTTTCTTTTGAAGGTTATTTCAGCCTTAACAGTTCCCTTTTGTTCGCGTTCTTTGAGTGCAGAAACTAATTTTTCATCCCTGACTATTACACCATCACGTCCAACTTTGATAATTTCCTCTTTTGACATACCTAACATTCTGCACATTGCAGGATTAGCATCTAAAATGGTTCCATCAGGTACAGTCAACATTACACCATCAAAAAAGTTCTCAAACAAAGTCCTATAGCGTAACTCGTTTTGAGCTATAGCGGTTTCTGCATTTTTTTGTTCGGTTATATCAACGTTATAACCGCTCCAGAGTACACTTCCATCCGCTTGTTTTTCAGGTACAGATTTACCTAGCATCCATCGAAGAGGCTTACCGGGCACTTGGACACGATATTCACAGTACCAGGGTGTAAAATTGTCAGCTGAGTCTTTAATCGTTTTTATGAAATGGTCATAATCATGGGGGTAAATAACTTTCAAAATTTTAGAAATATCATTTTGGACATCCTGTGGAGAGCAACCAAAAATGTCTCTTATACCATCAGTAGAAAATGGTATAAACCATGAGCCGTCAGGTTGCATCTTAAACTGATATAACATACCAGGCATTTGAGAAGAAACTTTCTCGAGCCGTTCAGTTTGCTCTTTTAACCGATGTTCCAGATGGTACTTTATAGCAAGTTGACGTATGTGATGTGAAAGTTCACCATATACTGTCTCGGGGTTACCGTGTTTGTTAATGTACCCATCTGCGCCAAGATTCAAAGCTTTGACAGCAACTTCCTCTCGGCCTTTACCGGTAAATAAAATAAATGGAGTTGTTATTCCAACTGCTCTCAGATTTTCAAGGAAATCTAAACCAGTTTTCTGTGGCATCTCATAATCTGAAACTATAACATCAAAAACATTTTTTTCCATAATGCGCAATGCTTGGTCAACAGATGTTGCGGTAGTGACTTTAAAGTTATTTTCTGATTCTAAAATTTCTTTTGAAATCTCCAAGGTAGAAATATCGTCATCAACATGCAAGATACGCACTATACTGTCTCCAGTAGTAGACGCCAACTCTGCCATATCACCGCTTAACGTAAATCCACGTTACCGCTCCTAATATTATTTATTAATTTATAATATATAAAATAAGAAATGGAAACCGGGAATAATTAAAAAGAAGGACGGAGTTACTTTTAATAATATAACTTGTTTACTTGGTTATTTTATAGTTTGGTTTTCCGTTTTTATTAAATTTAGGAATAGTTATAACAAATTTCACACCAGCACCAGGCTTGCCCGCCTCAGCAATCGACCACCCATAGACGTCCATCATCTTTTTAGTTAAAAATAAACCAAAACCGCTACTATTTCCTGTACTGAAACCTTGCTTGAAAAGATAACCTTTGTTCTTTAAGGAAATCCCTACGCCATCGTCTTCGTAGATTAATTTCAAAGTAGCATGCACATCTTTCTTAAAGGTTACTTTAATAGTAGTTGCTTTCTGACCGTATTTGCAGGTATTGTCTATGAAATTATAGAATAGCTGCCTCAGAAATGAGTCAGCAAGCAAAAACAAACCCCCACAACCATTAACAAGCTCAAAACCAAAATCAGGAAACAACGAAAAAGCTTCAAACAATGTTTCGTTAACGTCTATATACTTTAACTTCTCTACACCCATTTGTTCATACATTTTTGCAAAATCAAAAATCTCCACCGAACCTGCAACAGCTTTCTCGATTTTGTTAATTGCATCTACAATTTTTGGGTCAGTTGGATATTGTTTTTTTAAGAGGTAAGAAACAGCGGACACAATGCTGAGTTTATTGCGGACATCATGTCTAGTTAAACTACCAACAACATTTAACTTTTCATTAATAAAAATTAAAGTATTCATGGATTCATTTAGTGCAACTTCAGCTTTTTTACGGTCGGTTATATCTACAAAAAAACCAAAAATGGAAATCACCGTCCCATTTTTGATTAAGGGACAGACTTTCCCGTTAACAATAATTTCTTGACCGGTTTTTGTTACTAAAACGGTTTCAAAATCACTAATTGATTTGCCTAGGTAAACTTTTTTTAAGATAGTTTTAAAGTCACTGCGATTATTCTCTTTGATTATATCTACAACATTAAGAGTAACCAGATCATCTTCGGTGTAATATAATGCATTTTTCCATTTATCATTGACGAAAAGAAATTTGCCGTGAGCATCTATTGATTGAATAAGAACGTTTGCATCATTGAGTAAAGTTCGGTACATTTCTTCAGTCTCTTTTAGCCGATCCTGAGCCTCTTTTTCTATTGTAACGTCACGAACTGTAGCCTGTAAAACTGTTTTCTCTTTCATTCGCAAACGAGTCAGCAATACATCAGCTAAAAATTGTGCACCATCCAATCGTTTATGAACCCAAAAGAACCGGTCTTCCCCAGTTTCAAACGCTTTTCTTATGTGTTCTAATGAAGAATGTTTTGAAGATGACCCATCAGGCTGTTTTGGAGGCGACAACTTAGCCGGAGAATATTTGATAAATTCTTCAACAGTTTTAATGCCAAAAAGAGACAAAGTGGCTTTGTTACAATCAAAAAAACCATTCTCATTTACCAACATCAAAGCATCCATAGAAGCATTAAATGAAACCTGATACTTTTCTTCACTTAAACGTAAATCATCTTCAGCACGTTTACGCATCAAGGCCTCAACAATAGCAGGCGCCAACTCTTCTAACATCTGTTGTTCAGTCTTACTGTATCCACCTTCACGGTTACCTAATCCAACCATACCGATTGTTTTACCATCAAATTTTAGGGGAACACCCAAAAAACATGACAATGGAGGATGACCACCAGGTAAACCAATACTATCAGGGTGACTTGACGGGTCATTAGTAAGAAGACTTTTACCATCGCTTAAAACACGCCCGTAGACCCCGTGGATTGTGTGGATACCAGGTTGTCTACGATGACCTCCAGCGTCAATCACTTGACATGCGGTCCACCCTGGATTACTAAGAGCTATATCCTCAAAGCCGTTTGGTTTTATTTCCCCGATGAAACCAAATTTGCTCTCAGTAATTTCTTCAGCTACAGAAAGGCAAAGCCGACCTAGTTCCGCTTCACTATTTGTACTTAGAGCTTCCTTGAAAATTTTGTTAACACCCATTAAGACTTTGTTTTGCTGTTGAATCTTTAGTGCTGTTTTTTTATGTTCGGTTATGTTGATTGACATTTCTAGTGCAGCGGTGGTTTTGCCTTGGTCGTCTTTTATAGCTGTCGCTACTAAGTCAAGCCAGTATGGGTCACCGTTTTTGTTGAACCCTTGAAATTGATGAACATCAAAATTTGAACCGTCAAAGATTTTTTTTACACCACAATCTGGACAAACCTGATTTAGGGTATTAAAAGTTGAATAACAAATCTTGCCGGTAGCAGGACCTACAATATTTTCCATTACACGGTTTGTCCATACAATATTGTAGTTTTTATCTATAAGTGATAAACCTACATTTACGTTTGCTGTAACGTGTTCTAAAATTTGTCTTTTTTGCTCTAGTTCTACCTCTACTTTTTTGCGTTCAGCCAATAAATTTATGCCATAAACTAATTCACCATAAACAGATTCAGGCGAACCTTGCTTGTTGATGTAGTAATCAACACCTAAATTAAGAGCGTTTATAATTACTTCTTCTCTACCTTTTCCAGTGAACAATATAAAGGGTATCTTGATTTTCTGTTCTTTTAACTCTTTTAAAAAGGTCAAGCCATTCTTTTGAGGCATCTCATAATCGGAAACTATGACAGAATATTTTTTGTCTTTAATTTTTAGAAAAGCTTCATCTACGCTTGATGCACAATCAATGTCAAATTTGCCCATATCAAACAGAATTTCTTTTGAAATATCTAAAACAGAGACATCATCGTCGACAAGCAAAACACGTACAATACTATGCGTCTGTGAATTGGAAGAATGAGTCACGCAGTCAGACATATCGTAAATATTATGAAGTTATAAATATTAATAGATTATGGATTAAAAAACCAGGTATATTTAACAATAAAAATAAGGCATATTATTTCCGGAAATTCAAATTTAAAACCCATAAATAACGTAATAGTGAAAAAAGCTTCACTAAAGATTTATAATTAATACAGAAACAAATTATCGTCTTTAGGTGAAGGCTTATTAGCGGAGCGGAAATTTGGGATAACGAAGTTCAGAAAGCAATGAAACATCCTACAAACCGAAAAATAATTGAAGCTTTAGCCGAAAAAAATTTGTCTTTTACTCAATTATTAAATATTTGCGAAAAAGATTTTGAACATGGAAGATTTGGGTATCATCTACGAAGTTTAAAAGGTTTCATAAAGCTTGAACCGCAAACAAAAAAATATCAACTTACATACCGCGGCCAATTGCTACAAGATGTTATTCGAGAAGTAAAACGTTTAGTTAAAAGAAGAAATCAACCGTTAATCTATATTGAGCAATTAACTTTGAAAGATCATGCGTTTGCATTGTGCAATGATAAACAATTCAAACAAAATATAGTATTTTCACATTTAAGAAATGGACTACTAAAAGGATGCGCAAGTGTTTATGTAGTTGATGAAAAAAATTTTGATGATGAAGTCTTATCACTAAAAAGTTTAGGAGTTGACATAAATGATTTACCTCAAAACGCTTTACTATTTATGTCAAGTTCTGATTGTTATCTAAAAAAAGGAAAAGCTGACCATAAAATAATTCTTGATAATTGGTTAAGGTTACTTAAAGATAAAGAAAAAGAGGGATTTAGAGGCTTACATGCTGCATGTGAAATGGCAACATTCATTGATAACAATAAAATTTCTGAATTGTTAAAGTATGAATCTTCACTTGGGAAATCATTTAATTTTAACATTAGTTCATTGTGCATTTATAATCAGGAAATGTTTGTAGAGAATAACCTGTCACAACTTTCTAAATATCATGGACACATCATTTCTGAGAACCTTTGGGGAAAAACAATAACATAAAATAAAAACTACATGCGTTGATTTGACTAAGCAAATAGATCTGCTGTGGCAGTATATTAAACAAAGAGGATACAAAACTTGAAAACTATTCATTTTAATTGAACAGTACTATTTTATGGGCTATTACCGGGACTTTACTTGGAAGGTTTGTTCGCCAGTCTTATTTAGTTTTGGAATAGTCATAATAAATCTAACACCTTTACCATATTCACCTTCCTCGGTTATAGTCCAACCATAAATCTCGGTCATCCTCTTAATCAAAAACAAACCAAACCCAGTACTTCCCCCGGTACTGAAACCTTCAGTAAAGAGCTTATCCCTATTTTCTTTAGGAATACCAACTCCATCATCCTCGTAAATCAATCTCAAGTCACCCAGGTCAGTGAATTCAAAAAATACTTTAATAACTGTCGCTTCTTGGCCATATTTTATTGTATTATCTATTAAATTATAGAATAATTGCCTCAAAAAAGAGTCAGCTAATAAAAACAATCCGCCACAACCATTAACAAGCTTGAATCGAAAGTCTGAGAAGAGGGCAACTGCTGCAGTAACAGTTTTTTCAACATCTATAAACTTTAGGGCTTCAACACCCAACTGTTCGTACATTCTGGCGAAATCAAAAATTTTAGATGTAGCTTTAACAGCGTCTTCAACTTTTACTAGGGCTTCAACAACATCAGCTTGATTAGAAAGCTTCTTTTTGAGAAGGTATGCTTGTCCTGAGACAATGGTAAGTTTGTTGCGGATATCATGACGGACCAAGCTGCCAGAAACACGTAGCTTCTCATTAACAACCTCAATCTCACGAGAACTCTCAGCCAAACGTTCAACCGCGGCCTTTCTCTGAATTAAACGCCACATATCAGTAGCGATTGAAGCAATTGAAACCACATCCATTTCGTTGTAATTATCTTTTTTATTAGCAACTGCAACTAAAGCAACTATTCGGTCTTTTT
>JAAZBP010000214.1 GCA_012513715.1 Thermoproteota archaeon | reverse complement strand
TTGTGTCTTTGAAGAACATCAGGCACACTGGTGTTATAGGAGATTAGACCTTGTTTTTCCAAAATGCGAAACTTTGAAAGGCGAAGGTCTATGTTGTGATGATAATTGTAAAGGGGCGGGATTATGACAGGTGAAAAATCAACTTCGAGATTTTTAGATAAGTTTACCGAAACCTTTGGGCTTTATAGTTTCGGAAATTCAACGTATGGGAGATTGGCGGCTCACATACTTTTAGGGTTGGCAGTTAAAAAGTGCAAGATTTATTCTGGACCAATATATGTAGACCCAAGAGTTAGTCTTTTTGTTATACAGCCATCAGCAACAGGAAAATCAACTCCTTGGGGTTTGATTTCTAAAGTTGCTAAAGAGGCTGGAATAGATGTAGATGATGTAGACGAGGCAACAGACGCCGCATTGATTGGCACGATTGAGCAGGAAGAAATCTTAGACGAAGAAACAGGCACAAAGAAAACTGTTTACAATAAAGTTATGGGAAAACTAGCTACTGCTGAACTACTTCACTTCGACGAGGGTTCAATGCTCATGGAACGAAGTTCGCATTCCGCCCATGCTATGACTTGGTTTCAGAAAGCGTTGAACCCTCTAGGTTCCGAACAGTCGAAGTGTACAAAAAAATTAGCGCATGGTGACCAAATAGAATTTTATCCTTCTTGTTCTCTACTAATAACAAGCCACCCTTTGACTGGGGTTTTGGAAACTATATTGAATAAAGGTTTTTTTCAAAGAATCATTTTATATCCACGAGATGTTCCAATCGTAGAAAGGCAAGGAGTGGAATATCAGCGTGTGGAAAAATTGGGAACTAGAATTTTTACAGAACCTGATATTAAAAGTTTAGGTCAAGTTTTGCAGGAAATTAGAAGCAAATATTCCGAGGTGGACGCTTCATTTAATCCTAATATACGACCAGTTATGAAGGCAAAAATCAAGGCTTTTTATGAGATAATCAAAAATGCGCATCCTAAAGTTAAGGAGATAATGGCAACTTTCATTCCAAGATATGATAATTATTTGGCTATTTTAGCGTTCCACCATATGTGTGATAGAAATGGAAATAAAGTCGAGATTGAAGATGTAAACTATGCCTTTTCAGTTTTATATTTATTATTCAAAGATTTAATGGTGTGGGTAGAGGAAATGTCTGATTTCTATAAATTATCTTCTAAAGAAATGACTTACCTACAAAAGGCACAAGCGCTGTTTAGAAGATTTGTTCCTCATACTTCAGATGGCTGGATTCTTAAATCAGAGTTCATAAGTAAATGTTCTGACGAATGGAGGATATCTAAAGTGACAGTAACAAAGTTTTTAGATAAATTTAGAGGATACAACAAGCTCGTAGAAAAAGAGCTTGGTGGAATCCGCTATGTAAAAATGTTAAAACCTGGAGAGAATACAACATAGGAGAATTTAAAATGGGCTTTCAAAAAGAATTTTTAATCAGTGAAAACGAGAGTAATAAAAACAAAAATAAGTGGAGGTATAGAAAAAGAAATGTCTGAACAAAAACAACAGTCAATGCCAAAACCAAAGATATTAGGAATGACTGATGCTTCTAGTAAAACAGGCTTTGGAGGTATAATGCACAATATTTTAAATGGTGTTTCACCAAAGTACGACCCTTACCTTTTGGGCTGGGGCTTCCATTATGAAGAACCTATAAAACGCGGAAATTATACTATGTTGCCAACAACAGGAAATGATTACTATGGAAGAGATGTTTTACCTTCTATTTTAAGTCAATTAAAACCAGATGTTTTGTTAACTCAAGCCGATACAAGAATGGTTGGATGGTTGCCTGAAATCTTAAAGAATATCCCAAGCAAACCTACTTGGATTTATTATCCAGTGATAGATGGGCACGTTTGGGACGCTGAAAACAAGCAAACAAAGTGGCCGTCGAATTGGACTGGATTTATGAAACAAGCAGATGTAGTAGTAGCCATGACTAATTTTGGAAAAAAAATCTTAGCAGAAAATGGCATAGAATCAGAAACTATTTATCACGGAGTAGACACAACACTTTTCAGACCATACACAGAAGAACAACGAGAGCAATTAAGAACTAATTTTAACTTCAAAGGCAAATTTGTAGTTGGTGGTGTTTTCAAAAATATAGTTCGTAAAAATCCTGAGAAATATCTACAAGCTTTTGCTCTATTCAGAAAAGGTAAAGAAGATAAAACGATTTTAGTTCTACACACATTTCCACAACCAACAGGTCAAGGCGAGTATGATTTAGTTCAACAAGCGATAGATTTGGGATTAGTAGTAGGCAAAGATGTCATATTTACTCAGCAAGGTTTGCCCACAGAAGTTATGCCACAATTATACAATTCCTTTGACGCTTTTTGGATGCTTGGTGGAATGGAAAGTTTTGGGGTACCTTTAATTGAAGCAATGGCTTGTGGTGTACCAACTGTAGCTTTAGAAGCGACAACTTTTCCAGAGATTCTAGGCGGAACAGGTTTATTGAGTCCAGCGCCTGTATTTCCAGATAGCAATAAATGTCCAGTAACAATGGGAAGTTACAATGGTGTAGAAGGAGTAATTTGTGACCCATACGATATTGCTAAAAAGACACAAAGATTATATGACGATAAACAACTTAGAGTTAACATGGGCTTCAAAGAAGTAGAACGAGCAATAAAAATATTTGATTGGTCTGTCATAAAACAACAATGGATTGAACTGTTAGATAAGCACGTAGTATCTTTAGAGCAGTTGCCTGACGAGTGGAAGGAAATTTTGGGTTGATTGAAATGGTAAAAATTTATTTAGCACATCCTGGCCAACC
>JAAZBP010000213.1 GCA_012513715.1 Thermoproteota archaeon | reverse complement strand
GTGACTGTGTGAAAAGTCTCCTAGCGCGATAGAACGCCGTTAACCTTAAATCTAGAAACATAGCAATGGCTGACAAACCCAACGGTGAAAAAATGGACGACCAAGCCAAAAACTATGTTGACGGCTTATCCAGAAACCAAACATTCCTAGTACCCAAAACCCTAGAAGAATACATAGAGCCAGACAACCCCATCAGATTCATAGACGCCTACATAAACACACTTAACATGGAAAAACTAGGCTTCACCCACTCAGCTCCAAAAGACTTAGGAAGACCCTCATACAACCCAAAAGACCTCTGCAAACTCTACCTATACGGAGGCCTAAACCACATACGATCAAGCAGAAAACTAGAACGAGAATGCAAAACAAACCTTGAATGCATGTGGCTTCTAAAAAGCTTAGCACCTGACTTCAAAACAATAGCTGACTTCAGAAAAGACAACCCAACAGCCATAACTGCTCTATTCAAAGAGTTTGTAGCTTTCCTCAAAAATCTCGGCCTTTTTGGCAAAAAACAAGTATCAGTTGATGGCACAAAATTGCTGGCAGTTAACTCCAGTTATAAAGCCTTCACACAAAAAGCGCTTGCAAACAGAATAAAACTCATGGAAAAATCAGTAACCCACTACCTTGAAGAGCTTGATGCTTCAGACCAGCAAGATGCATTTGATGAGAAACAGACAAGTAATGAAGTTGGTGAACCCGCTAAGGCACATAAAGTAGACAAGCTAGCAGCGTTACTTGAGAAAAAAGAGAAGTCACAAGCAGTTCTTGATAAGATGCAAAAGAGCGGTCAAACAGAAATAGCATTAACTGATCCGGATTGTCGGCAAATGATGAATCACGGCAGAGTTGAGTCATGCTATAACATGCAGGCAGCGGTGGATTCAAAAAATCACTTGATCGTTAATTATTTAGTGACAAACCAAGCCTCAGACCTAAATCAACTCAGCGGTGTAGCGATAAGCGCTAAAGAAACATTGGGTGTTGAGCAGATTGATTGTGTTTCTGATAAGGGCTATTATGATTTTGTTCAGATTAAGCAGTGTGTCGATAATGGAGTTACGCCTTTTGTTGCAGTTAAACGCTCTGGAAGCGGAGGCAGCATAGTATCACCAGAGTTTACGGCTGACAAGTTCCGCTATGATAAAGGCTCTGATGTGTATGTTTGTCCGGCTGGACAGCTGCTTTACTTTAAATATCAGGATAAAATGGAGAGGCGAATTTTTAGCTGTAAAAAGGGTGTTTGTTCTTCTTGCAGTTTTTTTAGGACTAAGTGTACGAGCAATAAGAAGGGTCGAGTGATTTCTCGTTGGGTTCATGAGGGGGTTGTTGATGATATGAGAAGGCGGATGAAGTTGTATCCTGAGATTATGGATGAGCGCAAGAAGGTGGTTGAGCATACGTTTGGGACAATTAAGAGGGCTTTTGGTGCGCCTTATTTGTTGTTGAGGGGTATGGGTAAGGTTGGTGGAGAGGTTGGATTGCTTTTGATGGTTTATAATTTAAGAAGAGCTCTAAATATTCTTGGGGTTGAAGTATTGATTCAGGCGCTTGTTAGAAAATAGGCCTAACAATGGAAAGATAGTTAAGCCGTAATTATTCAAGCTGGTAAACAGTTAGTTATAATTTTCACACAGGCTC
>JAAZBP010000212.1 GCA_012513715.1 Thermoproteota archaeon | reverse complement strand
GTTAGTGTAAATTTAATTACACTTAGTTTATATTGAAGTATGCTATTTGCAAGAAATTCAAAGTTTTTTGATATAAAAAAACAATGCCCCCCCTCTTTTTGGTATAATTGAGTCTACCACAACACCAAAAACCCAAAAGGAGAGGATGTCATTGTGAACTCAATTATATCAGTTTTAGTAGCATACAATCAATTTTTATTTGCTCAAATTCAACAATTACTGCTATTCATTGTGAAAAACATACCGTTAAAGTCTTCAAAGTACGATATTACCAGCCCTAAGTATAATAAGCTTACCGTGGACAAGCTGCCTCTTTTAGTAAAGCCGGAAATTGAAAGAACCTATGATTACAAAGTCCTTCTCAATAACTTTAGAATTCATTCCGGTAAGGAGCTTAAACCAGTCAAGCCACGCAAAGGTAATATTACCCCTCCAGATGTCATCTGCCCTCATTGCGGCGCTCCTTCTATCTACATTTATGACAACACTGGCGGGCGAGGTCAGTTCCTTTGTAAAGTCTGTGATAATACCTTTTTCAAAAGCTCTCCTAAGCCGAAGCTTGGAGTTTTTTATTGCCCATTCTGCGGAAACATTCTCGTCAGAAAGAAGGACCGCAAGCATTTTAACATTCACAAGTGTGTCAACAAGAACTGTTCATTCTACCTTGAAAACCTCAGAAAACTGCCTCCGGAAGATCTTGCCGAATACCAGCAGGACAAACATAAATTCAAGCTCCATTACATCTACCGGGAATTCACTATCGATTACTTTAGGATAGATTTGTCTTCCTTGCCCAAAGGCGCTACCAACCTGAATTTTAGGAATTTCTCCTCCCACATCATGGGTCTTTGCCTTACATACCATGTCAATCTGGGGCTTTCCACACGGGCTACCGCCAGAGCCCTCCTGGAAGTGCATGGAGTCAACATATCCCACACCACAGTGGCCAACTATGCAAAAACCGCTGCAGCCCTTGTGAAGCCTTTCGTTGATGATTATGATTACAAACCCACCAACTACCTGGCCGCCGATGAAACCTACACAAAAGTAAAAGGTGTTCGTCACTATGTCTGGTTCGTTATGGATGCCCTTAAGAAGTCCATACTGGGGTATCAAATATCCAACACCCGTGATGTGGGACCCTGTATCCTTGCTATGCGCATGGCATTTTCAAAGTTCAAAGAGTTCCCGGGCAAGGCTCTGAAGTTTGCTGCTGATGGTTATACTGCCTACAAACTTGCACAGCAGCAATTTATGTTGCAGGATATGGACTTCAACCTGATTCAGGTCATCGGCCTTACGAATGAAGATCCTGTCTCCGAGGAATATCGCTGGCTGAAGCAAATCATTGAGCGTCTTAACAGAACATTCAAGTTTTCCTATCAGATAACCAATGGCTATGGCAGTGGAGAAGGCTCCAATAACCATGTTGCACTCTTTGTTGCATACTACAATTTCCTTCGTCCACATCCCTATACTTACTGGCAGCCTTTAAACTCCATCCCTGAGCTCGAATCCATCCCCAATATGCCTGCTAAATGGCAGAAACTTATTGAGTTGTCTCAACAGTTGATTTTGTCTAAACAGGCAGTTTGTTAACCTTTTGCCAGCGAGGTTCGGGATGTCAAGGGCGAGCGATTTTTGCTCGTTTATCGTAGGCGAAGCCGGAGACCCTTGATATCCTTCACTGCACCCAAATCCTTTTGTCCAGGGTCTGTTAGTATAACAGACCCTCTGCCTTCCGGCGAGGACGGGGTTTGGGGCAGAGCCCCATTAACGCGGGGGTTCAGGGGGAATGCATATTTCCCCTGACAGGGTTTGGGACAGAGTCCCAAGGTCTTAATCTTTTAGTATGTCTTCACTTTTCAAGGTGCGATTTTCTTACTGATAGCATCAGATCACGTTTTTCATACGTTACTTTACACTATC
>JAAZBP010000211.1 GCA_012513715.1 Thermoproteota archaeon | reverse complement strand
TTTAATGGTTTTAGCACCTCAGTCACAAAGATACCCAACCAATAGTGTTTAAGTGCTCCAGCCCAGCCCTACTCAAGAGATAATTTAGCACGCTAAAGATAAAAAATTAATTGTGCACACTTCTAAAGTATATTATATAACTACTTATTTTTTCTATTAGATGGTACTACCCGTCTAATAGTTAGAACACACTATCAAATAGTTGAACTTATATTTCCCAGGAGTCGATATGTTCCCTGAGGCATTTAATAGTTGAACGCGAACAGTGAAACAGGGCTAGAATATGCATTACGAGGTAAGGCCTGGAAAGTCTACTGGTATCTTCTTAAAAACGGAAATCCTGCGGGGGTCCGTGAAGTTCAACGTGCATTACATTTTAGTAGTCCAAGCATAGCCTTTCACCATCTCGAACAACTACGTGAGTTAGGGCTTGTCGAAAAACAGGAGATTGATGGTCACTACTTACTAGTAGGTCAAGTAAAAATTGGTGTTTTAAGGCATTACGTGAAACTTGGAAAGCTATTGTTTCCACGTTATTTCTTCTATGCTCTTTTCTCCACACTTTTTTATGTATTTTATTTAGTCCTTATGGTTAATAGCTTGACACGAGATAATCTCTTTATAATAATATTCGGAGTTATAGTCTGTGGTATATTCTGGTATGAAGCTTATCGAGTATGGGGTATGAGACCATTCTAAAAATTAGAACAGCCTGTTCGTATACTTAGGCTAAAATAAACAATTTAATACTTCAGTTCAGGAGGATAAATCTATGGTGCAAAGAGAAGTCAAGAAAAAAACAAGCGTTTATGGAACAGTAGCAGTCCTATCCGCGATAATACTAGTAAGTATGGTATATGTTTATGGCACAATACCTATTATATTTCCACCAACAGAAACTCCTTTACCTGATGGCCTAAAACAATTTTCATCTAGTGAAGAGATAGTAAATTTTCTAAAAACTAACTCTGGAGGTATAACTCAATATGGCGGAGGACCTCTAGATACTAGGTTTTTTACTTCAGAGAATATTGCTCCAACAACTCAAGACCAAGGTTCATATGGATTAGAATCATCAACAAATGATTACTCAAAAACCAACATTCAAGTCGAAGGCGTAGATGAAGCTGACACAGTAAAGACCGACGGGAGCTATCTTTATGTTGCAACAACACCTCAGAATAATTATCTTTACTACAAAGAAGATTCATCTACCATCGAAAACTCAGTGTACATTATAGATGCTAATCCAGACAGCTGCAAAGTTTTATCTAAAATCACCTTAGGCAATAACACTCAACCCGCAGGGTTATTTCTTAGTCAAGATGGAAACAGGCTTGTTGTATTAGCTAGTAAATATCAATTTTATACTTATAATATAGAACGCACAGATGTTGCTATGCTTTTACCATACAACAGTGAAGTAAACACTTACATCAATGTCTATGATGTATCCAACAAGGTTAATCCACTTCTGGTTAGAAACTTAACTGTAAGCGGGAGTTACTTTAATTCCCGCATGATAGGCGATTATCTTTACACTGTAATTAGTCAGCCTGCTTCGATTTACAACGAAGTCGTCACTCTACCCGTTATTTATGATAATAATAAATCAGATACTGCATCTCCAAGAAGTATATACTACTCGGAAAGTCAGGATTCTTGGTTTACTTTCACAAGCTTCTATGCGTTAGACATCATGAATGATAATCATAACCCTACTAACTTAACTGTAATGATGGGCGGCGCAAGTGCCATGTATGTTTCAGAATCAAATATTTACGTGACATATCCCAATTGGAGTAATGATTCAGGCCAATATACAGCAATATACAGTATTGGAATTAATGGTTTAGATTTATCACCTAAAGCAGAAGGAAGTGTGCCTGGAAATACTATAAATCAATACTCCATGGATGAATTCAACAATTACTTCCGCATCGCCACCAATTGGTTCAGTGAAACTCAGATCAGTAATGTTTACATTCTAGATTCTTACCTAAAAATTGTTGGGCGCCTTGAAGGGCTTGCTCCAAATGAAAATCTGCATTCTGTCCGATTTATGGATGACAAATGTTACTTAGTGACCTTTAAATCCACTGATCCCTTATTTGTAATAGATTTAAGTCAACCTGAAGCTCCTGAAGTACTTGGCGAACTTAAAATTCCTGGCTACTCTGACTATTTACATCCCTACGATCAAACCCATTTAATTGGTGTTGGCAAAGATACTGTTGAAACCGATGACCCCAATTTTGCGTGGTATCAGGGAGTAAAAATCGCGCTCTTTGATGTAGGAAACGTGAACCAGCCAATTCAACTAGCAACCCATGTTATTGGTGATAGAGGTACTGACTCGTTAACACTAAATGATCATAAAGCTTTCCTCTTTGACAAAGCCAAAGGTATGCTGGTGATCCCCATCAATTTAGCAATAGTAACTGAAACTGAGAGACAACAATACGGAGCTTCTGCTTATGGTGAAATGGTTTGGCAAGGGGTTTATGTTTTTAGTGTAAGTTTGGATGGTGGTTTTACTTTAAAAGGTAAAATTACACATATCGACATTTCTCTGCTTGACGAACAAAATTACCTAAAGGATGACTTTGACTACTATACTACGCAGAATAACTGGATAACTCGTTCTCTGTACATAGGAAATACACTTTATACAGTATCAAATACACAAGTAAAACTTAACACTTTGACTGATTTAACAGAAATTTCAGTTGTAGACCTTACCTGATTTTCTCCCTTTATTTTTTACATTATTTATTCAATTAATATCATATTTACTATCAAAATGGTTTTTCATGGACTTTTGTAATATGAGAAACATTAAAAGCTTCTATTATACAACCTTCTTAAAGAATTAAGGCGGATTAAGCGTTGAGTGACAATTATGCACCACTAGTAGGCGATAATTATTCTCCAGATAAAATTCGAGTGATTATTCCTGTAGGTGGAAAAGCAACACGGCTTTTACCATTAACAGCAGATACAAGTAAGGCATGTCTACGTTTACTCAACAGACCTTTGGTGGAGTTTTCTCTTCTTTCATTGGCAAAACAGGGAATCAAAAATTTTATATTCGGCGTAAAGGGCTACAGAAATTATAGAGATTTATATGATTACTTCCAATCTGGCGAAGGCTTCTCAGCTTACTACAAAATTAAACCGCCCATTCACATCAAATATCAGCCTAATGTTCCAGATATAGGAAGTGCAGACTCTACAAGAATAAATATGGAATACTACGAACTGAATAACCCTGTTTTTGCAGTTCAAGGCGACAATATTTTTGATATGAAGGTTAAAGACCTGATAGATTTCCACAAGAAAAAGAATGCATTCTTAACTATAGTTTTACGTGAAGTCAATAATGTTGAGGGCTTAGGAATTGCTGACATTGACACTGATAATCATATCAAACGTTTTGTTGAAAAACCTGCACCTAAGGATGCGCCCAGTAACCTTGCAAATACGGGTTTATATTTGATGTCACCTGAAGTAAAAAAAATTTTCAAAGAAAAAGGTATTCAAAAAATCATAAAAGAAAAAGGGCGCCTCGACTTTGGTTACGACTTCATACCTTATGTTACAAATATGGGTCTACCGGTATACGGTTACACCCTTAAAGGAAACTGGTTTGATGTTGGTACACCTAAGAACTACTTAGAAGCTATGAAAAATCTTCTTCACGGAGGTTTTTCAACTTTAACCGATTTCGGTGGCCGTATAAATGATAACCAAAAAATTTGGGTTCAGGGCGAAAGTAATGATTCTGGGAAAAAACGCGGCGAAATAATTCGGAAAATAAAACAAAAGACTATTGCTGTTTCTGGAGCTGTTCTGATAGGCAGACACTGCCAAATAGAAAATGGAGTAAGTATAGCCAATTCATGTATAGACAATTATACACGAATCGGGAAGAATGTGATTATAGAGAATTCAGCTATTATGGATCGAGTTATAATTGGCGACAATGCTGAAATTTATGACAGTATAGTAGGAAGACACGTAGCAATTAATTCTAACTCTAACAAGCCAATCAAAATTAATTCAGTGAGCGTAATAGCTGACGATGTTGAACTTGAGGCAGGCTGTTCACTTAAAGCTTCCAAAGTGTATCCTCACCAATGTCTCAAAGGCGAATTTCAAAATCAAACAATAATAGCCAACTAACTTCAGATGATTTGCCTTTAAAATTATTTGAACCCGCTTTCAATGATGCCTCAATAAAAAATTATCTTAAATTAATTAGCTTAAGAAAAACTCACGCCTTAAACCATTTAAACATTAGATATTTTATTTGATTTGAAGACAAATTCGGTACTGCAATTATAAAACGTTTACGCACTGTTGTTGCTAGCCTACCATTTTTAACGATTTCAGTAGCAGAAATTTCGCTTCCTGACTTTTTAACGATAACCATATACGGAGCATGTTCTATTCCTGGACCATATTTATAGACTGCAAAATCGCAACCAAACTTTATCCCAGGTGTAACTATCAAGCCTTTTTCTCTAAAATCCCGATAAACTGCATATTTATCTTCGAATTCATCATAAAGTTGTTTTGCTTTCTGTCGTAACTTTTTGAGATTTACTTTTGTTTCATCTGGTTTCTCATAAATTTCTATTATATCTGTTTCAGCTAAATAGAGTCCTTCCATTAAATCTAAAATTAATGGCACATCAAACTCGGGAATTTTTGGTTTTGGGATACCGACTGGCTTACCATAGTATGCTGTTTTGTATAGTTTTGAGCCTTCAGTAGAGTCCCATACAATTAAAAAGTTTTCAATTAACTCAACCTTTATTTTCGGCATTACAGGTCTGCCTATTACATTATGAATGAGAGCATGCGAGCGGCATCTGCTGCGTCTTCAGCTTTATCTGCTGAATTTTCCAGCAGTTGAAGTATCTCTCTTATTAATAGCAAGGCTGGAGTATCAAGTTTACTGTCAAGAACCTTTATAGTTAATGCACGGTATTGATCATCAACTATGCGTTCTGCTATTTCCACGTCTTTTGCTCGTTCTAGGGTCTTTTGGGGACCATAATTAAGAACCATCATGGTTTCTCTTAGTTTTAGAATTGAATCTAAAACTGCTAAAGAAAGTTTTAAAAGATCCTTTCTAATTTCAGGCGGGATAACCCATTTATGTTCCATTATTTCCACAAGATAATAGGCTATTCCCTCTGAAAAGTCAGCTATTTCGCTTGATAAATTTGTAAATCTTAGAAAGTCTTCCCGGGCATATAGTATGGCTCCAATTTCAGATAGTTCTTGACTAACCATACGTCTTGCTTTGACAACTTCCTCTTCACCTGTTTTAATTTCGCTGGAAAGCTTTTTGAGGTTTTCTTTATCTCCACCCGCAAAGAATTCGACAAGTTGAGGAATCTTTCTTGATACATCAACTACTTTTCGCAAGTTATCCTGACAAGCATTTAAAGCTCTACGTTTAACGCGTTCTTCTGTTTCTGCTGGAAGTACCATCTTTTTATCTCCCGCTACAATACTACCTGATATATCTTTTTAATTTAGAAGTGTACATTAAAAAAGGTAGCTGCTTATTTTTTGATTATGCTACCTAACTCTTCAAAGTTAACTTTGCCTTTAAAGTAGCTGTGGAGTTGCTCTGTTAAATCCTCAAGTGAAATTCTTATTTGACGCCATGAATCACGGTCACGTATAGTTACCGAATTATCTTTCAATGTATCATAATCTATTGTTATACCCAATTGAATTCCTGCTTCATCTGCTCTTGCATAACGTCTTCCAATTGAACCAGTTTCATCTAATTCAGTCATAAATCCGTTATTACATAATAGTCTTTGTACTTCTTTGGCTTTGAAATCTAATCCATCTTTACTCATTAATGGATAAATACCAACTTGGACTGGTGCAATTTCTCTTGGAAAACTCATAACAACTCGATCGTCTTTAATTCCATAAGCATATTCAAGCGCTACATAGAATAATCTGTCACAGCCAAAACTCGGTTCAACTACATGAGGTATGAAACGTTTTCCTCGATCAGTCTTTTTTTGTCTGATAATATCAACCTGATCAGCTTTTATCTCACAATTATTAACTACAAATGAACCCGTACTCTGTATGGAATCAATGATTTGTTGGGCAGGTATTTTGGCTATTTCAGCCGCAACTTTTCCTGCCTCATTTTTGTATATTGGACCCAGTTTAGCCATTATAGGTTTAACAATTATCTCTTCTGTTTCAATCGGCTCAAAACATTCCTTATATACAGTCATATCTACCCCGCTAGCCTTCATGTGGCATGCTAAATCGTAATCTGTACGATATGCGTGGCCAGAAACCTCTACCCAACCCCAGCGGTCTACCAATACCTCTTGGTCAAAACTTTGGCTACTGTAATGAGCTTTTTCCCATGGTAGTTTTTCTATGAAACGTTGTTTTTCTGCGGGTACACCGAGTTCAACTAAGAGGCATTTTGCTTGTGCCATAAAGAAAGCTTGCCACTCTGATAAAATTATTTTTTTATTAAGTGCCTCACGTACCGTAATTTTTGTTATACTATCGGATTCTTTTAGGCGTGTTTCACATAATAAAATTGGTAAAACTTCATTTTCTACTTCTTGTAGTAGTTGACAAGATGATTCTTCTGGATTAAAAAAGAATTCTAAATCTGCTATCGTGAATTCTCTGAGACGGATTAAACCTTGACGTGGAGAAATTTCGTTTCGAAGTGCATGTCCAATCTGTATGACTCCGAAAGGAAGATGTTCTCGAGCGGCAATGTAGAGCCTGTTGAATTCAACAAAAATGTTTTGTGCAGCTTCAGGTCTCCCGTAACCAACTGCTCCTGAATAAGGTCCTATGGTAGTTTCAAACATTGTTAGGTACCGTTGGGGATTGGTAAATTTGCACCCGCAGTCAGGACAAACTGCATTGCGATTTTCTAACTCAATTTTTATATCTTCCAAACTCATTTTTTCTGCTTCAGCAGAGCCCACTCCTTTATCTTCAAGTAAGTGGTCCGCTCTGAAACGTGTATGACACTCTTGGCATTCAACCATTGGTTCCTTGAAGTGTGCAACATGACCAGACGCCTCAAAAACTTTGGCCGGCGTAATTACAGATGACTCTATCTCATAAATACCAATTTTTTTAACAAATAGTTCTCTCAATTTAGCTTCAATGTTCTGTTTTAGTCTTGTACCTAATGGACCATATGTTACAAAACCTCCACTACCACCGTAGATTTCAAATGATGGCCAAAAAAATCCTCTACGTTTAGCTAACTCGTTGATTGCAACGAATTTATCATATGATTTGGAACATTTATTTTCGCTGCTCAAATGTGATTACCTGTTTTATTGCTTAAAAGCTACAGCCAATTAAAACATTCCCATTACTTTTTTTACTCTCATAACTTTAGTGTACACTAAATAAATTTTATACCTTTAACCTACGTATGTAAGAATAAATATTCTTCTTGGATTTGAGCCAAAGGTCGTTTCATCCGATATATGGGTGAAGTTTCCTGAATCATAGAGTTGCTGATAGATTTGCTGTAGGTTTAATGTTGTATTAAAGTAAGGTACTGTACCGCCGTATTCGTATGTGAAAACATATTGCACTTTTGTTCTATTACATATCTCAATAAATTCGGTTATGTTAAATTTTGGTGTGTATGCATCGATAGGTAATCTAGGATACTGAAAGACTGGTATGTCATTGTCTCCGTCAGCCCAAAGATAAAACCTTACCATTTCTCTGCTAAAAAAATTAAAAGGGCATAAAACCATTATCGATTTATTAGCTTCAATATTGTTTAATGCATAATTGGTTGCTCCTTGAATGTCAATTGTTATCTGATATTTAGAAACATAATCATATGTGTCATAAACACTATATGCGACAGAACCAACCATAAAAGTAATCAATAATCCTGCAGCTAACTTTGCTAATTTTTCACGGTTAACATTACTATTTTTTTTCCTCCAAATATTTTCTAATTTACCATAAAGAGTTAAAAAAAGAACAGATGTTGATATAGCGATTGTAGGAAACAGAGGTAGAACATAGCGCCATTCTTTATTTGTTATTAAACTAAAAAAAACGTAGATAGTGATAAACCAGATTAGAACGAATTTGTCCTCCTGTTTTCCGCGCCAAGCAAAAAACACTAAACCTAATAATCCAGCTGCGTAAATAAAAATAGAAATAGGATGCAGCGTATCGTAGGGCCAAACCATATCTATTAAATAAAATATGGGTATAGGAAAACGTTCACTGTATACTGAACGTTCAGGGTTCCCAACTTGTAAAGCATAAAACCATTGATTTAATATTTGAGTTGCATAAACTTCATAAGCTATTATGATCCAAGGTGTAACTACTAAAACTGCTGTACCTATTATAACACAGAATTTTTTCAGAGAATACTTGATTTGGTTTCTAGCTAAAAAAAATATGCTAAAAAGTAATATTAATGCTGAAACAATCATTTGATACTTAGTTAAAAAACCTAATCCAAGAGTTAAACCGCTTAAAACAAGCATTTTATTTTGGTGAGTTGTAATCCAACGGTAGAAGAGTAGAATTGTTGTTGTGGTGAAGAAAACGAGCATTGTCTCTGTCAAAGCTATACCTGAAAGCCAGAAGAATCCTGGCATAACTCCTAACATAATAGTTGAAAGTATGGCTACTTTTCCCTTATACAACTGGTATGTTAATTCAAAGACTGCCCATAAAGAAAGGACTGAGAATATTACTGGGACTAACCGTGCTGCAAAAAGATTTACCCCCAATGCTCTGAAAGAGAGAAATGTTATATAATCAAAAAGGGGTGGATAGAAAGCATTAACAACAAATTTATCATAATTTTCCCAATATAGAAAAGATCCCGAGTTAAGGTGAATAACTTCATCCCATTGCATAGGCGGATTAGTTAAGTTTGAAAGCAAAATTAAAGTGTAAATTAGAATAAAGCCTAGAAAAGCTATTCGCCATCTGTTTAGTCTAGCAATAGTCTTTAACTTTAATTTGTTAATCATTTTCTTTACAGGATTAACTAACAATTGAGTCTATTACTAATATGCGATATAAAACTTAAATCTGCAGGTCTAATCTTGTTGGTTTTTAGGCAACTTTGCACGATTCATTTTTAGGTTGAATCTGTAAAACGTCTTCAATATATGCTCGCAATGGCTCAGCTACACTCCAAGCTTGTGCAATACATCCTCTTGGTGTATTTGGCTGCTCGCAATCATAAATTTCATTAATTGTTCCTAAACCACTCTGGAGTATCGCTTGCGTAAACAAAGGTGAAAGAACTTTTTCTAGAGCATATTTGCGTGCCTGAGGAGCATATTCACTAACTTTTAGATACGCTGATACATACGGTCCCAGTAACCAAGGCCAAATAATTCCATTATGATAAGCTCTATCTCTACTATTTCGGTCGCCTATGTATTTCCCCACAAAATTAGGGTCATTTAATGATAGTGTTCTTAATCCGAATGCTGTAACTAGTTCTCTGTCAACTACTTCAATAATTTTCGAATTTTTTTCCTTGTTAAGCATAACATAGCTAAGTGAAACTGAAAATATTTGGTTCGGTCTAATAGCTGAATCAGTCCCTTCAAACTGAATAACATCATAAAGACATCCACTTTTAGGATTCCAAAATTTTTTATTGAAACTTTCTTTAGTTAACTCAGCCATATCTGAATATTCTTTAGCTAAATCTATTTGGTTAAAATTGTTTGCGAAAAACTCCATTATTTTTGTGGCATTGTACCATAACGCCTGAATTTCTACTGCTTTACACTCTCGAGGTGTAACCATTTTACCTTCAACACTAGCATCCATCCAAGTTAATCCGGGGCCATGCATTAGTAATCCGTCATCATCAAGACGTATTCCAAACATTGTACCACGTTTATGGCTTTCAATTATTTCCACCATTTTATCCCATAAATCTCTTTTAACAAAAGAAAAATCACCTGAGTATTTAACGTATTTAAATACAGTATTGATATACCAAAGAGTTGCGTCTACTGTATTGTAAATGGGTTCACCTGTTTTATCTGCTATAAAATTTGGGATGATTCCCCCTTTCATTAGGCGCATAAAATCCCGCATTACATCTTTGGCTTCATCGAATCTTTTTGTTACTAACATCAGCCCAGGAAGCGAGATGAAGGTGTCTCTACCCCACGGTTCAAACCAAGGGTAACCTGCAATAATACCCTTTTTCTCATTCAGGTCCTGAACTATAAATGAATCAGCTGAAAGTAATACCCAGTTTAGCCATTCATTTATTGGCACCATAGGGTTTCGATTATAGAACTCTGAAAGAAAATTAGTTTTCCTGTTATACTCTTGAAACAAAATTTTTTCAGTCTCAGAAGTTGAAACACCAAGAAAATTCAAATTGTCCCAAGCATCTTGAATTTGATAGCTGACTGCAAATGTTATTGTAATGTCTTTTTCAGAATTTGCAGGTACTTGTAACTCAAAAAATCCAGGTTGGAAGCAGTCGTCAAAGGCAGCTTCTCCACGGGTAAACTCTTCTCTATAATACAGTTGTTCTACCCAATTAATTTTATCTACAAATTGGCCTTCACTTATTCGGCAAACAACCGTCACATTTGGATTTTCGAATTCTGTTTCAAAAACTCTGTTTCTGTTTTGCTGCCTAAAATATAGCGGATTATATTTTTTATTAATAACAGTATGATAATGTCTACATGTTAAAAGTGGGTAAAATCTTATTTTTATCTCTTCATTTTTTCTGTTCACTGCATGATAAATAATCGCCACAGCATTTTTTTTGGATGGCAGAAAAATTGTTTTCTTTACCTCAACATTGTCTATCTGGTAATTAAATACTGGAAAGGTATTGAATGAGAACTGCTCAATATGTTTGTAACCGTTAGGGAAAATAGAGTTTTGGAATTCATTGGAACCAAGCCGGTATATGTTTACGCCTGCAATAATATCTTCATCAATTTTAGATAGGCATACATTACGGGTTCCAGGCGGATTTAAAGCAGCAACAAGTAGCCCATGGTACTTTCTAGTGTTAATTCCGAGAGTTGTTGAGGAGGCATAGCTGCCTAATCCGTTAGTGATTAACCATTCCTGCTTTATGGCCTCGTTTATATTTGAAAGCTTTTCCTTTGAAAATGTTATGGCAGGTAGATTCATATTATGTCAGCAGCTTTGCCACATTTTTATCTCTTGGTACACAGAAATAATTAGCTACTGGAACACATTTAGTTCGGAACATAAGTAAATGAGGTTTATTCAATTTGTATTCTGTTAAGGTTTCTGCATATCCCATACCTTTAGCGAAAACTAATTCTGCAGAATCATAAACTTTTAAGAATTCTGCAGAGACCTCGTTTTTCTGTAGACCTACAGCGTCACAGCCAGTAGTTATCAATTCATCTACAAGCTTATCTATATTAGAAATTTCAGCGTCTTCAATAGTGGCGTCATTGATTACTGGTCCACCTTTTACTGCACAAATTACTTTTAAACCCATGTTCTTAAGCTGTTCAACTATTAATGTGTCAAAAACTATTTCTCCTGCGTTATCTGTCAAGAATAAAACACTTTTAGTCTTCTTTGCTAATTCGTATGTCTTATCAATATCGTCGATGACTAAGTCTTTGTTTGCTTCTCTGACACATTTTGCCAAATCATTCAATGAGAATTTATGGCCTGGAATGTCAAATTCCATAATGTTGCCCACTATCGCACATAAACATGCTTTCTTAAACCGTTCTTGTTGATTATATCCTGATTCAACGATCTTTTTTAGTTTAGGCAGCATTTTAAGTGCTTTCTGGTTAGCAATTTTTTTATTGTATGCATAGGGATCGTTGCATCCTGTAAGTTGTCTTATTATTCGGTCACGCTTAGTTCCAATTTCAGCTGATACTGACGTGGGCTTAAACTCTTTATTTAATAACTTGACGATTTCAGCAAGACATCTAAATCGTAATGCTGGATTTGTAGTGGCTTGATATGTTTGTATTTTTGCTCTAGAAAGAAGACAGGCAGCACATTCAGGTTCAACCTTCAACTGAACTCAACCTGATCATCTTTTTGTTGCTTCAGCAAATGATATTAAAACGCTATATGGATCTTTAGCTTTTACAACACCACTAGCTACAAGGATTCCTTGTGTTCCCAATTTTAGAGCAATTCTCACATCTTCAGCTTGGCTAACTCCTGCCCCGCAAAGAATTTTTGTTTTAGGATTTATCTTATTAACTAAATTTACGGTGTCCGTTACAATTTCGGGTTTAGCTTTTGATACTGAAATTCCTGTTCCAATCAATTCAGGCGGTTCAACAGAAGTTATATCCGGTTGCATAGATGCTACTGCTGCACTTACTGATGGATTATTGGCGCAGACACATGATATAAGCCCTTTTTCTTGGCAAAGAGTAATGATGGCGTCAATATCCGATAATCTAAGTTGCCTCTCAGAGTGGTTAATTAGTGTTCCTACAGCTCCAGCCTCTTTCGCTGCTTCAGCTAGAATATGTCCAGTAGAGTTACCTGGTTTAATTGGGTCAATATGTTGAGAAAAAACTGGTATCTCTACATTTTCTGCGATTTTAACTAAATCGATGAATTGAGGTGCAACAACAATACATGTGCCCGTTTCTTTTGATACCTTCTCTGCTTGTTTAGCAAGTTGAAGCGCTCTTTTTCCTGTGGATTCAAGATAAGTTTTAAAATTAACTATAATCAAGGGCGTTTGCAGCATCAAATACTTGTTCCTCGCTGTAGCTAAAACCGGTTCAGTTAATATCTCTTTTCTTTTCTCTTCCAAATGTTAGGTAATTGTATGTTTTTGTTTTCTCAATAATCGTCTTTTAGAATAGCTCTTTTTGTGGCATAAATACTTCTTTTTTTGTTCTTTTTGCAGTTTCCCATGATTTCCTGACACAGCTTGGATAATCGTGTTCTCTGTTTAGTACTGACTTTAGAAATTCTACCGTCTTTTTATCAGATGCATATCCACTTCCAAAATCGCCGAATTCTTTTTTTAATTTATCGATTTCTTGATCACGTTCCACTTTAGCTACAATTGATGCTGCTGAAACAACTGGATAAATTCTGTCAGCTTTATGCTTAGCTATAACTGTGATTTTTTTAGTTAGACATTCTTGAATGTGGTCACCAAATCTATCTTGGATTACATCTGCTGCATCTACATATGCTTCTTGCGGATTTAATTTTTGGATTACCTCTGCCATTGTTTTAGCTTCAAGTCTGTTTAATTTGTATAATCTCTTAGGGTTCAGTACTGCTTTATCAATAATATCTGGAAGGACTTTTATCACGTGGTGATTGAAAGTTAACTTTATAATTTCAGGATATAGTGCTTCACGTTTTTTTGCACTTAAAAGTTTTGAGTCTTTTACACCCAGTTCCGCAAGTAACATTAGTTTCTCTGATTTTACCGCTACACCTGCAATTACTAAAGGACCTATAACGCATCCTCTACCTGCTTCGTCAACACCTGCAATCAACATTGCTATTTTTCTATCCTTTAATTTAAATGGTTTAAAAGCTGTCTATTTGCTTTTCTAATAAAATTAGTTACTTCTTTCTGTTAATACTAACATATTTTGTGTTGATTAAGATTCAGAAAAACGATTTAAGTTTTTAAAGTTTATTAGAGCTTCAAATAGACCTATTTGTAGCGAGGAAATAATTTAAAGATGGATAGCCAAGCATTAACAGCGACTCTGGATCGTTGGCAAAATGGAATTAAATCGCCAAATTTTGTTCCAGTTGCTATCAAGTTTTCATTATTGATGGCTATTCCTCTATTTGCTTTTTTTCAAGATTTTAAAGAGGTTTTTATTCTTGCATTTTCTACTGCTGAATCTCAATACATCCTTCTGGTGCCTTTTGTAATCGCCTATTTTTTTTATCGTAGTAGAAAGGCACTTTTGGTTTCAAGTCAGAAATCTTATTTACATGATTTCTTGGGTGTATCACTTTGTTTAGTAGCGCTTCTCATTTACATTCTTGGGTCCTACACATTTTATTCTTTGCAGTTGCATTTGCTTTCTCTTCCGATATTTGTTGCAGGACTAATTCTGTTATTCTTTGGTCCTAACACTTTACGGTTATTGGCTTTTCCTGTAGCGTTATTGGTGTTTATGAGTCCTTTTACATTGTTTTTCATGGATACTTGGGGTGGACATTTGATGTCTTCAGATGGAACAATAGCAGCGTTTATTCTTGAACCGTTTATGCCGATAGAGATTGTCTATAATCCTGCTGTAATAATTTCTACAGTAACAACTTTGGGTGAGCCAATTCAGTTTGAGTTAGGTGCTGCTTGTTCTGGTATTTATTCGTTAACTGCCTTTTTGTTTACAGCAGTAATTTTTGGTTATATAGCGTCTGGTTCTGTAACAAAAAAAGTGCTTTATGGAGTCATAGCAGTTGCGGCAGCTTATTTTTTGAATGTATTTAGAATTATTGTTACTATAGCTTTGGGTCGTTTTTTTGGTTTAGGCGTAGCTGTAGAGTTTTTCCATCTGGTGGGCGGTACAGTTCTTGCTTTTATCGGAACACTATTTTTGCTGTTTCTAGGCAGCAAGTTACTAAAGTTGAGTTTCTTTCAAAAGAAAAAACCTGTTTGTTCATTATGTAGTGGTTCAGCTGCAGTTTGTGATAAGTGTGGTCGAATTATTAAATGGCCCCTCATTAAACTCAACTGGAAACGATTAGCTGTCCTCTTAGTTTTCCTGCTTGTTTGCGCTGACCTTATTTTTATGGCTTCAGCTGTAAACTACAATGTGTTATCCAATAGTGAAGAATCAGCCTTAAATTTTAATCCGGTTACTGGTGAGCTTGAAGCTTTTTCTGAAGAGACAGGTTGGTCAGCAGTTTTTATGGGTCGCCAATTGGATGGAGAATCGCGTTTAGGTCTAATTTTTGTTGGTGATTATCTATTGTCAAAAATCGGTGATTCCTCTGACAGAGTGTATGGTATTTTTGAGCTTTCAGACCTGCAGTCTAAATTTCACACTTGGGAAGGTTGCCTTAACTACCAAGCATACCCCTTGACAATTGAAAAAATTCGGTATGTAACAATATATGACAATAATACCAACATAGTAAATGGCGAAGCAATAATCGCTAATGCCCCTACAATGAATCAGACAATGGCATTGGTTTATTGGTTTGATTCTTTAAACCTCAAGACCAACGGTACCGTAACCAATTATGCAATTAAAGTAACACTCTACAAATATGTTCCCTTTGTAAATAATCAGATGGATTCAGGTAAAGTTGATGCTACAATTGAAAAGTTACTTTCTCTTAGTGAAAGTTATGAAGTTATTTGGAGTCAATATAAGCAAACTAACAACACTTTTGTAGTTGACTTGTACAAGAATAGTGCAGCTTTCACGTTGGTTGTTTTGGCGATTTTTTGTGTTTCTCTTGTTGCATTATTAGGTAAATTTTTTATTACCCGTATTTCAGCTAGGAAAAAAATTTCTGGTTTATCTGATGAAGACAAAGCTTTAATTGACTTGTTTAAAGTTGGGTCAAAAAATTCTAAGACTTTTTCTTGGGCAATGATTCCTGAAAAAGTTGAGCTTTTAAAGCAAAAGGGGCTGTTGCATGAAAAATTTGTTATACAAAATAACGATGTTTACATGTCTTGGGTTCCGTATTGACTTGAACTGTACGGCAAATTTGTTATTATGAAATTAGTTGTATAGTATTTTTTCAGATCTGGCGTAAAACTAGCATTTTTAAAGCTTAGTATTGAGACTTGATTGTTAGATATGCAGTTCGCCAACTGAGTAATATACTATTTCGCCGCGTCTGTTAATTACTGCTAAAACCAGTTCTTTTTTTTGGTTTTTACATTTTTGTAATGCTTCAGTTACTTCGTTTATAGGTAAAGGTTTGCCCTCTTGTATGCCTAAAATTAAGTAGGGTGCTGTATCTTTACCGTATGTTCCTCGTTCGTAAATTCTAAAGTCTATGTCTACTCCGAATCCTTCTCTAACTACGTAGCCGCGGCTTCGTAAATCACGGTAGACTAAATAGTTAACCCATGCGTTCTCATTTTGTTCTTCGTAGTGAAAAAGAAGCTTCTGAAAATCCACTGTTAAACCTTTTTCATTTTTTGTTTCAAGCATCCCTTTATCTTGGAGGTAAAGCGCCTCATAGAACGACAAAATAAAACTTTTGTCTTCTAAATTACCGTAGCCTCTAGCTTTTAACGCATCAATGCTACTTTGCTCAGTTACTTCAATACCTTTTTTTGTTAAGGTGCCGTTGGTTTTGAATTCTATAGTTGATGCTTTTTTGGACTCAGTCATAGATTAACCGCTACTTTAGTTTTTTTTGGATTATATTTTTCCTTTTTTAAAATCTTTAAAATCTTTGTTATAAAAGACTTTTTTTTCGCAGATTATAGCTGACACATATTTGAGAGGTGTAGCATCAAATGCGGGATTCATCACGTTAACTCCGTAAGGTGCTATTTGTTGACAACCAACATGAGTTATTTCTTCAGCTTTTCTTTCCTCTATGATTATGTCAGATGCTTTACGTGTTAAATCAAATGTTGAAGTAGGCGCTGCAACATAGAATGGCACATTGTGTTCTTTAGCTAAAACAGCTACACTGTAGGTGCCAATTTTATTAAAAACTGCGTCCTGTACAATTCTGTCTGCGCCAACAATTACTTTGTTGACAAGTCCTTTGCTCATGACGTAGCCTGCCATGTTGTCTGTGATTAAAGTTACAGGTATACCGTCACGTTTCAATTCGTAAGTAGTTAATCTTGCTCCCTGTAGTAGTGGGCGCGTTTCATCTGCAATGACTTTGATTTTTTTTCCTTCTTCCCAGGCTGCCCGCACAACTCCTAATGCTGTTCCATATTCAACTGCGCATAATTCACCTGCATTACAATGTGTTAGAATTGTGTCTCCATCTTCAATTAAGGGTGACCCATTTTTTCCTATTGCTCTGTTGTTCTGTGCGTCTTCATCAGCTATTTTTTGTGCTTCTTCTATTACTTTATTTTTGATTTCTTCAATGTTGTCTTGGATTGTTTTTGCTTTTTTTAGTACTCTATCTATTCCCCAGAAAAGGTTTACAGCTGTGGGTCTCTGTTTTTTTATTGTGTTTCCAGCGTATTCCAGTTCTGAAATTAGTTGTAGTGGTGTTTTTGCGTTTGAATGATATGCTGCTATTGCAATGGCGAAAGCTGCTGCTGCCCCTAGAAGAGGTGCGCCTCTGACTCGTAAATTTTTTATTGCTTCTGCCATTTGTTCTACGGTTTGGATTTCAAGAGTTACTTCTTGGAGTGGTAATTTTGTTTGGTCTGGCGTTATTACTGTACCATTTTGCCATTTAATCATTCGCATTAATTAATTTCTCCGTTGACTTGTTGTGAGTTCTAGTCTGATTTGTCAAAAGGAGATTTAAGGTGGGTTACAACTTCGATTGGTGCATCTCCACCAAGTTTCAGTAGTTTTTTCCATTCTTCTCCTACAGCTATTAATGAGAATATGCCTGAAACTTCTGCTTTAGCCTTTTTTACAAGGTTTACCATTGCCTCTTGAGTTTCGCCGCTTTTAATCATGTCATCTACGATTAATACGCTGTCGCGTTTCTTAATTGCGTCTTTGGGTATGTACAGTGTTACGGTAACTCCTGAATCACGGCCTAAAATGTAGGTTTCTTCGATGAACGCTTTAACACCTACTTCTTTGTTTCTTTTTGCAACTATTAAATTTACACCTAATGCATTTGCTACCATTGTGGCTAGTGGTATCCCGTCAACTGCGGCAGTTAAAATTTTTGTGACCCTTTTACCTGCAAAGTTTGCGAGTGCATGGTTTGCTGCTTGTTGCAGGATGTTGTGGTCTCCTACTATTTCAGTATTGTCAAAGTACCCTATGTTGTCAAATTTTATTCTGCTTCGTAACTCTGTTTCTAATCCGACAAGTTTAGTGAGTACGCGCCAGAGCTGTTTAGCTCTAGTTGTGTTGGGTAAAACATGGCCTTTTGCATAACGACTTAAAACGGTGACAGGTAAACCTGTTTTTGAAGCTAATTCGCGGTAAGTTATGTTCCGCTTGTATTTTGCGGTGCGAAGAAGTTCAATTGTCATTAGACGTAATTTTAAATCTTCAGCGTGAGTGCTCACTTTTATTTTTACTCCATTTTTTACATATAACCGTCAAATATAAGATTATGTTTAATATTGTATCTTGGAAATTTATAACTTTCCTTTAAATTTCGTTAAAGTGATGGATTGAGGAAAATGGTTTTTTTAAAATTTTGTAAAGTATACTTTACCCTTCTCTTTGAAGCCTCGGAGTAGTTCGCAGTGTCTTAGGACAGCGAATTCTCGTTCAAACTCCTGGATTGTCAAGTTAAGTGTTTTTAGGATATCTTCGTGGCTTATGGATCCTTTTTCTGTGACTAAACTGTATATCTTTTTTTGTGTATCACTTAAGCCTTCGGTGCCTTTCTGCCCAAGTTCTTTTCGAATATTAAGTGTAGAGGATACTGCTACTGGATCACATGTTTTGGGTGGATTCATCAAGTCAAAGCAGCAGTCTTCGCATAAGTTTTGACCTTTATAGTTTGTTATTTCTTTTTCGTCAAATTCTACTCTGCATCTTTCACATTTCATGTTATACGTCACCTTCTGCAGTTAGGTAATCTATTGAGATTAATCCTAATACATTATGTCTTAATGTTTTTTAAATTGAACTATGTCTCCTATAAGATAAAAAGGGAAAACTTGGATGCAACGTTTACAGAGAATATTCATAATTGCACTTTTTGGCGCCATCATATTTGTATCTAACATGTTTTTGCCTCCACCATTAAATTATTTGATGATTGTTGTCCAAGCTGTTTTGTTAGCTCTTAGTGCATTGTTTATTCCTAAAGCTGGTGCAATGTATGTAGGTGCTGTCGGTGGGCTTTTAACTGCATTGGTTAGCCCTGCTTTAGGGCTTTTCACTTTTGTTTTTGCGTTTCTCTATGGTTTATATGTAGATTTTTTTCTTTACGTCTTCAAAATTAGAGGTTCTCCTCAAGGTGTTAACCAAAATAGGTTGATGGCTGCTATGGCTTTTAGTACTCTGTTGATTGCGGTTTCTAGCTATTCAGCTTTTGCTATCTTTCCAGAGTTTTTTTCTGAGCAGGGTTTAACATATGTTAGTTTGTTTATTCAAAGAAGTCCAATGTTAGATTTGTTAGTGCTATTTATGGGGCCAGCGACTGGTGTAACTGCAGGATATGCAGCTGCATATTTATGGAATAAATATCTTCGCCATATTTTGTAATTATCTTTTAAAGTCTGCTTTTATTTTTTCATCTACAAGTTTTGCTATCATCAAATTAGAAATAAAAATACATTTGACTCCTAATAGTTCTGCGAGTTCTGCAGGTTTTTGGTCTTGGGTTACCAGAATTAGACTGTTTTTGTTTGCGTATTCTACGATTTCGCGATCTTTAGCGGCTTTAAGTCCTGCCTCTTGTGCTGTTTGGACTTGGTAACCTAGTGTTTCAAAATATTCTCTTAACCCCGAATACATTTCATCAAGTAAAAGCTTCATGTTTTTCGCTTCAAATTTTTAATCTATTAGTAGTAATGCAAATGACTCAGGATTTTTTGTGAATGGAAATGTGTATTCTATTCCTGCGTTAGCAGCTGTCTTTTTAACATTTACGCCTAAAGCATCCTCTGACATTCGTGCAAGGTTTGGTTTAACACAGATTCTGTTTTCGGTGCTGCATTTTTCGCATAGTTGACAGTGACCTGAAACAAAAGAAATAGCTAAGCTGAAGCCTTTATTCATGGCTGCTTTTTCTAAGTCTACTACAGTCTGTAGCATTTTTATTTTATCGTCTTTCCAATCCTTCCAGAATCTTGCTGCTTTTTCTTTTATTTCTTTAGGGACTGTGGGGTCGGTTTCGGCAACCATAAGTTTCTTGTAGAGTTCCGGGTCTGATTGCGCTTTTGAAGTGAATTTCATAAACATTGCGTAACTGTATTCGTTTACTATTTTTTTAAATTCTTCTGCCGTGGGTGTATACGGTGGACATGCTAAGGTTTTGCCGTAGTAGTTACAGTTTTTACATTTTAATGTAACACGGTTTTCAACTATTACTTTATTTGTGGGAATAATTTTTGCGTCAGCTGCACCGTTTTCAAATGCTAATTTAACTAAGAACTGAAATTTTTCTATGTTATTCTGTGACATAACCTTTTCAGCGTTACTGATTGAATAATTTTATACGTATAAATATTTAGGGTATTCTATCATGTTTTTTGTGTTTTTAAATGT
>JAAZBP010000210.1 GCA_012513715.1 Thermoproteota archaeon | reverse complement strand
GCTGTGTCTTTTCGTGGTGCTGATCATAATAGGAGTGGTGTTTATGCTTTTGATATTAGGGGTTCTGTTGATCGGTTTAAGGCTGAGCGTGGTCGTGGTAAAATCGTTAAAGATAACGAAGACATCTACGCACTTATTGACTCCCTTATAGTATGCAAAAACTCTAAGAGCAGTTTCTACAAAGAAATCGAAGAAATGACTAAACTCTACAATTTAGTTACTGGTTTAGATGTAACAACAAAAGACCTGGCTGCTGCAGGCGAGAGAATAATGACTTTGACCAAGCTTATTAATTTGCGTGAGGGCTTCACCCGTGAAGACGACACTTTACCTTGGAAAATCATGAACCAACCTATAGCAGAAGAAGGACCTGCTAAAGGTGCTGTTGTTTCTCAGGAGGAGCTTGATTTGCTTTTGGATGATTACTATCAAGCCCGAGGATGGCTTGTAGAAGGAATTCCAACCAAAGACAAACTAAAAGAATTAGGATTACAGGAATTTGCAAGCATAATCGAAGTAAACGAGGCCTAGAAAAATGGTAAAGATACACCAGAGAAAATTCGTATCTGCAGACCCTGAGAAATGTGTTGGCTGCCAAATCTGTGAATATGCATGTTCAATTAACAAAGAAAAAACCTTCAATCCGTTGAAATCTAGAATTCGTTTAGTTAGAGTAAACCAGCTAGCTAATATGGCTGTTACCTGTAGGCTATGCGAGGATCCTGCTTGCGTAGCGGCCTGCCCACGTAATGCTTTATCACAAGCTGAAGACATTGGTAACATTGTTTTGGATAAGGAAAAATGTAATGGCTGCGGTTGGTGTATTGAAGCTTGTGACTACGGCGCCATGATGTTGCATCCTGAAACAAAAACAGTGTACGTCTGTGACCTATGTAAAGACAATCCTGATGGTCCTCAGTGTGTTAAGTGGTGTCCTGAAGAAGCTCTCACAATTGTAACCAGTGACGTTCTAGCACAAAAGGCAAGGATAAGTGCAATAAAGAAGCTTTTCCAAGAAAGTAAAGAATAACTTTGACAGGGAATTTTTTTAATTATCCCACTCTTATTTTTAATTGATCTCCTATATTTCATAAAGCCTAATAGCTTAGGTGTTTTTGGGAACACAAAAAAGTGAGCGAAAGATTTGCTGAAAGTCTTTTTAAATTATCTTCTCTAAGTCACCTACAAACCGTTCAAACACTTGCATTCCATCTTTCCAAAAATCCATTTTAGTAACGTCTAATCCAATGCTTTCTCCAAGTTCTATAGACGATTTAGAGCTTCCAGCTGATAATAACTCAATAAGTTTAGGTGCAAACGCTTTACCCTCTTGAAGATATCTTTGATATAAAGAATAAACAAACATTTGCGCATAGACATAAGGATAATTGTAGAAGCGATAGTTAGCCATGAAATAGTGCGGTTTCATAGTCCACTCTGCCTCCATTTCTGGAAGCCATTCAACTACATCACCGTAAATTTTGTTTCTTGCATTGACCCAGTGGCTGCATATTTTTTGGTAATCTAAGAATTCCCCACTCTCAATAGATTCATAAAGTGCCTGCTCAAACCATACCCGAGCTGTAACTTGGAAAGTTGTCATTCCGGCTTCATCCAGAACTAGACATAAAAGTGCCTTGCGTTCTTTTTCAGAATCAATTTCCTTCAACATATGGTCAGTAAGTAATAGTTCACCGAATATTGAGGCAGTTTCAGCAACTATAGATGGTACATTCGTGTTTATCACTGTTTGATGTCTTGACATATACCAGTCATGTGTTGCATGTCCAAGTTCATGTGCTAAAGTGAATACATCGCTTAATGTGCCATTAAAGCTTTGAAGTATATATGCAGATTTTCCATTATAGTAACTTGCACAGAATGCTCCGTTACGTTTACCAAACCTCGGTTCAGCATCTATGTGTCGCTTATCAAACATTTCTTTAACTGCCGCAGCGTAATCTGGGCTAAAACGGCTGTACGCTTGAATAATGAGGTCTCTTGCTTGCTGTAGAGTGTATTTCTTTTCTGGTGTATCAGGTAACGGCGCTACAATATCATGGTTACCCAACATAGGCATTTTCATAAGTTGAGCTTTCAACTTAAGGTAACGTCGATAAGTTGAGCTTTTTTCAATTGTCTGTAACAAATTATCGATTATGTTTTGTTGTGTATCGTTACTGATTAAGCTTGAAGCCATAGGGCTTACGTATTTTCTACGTTTTGACACTGTTACCCAGTCGTTACATATGTTTCGGAGAGCAGCTGAAAATATTTCTCCATCTTTACCCAGTGCACCGTAGATTGCACGATTTGCTGACTCTCTGGTCGCACGGTCCGGATGCGGTAAAAGCCCATTAGCTTCACCGTACGTTAACATCTTTTTTTGGCCTAAAACAGTTACTTCAAACATACGTGTGTTAAGCCATTTACTCTGCAGTTCTTCCCAGGCGTTAACTCCGAATTGATCTTTTTCAATGATAAGTTGCTCTTCAACTTCACTAAGTTGATGTTCAACACGAAGTTTTACCCGTTCCAGCATATGCCTGTAGTTTTTTAATACTGGATTTTGTATCAGTTCAGGTTTACTTTTAATCAGTTTACCAAGTTCAAGTGAATAAAAAGCTAATTGCTTACTTATATTAGCGCTTAATTTTTCCACTTTATCATGCAGAGCCTGGGTTTTAGAATTAGTCATATCTGCAGAAAACGCAAGGTTAGAGTATAGAGTTACATCACTCAATTTTGCTTCAAAAGTCTCAATACTCTGTAAACATTCAAGTAAACCTTCAGCTGAAAGCCCTATAATTTTTCCACGGTAACTACTCTCAAATTCATTTGCCAATTTAATTGACTGCTTGATAGTTTGATTAATTCTAGTGTCATCTGCACTCGAGAAAAGTTCTGTTAGATCCCAATTGGTTATTTGTGAATCCATTTGTTATCGCCTTTACGCTTATTGTCTGCTGAGTTATTTTTGAGTTTATGTTGAATATACCCATTTTTTTATGCTTGATTTTTTTTTCAGTCCACTAAAGCTTAATGCATCTTCAATCTCTTTTTTGTTGTGCAAATATTGTTTAGGTTTGCGAACTTTTTTTAATCCAACACAGAAAACTTTACAATAAACCCATCACAGAATAAGTAGTAAGAGAGTTGCTTATTTTCTCAGTTCAATAATAATTACCCAGATCCAAGTGTCTAAACTCAAAATTATAGAAGTTCATCATGTTAAAACCCTCTTACCCCCACCGAGGTAGCCACATATGTTAATTAAGTTACTGAAACTGCTAAAGGGTTTTTGATATGTTTTGAATTCAAACACATAAACGCTTTCTCATCTACAAAACATTCTTTATTGGCACGGATTGTTAATAGTCTTAAAAGCGCTTTCAAGTCTGTGTTAGCTAACTCTTGAAGGACCGAGCCTACAAACATGAAGATCCTCTGGAAATATTTGAAGCCGCAAAAATGGCTTATTGTGATTGCCCTGGTACTTGCCGGTATAAGTCAGCTAATGAACCTCATTGATCCGGTTATTTTTGGTAAAATTATTGATGATTATGCCCTAAACCCTGGGAACCTCCAAGAAGCCGACCTTGTCAATGGGGTACTCTTCTGGCTAGGATTAGCAATTATAGTTGCGTTGTTCGCACGTATAGCAAAAGCACTTCAGGATTATTTCACGCGACTATCAGTACAGAAGTTCGGTATGCAAATATTCAATGATGGACTGAAACAGACTCTTCGCTTGTCATATAATGAGTTCGAAGATCAACGGAGCGGAGAAACACTCTCAATACTGCAGAAGGTTAGGATGGACACCCAAATATTCATGAATACAGCCATCAATGTTCTCTTCTCTTCAATCATCGGAATGGGTTTCCTAATCTTATATGCTGTGACAAAAAGTTGGATGCTAATCCCAATTTTCGTAATCGGAATTTTAGTATTAGGATCCATCACCGGATTATTAAGCAAAAAACTCAAAACCACTCAACGCGCAATCAACCGCGAGACAAACAAGATGTCAGGAGTTATCACAGAATCACTTAGAAACATCGAGTTAGTCAAAAGTCTTGGATTGACTTTTCCCGAAATTCGCAGGTTACAGGACCAGACACTAAAGATATTCAACCTTGAGATGACAAAAGTCAAAAAAGTCCGGTCGCTCACGTTTTTACAGGGAACCGCACTCAATATACTGAAAAGTTCAATTTTATTCATCCTTCTCTGGTTGATATTCCGTAATGTTCTCACGACCGGAGAATTAATCTCGATGCAATTTATCTCTACGGTTATCTTCGGGCCTTTGCAGGAACTTGGGAGCTTCATTATCAGCTATCAGGAGGTTGGGGCTTCCGTGAACACTTTCGATCAGCTAATACAGAAACCGATTGAACATAACCCTGAAGAACCAATCGTTATCGATGATTTACAAGTCATTAAGTTCAATGATGTCAAGTTTCGGCATAAAACTGCAACATTTAATGCTGTTGACGGGATTTCTTTTGAAGTGAAGACTGGGGAAACGATTGCGTTTGTTGGTCCATCAGGCTCTGGTAAATCGACACTTGTGAAGCTCTTAGTAGGATTATATAGGCCTCTCAGTGGAGAAATCTACTTCAACGGATATCCCTCTTCGCAAATTCGTTATAACCCATTGCGACGCCAGATAGGTTTTGTTTCCCAAGAACCACAGTTGTTTGCAGGAACAATTAAGGAGAATCTTTTGTTTGTCAAGTCAGATGCGACCGATCAGCAGATGCGGGAGGCACTGCAAAAAGCTGCTTGTGACACTCTTCTGAAGCGGTCTTCTTCTGATATTGAAACTGTAATTGGCGAGGGAGGACTGAAATTGTCTGGTGGTGAGAAGCAACGTATCTCAATTGCACGTGCTATTTTACGTCATCCCTGTCTGCTAATCTTTGATGAGGCAACTTCATCCCTTGACTCGTTGACTGAACAAGAAATCACCAATACTATCCGAGATATTTCAATTAGCAGAGAGCAGATTACTATTCTTATTGCTCATCGTTTATCAACTATTATGCATGCAGATTTGATTTACGTGTTGGAGAGGGGCCAGATTGTTGAGACAGGATCTCACGCAGAACTTCTTGAACAAAAAGGGTTGTATTATGCAATGTGGCGTCAACAGATAGGTGAACGCAGAGACATCACACAATAATCAACGTATGTGTAATCATAACAATATTAGCCAAAGTTTTTGAACTCTGTGTCGTTTGCTGAGTTATGGCTACTTATGTAGAAGGTTGATGGAGAAGAACGTTAAAGAAATACACTCAAAATTATGAGATAATAAAAATTGTGGCTTTTTATTCTGTGTTTTTTAATTTACGTTTAAGATAGTCATCTGAGTAGTCGATTCTTAATTCAACCCACATTGGTAGATGATCTGACATTTGATGCGTACGCCAATCCAGATAATATCTGGTTTTTTCTTTTTCTGAACGTGTTTTACCGTTTTTTTCCTCGTAATCAGGCATCATGTGTGGTTTATAGGCTTCTTCATCTTCAGAATTATTCCTGTAAACTATTCTGTAATAATCAAATACTCCTGCTTTTCCAGTTCTATCTAAGCTGCCTTCTCTAACTTTAAACGCGATTTGATCGTAGTGCCTTGTTTTCGGGGCATTCGACGGCAACTTTTCCAGTTCTTCTGGAATAATAAAACCTGCTTTCTCAAGTTCCTTGAAGGTCTCGTTTTCTGGGTTAAAAATGTTGAAGTCACCCAGCAATATCAGGTTTCTTGCCCAAGCTTTTTCGTCGTTTGTACGTTTTTTAAGGAATTGCGCTATCTGTCGAACCTCATTGATGCGTTCAGGTGACTCAGCTTTATCTTCTCCCCAGATGATGTGTACAGTTGCAAGTATGAATTTTGTCCAGCCTGACTTAAAACCGCACATAAAGGGTGTACGTGCTAACTGTGTCACTGGTTTTGATTCGCCATCCTGTTTAATGGGTGGAAGCACTAATTCGCCTGCTAG
>JAAZBP010000209.1 GCA_012513715.1 Thermoproteota archaeon | reverse complement strand
GCTTCTATACTCGTGCAGCTTTTGTGTTAAGTCCTTTACCTGTTCGGCTTGCTGAACGTTTAGGTGAAAGAGGTTTGAATTTACCTGAATACATCATAAGTTGGTACCATTCTGTAACGCAGTGAGTGATTTCCAGATAGTTTAAATAGGTTTGACTGTAAGCAGTGAGGGATGCATCATGGATTTACTGCAATCTGTGATTTTAGGTCTTATTCAGGGCACAACAGAATGGCTACCTATATCTAGTACAGGTCACTTAAGAGTGGCTCAATATTTTTTTGGTTTAAATGTACCCTTACTTTTTGATGTTCTACTGCATTTTGCTACCTTGATGGTTATATTGGTTTATTTTAGGGTAGACATCAAAAATCTGTTGCTTTCATTGTTGCGGAGAGATTTTCATTCCAGTAGTGGACGTTTAATTTTGCCTATAATAGTTGGGAGTATTCCTACAGGTATAATAGGGGTTGTGTTTGGTAACGACTTAGATGCTTACTTTAACAGTTTACCTTTGCTTGCTGGAGGTTTCATTGTGAGCGGTTTATTCCTTTTTGCTTCAAAGTATGGGGTTGAAAAGAAAGACAGCATTAGCATACCCGTAGCTGTTGCTATCGGTGTAATGCAGGGGTTATCAATAGTTCCATCAATTTCTAGGAGCGGCTTCACAATTGCTTTTATGCTTTTGCTTGGAATAAAAAGAGAGATCTCTTTCAAGTTTTCTTTTTTGCTTTCTATTCCAGCTGTTGTTGGTGCATTAGGTTTAACTTTATACCAAGATTATTCTGCTATTGAGTTAGCTGGAATTGGAACTGCAGAAGTTGTTGTTGCTATGGCTGCGACTATTGCCATAAGCTTTTTAGCTCTAAAATTACTCCGGAAAACAGTAATAGCTGGCAAGTTTTACATGTTTGCTTTCTACTGTTTTATTATAGGTGCTGTACTGCTAATTTTAAATTCAATGGGTTTTTAACCAAAAAGGTTTTCCGGATAGAAACTCGGTTAAAAACTCTGCGAAATCTTTGTTTTCTAAGTAAACATTCAAGATTTCATTGTTGATTTGTATTTCGTATTTTGTTTTTATTGCTTCTGCGATTAATTCGGAGACTCCGACCTTTTTGCCTCCGTCTTCAAGTTTACTTTTCAAAAGAGTTGTTGCGTCATTAATTTTGCGGGGTGCTTGAACGATCCAGTGTTGATCCTTTATGTATGGACCGGAAATAACTTGTTTGTTAGTTAGATATTTAGCTAAGAATTTTTCGCATTCTTCTCTTTTTTCAAGTGGTGGACCTGTATGTTTTTTGTTGTTGGGTAATACTTTCTGTTCAAGTTCAAAAGTGAATATACTTAGGTTTTTTTCGTTACTCCATACTGTGTCTTTCAGGACATTAAAGTCGTGGAGTTGTAAGAGTTGGCTTAGTGAACGTTGCGTTCGGTAAAGTTGTCCCCATAAGACATCTGGAACTGTTGGTTTTTGTTTTATGATTAAGAAAATGAGGTCTGAACCTCTCATTGTTACTTCTTTTTTCAATACCTCACTTGGTAGTGGCTTTGTTGTTGGTGGAAAAAAGAATTCTTCTTTTGGTTGTTTTAAGAAGGCTCTTGATGCAGCGATAAACTCGTATAGTTTTTGTGGTTTAACTGCTGAAGCAACGTTTCTGCCTTTATCAACTGGGTCGATAACTACCAGTGGTTCATTAAAAACCAAGTTTAGATCTCTTTGTCTGTCTTTGTAGTAGTTTTCGCTGTCGATTACCATGCGTTTATTGAATT
>JAAZBP010000208.1 GCA_012513715.1 Thermoproteota archaeon | reverse complement strand
GCTGTGTCTTTTCGTGGTGCTGATCATAATAGGAGTGGTGTTTATGCTTTTGATATTAGGGGTTCTGTTGATCGGTTTAAGGCTGAGCGTGGTCGTGGTAAAATCGTTAAAGATAACGAAGACATCTTTAATCTAGTTGATTCCTTTATCATCTGCAAAAATGCTAGAGCCACGCTATATGAGGAATTTTCTGAATTAGCAACACTCTACACTATAGTTACCGGCTTAGAGATAACTCCAGAAGAATTAAGGTCAGCAGGAGAAAGAATACAGAATATTGCTAGGCTTATTAATTTGCGTGAGGGCTTCACCCGTGAAGACGACACTTTACCTTGGAAAATCATGAATAGTCCTCTTCAAGGAGATAACGTTGATGGTGCTGTTGTTTCTCAGGAGGAGCTTGATTTGCTTTTGGATGATTACTATCAAGCCCGAGGATGGACTGACAAGGGTGTTCCAACAAAAGATAAACTCAAAGAATTAGGTCTTGAAGAATACTCAAAAATTATCCAGCGTAAGGAGAAGTAAAAATGGTTAAACTACACGAGCGAAAATTCATCTCTTGTGATCCTGAAAAATGTGTTGGCTGCCAAACCTGCGAGTATGCATGTTCTTTTGGCAAAGAAAAAGCTTTCAGTGCAGTCAAATCCCGTATTCGTGTTGTCCGCGAAGGTCAAATTAGAAACATTGCAGTAACTTGTAGATTCTGTCAAGATCCTGCTTGCGTAGCTGCTTGCCCCAGAGATGCACTTACCCAATCGCCACTTACAGGAAACATCATAGTTGATAAAGAACAATGTAACGGCTGCGGGTGGTGCGTTGAAGCTTGTGACTACGGCGCCATGGCGATGCATCCTGAAACAAAAACAGTTTTTGTCTGTGACCTATGTAAGCATAGACCTGATGGTCCTCAGTGTGTTAAGTGGTGTCCTGAAGAAGCTCTTACTGTCGTAACCAGTGATATTCTATCTCAAAAAGCAAGACTTAACGCCATCAAAAAATTATTCAATAGCCTCGAAACTTAAATTAATACTCTATCTTTAAAACTTCTTTTATTTCTTTATATTTCATTTTTTAAATTGATGCATCTACTTATTTATCACCGCTTTTTCAGCTATCAGAAATTTGAGGTTAAAGGATTGAAAACAAAGACTATCCGTGATTTTTTAGAATCGCAACCCATTAGCTTAATATACTGTTCGACCGAAAATATTATCCGGAACCCATTGGAGGAACAATGTTGCTCGGTTACGCAGGAACAATATTATATATAGACTTAACCACAGGCAAAACCCGTACAGAGAAACTAAATGAGGAAACAGCTAAGAAATACGTTGGAGGTCTAGGATTAGGAACTAAACTTTGGTTATCTAACTCCAAAGCCCGTGTAGACCCCCTTAGTCCTGAAAACCCGCTTGTTTTAGCTATAGGTCCAGTTTCTGGTACTATGTTTCCTACTGGTGGTAATGGTCATGTTTTTGTGTCTAAGTCTCCTGCTACTGGTGGTGTGGGTGCTGCGGTTAGTCATGGTACCTTTGGTGCAGAACTTAAACGTGCAGGTTATGATGCGATAGTTTTTACTGGCAAATCAGAAAAACCCGTTTACATCTGGATTGACGATGAATCAATTCAGCTTATTGACGCTGCAAACCTGTGGGGTAAATCTCCTGGAGAAACTGAAGATGCAATCAAATCTGAACTCGGCGACTACTATGTTCGGGTAGCATCAATAGGTTTAGCTGGAGAGAAACAATCCAAAATTGCATGTATTATAAATGAGAAAACTCGTGCTGCTGGTAGGGGTGGTCTTGGTGCTGTTATGGGTAGTAAGAATCTTAAGGCTATAGCTGTGCGCGGAACCCATGACATAAACGTAGCCAAACTTGAAGAATTCATGGATATGGTTAAAGAGTTTCATGAACGCATGAAAGGTCCAGCTGCACGTAAATACCGTACTTTAGGTTCAGTTGAAAACATTCTTATCAACAATGAACTGCAATGCATGCCAACAAACAATTACAATAATGGTTATTTCCAGAACGCTGAAAAAGTCAGCGGCGAAGTATTGAATGAACGCTATGTAGCTAAAATTATTGGCTGTAATTCTTGTGCAATGCGCTGCGAACACGAAGCAATCGTTAGAGAAGGCCCATATAAGGATGCATTAGCGCGCATGGAATACGATAACCTCTGGGCATTAGGACCCAACTGTGGAGTAGACCGTCTGGACAGTATAATTAAGGCTGCTGAGCGTTGTACTTTTTATGGTTTGGATGCTCAGAGTGTTGGTGTTGCTGTTAGTTTTTTGATGGATTGTTTTGAGAATGGTTTGGTGTCTGCTGAGGAGTTGGGTGGTGTTGATGCTCATTTTGG
>JAAZBP010000207.1 GCA_012513715.1 Thermoproteota archaeon | reverse complement strand
TTAGTTATGTAACTTCAAGAAAAGTAAAAATGTTACGGATTATTCTTTATAAAAAATAGAGCTGAACCAAGTATAAGACCATTAGTCAAACTTCCGACTAAAGTTAGGGGATAATTACCTTCATCAATTCCTTCACAAAAACCATTAGCAAAGTCAGGTAAAAAACGTTCAATATGACAAACTAAACCTCTAGCGAACTGAGTATTATAAACCGAAAGAAAACCGATACCTACTTTAAAATAAACCATTGGAAAGTCAGAAACTATTTCATTAGAACCGTTATGCACCATCCATGTTTGCCCGTCAGGTAATACAACCCATTCCCATTGCCAATCAGTAGTAAAAGTGGGACCTTCACCAAATGCACGGTGAGAATAGGTAGTATTACAATAAGATTCATGTGCAGTATACACTTGATAAGTAAGATCCTTTAAAATAGGGTCAACATTATTTAACTCAAAAAGGCAACAAAGAAGTATATCGCTTGTAATTTTACCTTTAGGTAATGTAACGCCATATGTTGTGACATTACCAGCTGAATACATATTACGTATAACTTTACTGGCAGCACCAGAAAGTTCACTGGACCAAAAAGCAGCAAAACCAGAGACTATATAATAAGTATAAATGTTAGTCGAGGTTTCACATTCGGTCTTTAAAGTTGGAACAAGAATAGAATAATCTGATCGGTTATTGTAAGTATTATAGACAAAATTGTTTATACGTGATGAAAAAGCAGACGAATATTTTCTGAGATTGTCGAGTGCAACTAATAATCTACCAGTATCAGCAACATCAACATAGAAATCGGCAACATCAGATTTTTCAGTCCAGACTTCTCCATCTGATGCATGATAGAACCAGAAGGGATAACTTGCATTATTTAATTCGCGAGTTTCTAAGAACGTTAATACTTTAACTACGCGGTCGTTAAATCCCCATTCACGGTCTTTGCCAATTAACCCTAGTTTTGAAGCATCAATTAGAGCTTGGATATAAACACCTAAATCCCAGTCTGTAAAATATGGAACAACCGTACTAGTCCAAGGAAGCCCTGTATTTTTATCCACACCTACGCCTGGTTTATAGTAATTCCAAGCTTTTTCTGCAACTTTTTGCCATAAAGCACTATCAATCACTTTTGCTGATTCAAAAAGTCCAGGCGCTTTGGGAGTAATTGATGTTCCATCATCAGGATCTTCAATTGTTGGAGAAACTGTAGGGTTGACTGTTGGATTATTGGTTGGCGGGGGAGTATTCGTTGGTTGGGGGGTACCATCTATTGAAGGGGGTTTTTCATCAGTGGGTTCTGTAGTGTTACCTTCCCTTGGTAAAAAAGCGAATACAGACACTATAAGTAAAACTATTAAGGCCAAAGAAATTGAAACTTTGTATTTCTTACTCAAACTTTGCAACTTTACGAAAATACTTTTCTTGTTTTCTTCTTTAACGTAGGTCGATTCATCAGAATCCTGATTTAAAAAAGAACAACATTTCATGAAATCAATCATCAATCGACCCTCACAGGTAAACCTCAAGTTTATTTGGAAAGCTAAAGCTAATTTCAATAGTTTAAATCATCTTTTGATTTAACCCTTAGGGATATCATAAAATTCTGATTTAAAGTTATTGTAAAAACCCTGAAGACAAAGCAATTATTGGAAAGTTATAAATGTAATAATTAAACGTAAATAAAAAATCAAATAAGAAATAAAAAAGGAGAGGATATAAAAAAAGTAAACAATAAAAAAATTCTTTAAAATTACAGATTTTTTTGTATGTGAGACCAGATAGTT
>JAAZBP010000026.1 GCA_012513715.1 Thermoproteota archaeon | reverse complement strand
TAAAAAGCAAATCAAACCTCAAAAACCATAAAGCATCAAGCTGACCAGAGAAACTCATTGTGTTTGTTACAAAGTTTCCGTAGATTACTGCAGAACCAAAATAGAGGTAGTTGCGTACCATAAAGAAGGCTAAAGCAGATAATGGTGAAAGCAGATACACAAGTTTCTTAAGCGAACCTCTATTGAAGGCTTCTACATTTTTAGGCGCCAAAAACATCAATAATGCAAGGAAAACAAGCATTATTATTACTGGGGACTGCTTGTAGACTACGCTTATCATGTAGAGGCTGCTTGAGGGGTCAAGGGTTAAAGCGTTCTTTACGATTAAGAAATAAAATGGTGATGTGGCAACTGCGAAGGCTAAAACACGAATTTTTCGTGTAAACTGCAAAGAGAGAATGCATATGGATAGTAGTAGGGCTATGTAGCCGCCTTCTTTTGAGAACACTGCAAGCGTCACTGCAGCGCCAGCAAAAAGGTAGTACCGCAACTGCTTATGTTTTAACGCTAAAGCTGAGCAGCACACTGCTGAAACTGTAAACGCCATCAGGGGCAAGTCCACGTATAGGCTGTAGATGGATATGCAGCTTAAAACTGCAGGCAAAGACAAAAAAACAGCTGGAGCCAAAAAAGCAACTACTCGGCGCTCAGGAAAGAGCATCCGTGAAGTCTGATAAACCGCGAAAACTGACAAAACAACAGATATAAAAGGGATTAAGCGGAAGCTGTCAGCTCCAAAAACCGTTAACCCCCAAGCATAGTACAGGGGCATAAGGGGCATCCGAGCTAAACCCACATCAGCTACCATGTACGAGTTGGGATGAAAGCCTCCTGCTTCAGATATGCCCTGCGCATAGGGCAAATACGCGTAGAGCGCATCGTACTCCATGTAGATGGGATGAAAAGCCATAACCAACGCAACATAAAAGAGCAGAACCGCGATTAACACTATAAGCGGCAACTCATGCAGACGCCAACTCAACACAAAACTGGGTCTACGAATCAGCGACTTCACAACCCAAAACACTATAACAGCAACACTTAAACCTGTAAAAACATAAAAAAATCCATTCAGAAAAGTAGAGACGCAACCTACAAACACAGAAAGGCTAACAAAAACAAAATTCCAAAATAGTATCCCAAAAATTATTGAACGCACATCAGATATACGCCACTTAAAAACTTCTGAGACAACTATGATGCCCGGCAGAACACATAAAACAGCAAACAACGCATTTATCAGAAATGAACTCAAGCCAGCCACCGTAAATGTTCATGCAATGGACAGATTCTGTTTATATGTTTTTGGCTTTACACATATAGAAATTTTCCAATAAATCAAGCAATTAAGAGTTTAGAGCAGAAAACAAAAAAAGAAAAAACAGAAAAGAGTTTTTATAGATAATGTTAAAGTTGGTTTTGGTCTGCTTCAGGTTTATTATGCGAGGGCTTTTCGGGTTCAATGGTAATTGTTATGATTTTTGCTGAGGTTACGAGGCTTAGTGCAAGTAATGCTACAGAAGCTAAAACCAATGGCATACCTACATGTATAGATTGACCGGTTAACAGGAACAACGCAGCTGAAACTATAGCAAAAATTATTGATACAACACTGGTGATGCGCAACAGAGTTTTCTTTGAGGACAACAAAATCAAGCCTACACTTACCCAGGTGGTGATTGCTGCTAAATGCGCTGTTACGCTTGCAACTAAGAAGTTTAGGTCTGGTGCAGGTGTGAAGATGTTGTAGGTGAAGTATGTGGGTAAACTGTAAGGTAAATAAGTTAAGGCTGTTTGGGTTTGGCTCCAGGGAACAAAAACTGCTACCACAGCTAAAACTGCAGCCACCAAAGTGAACACTAAAGCGTTTTTGGATGAAGCATCTTTCGCTCCAACAGACTTAGGTTTCCTACGTACAACACACACTAAAACCGTAATTATTATTGAAGCTAAAGTTAGAATGGGCAGTATCAAACTTAGGTAATTTGTGTTTGACAGCAGCCAACTGGTATAGTTTATGCTGGTCATAGATTGAGTTACTATGTCTCCTGTGGGATAACGGAACTCTTGATAGAGAAGCGCACCGGTGTTCACGTCATAAAACAGGCTCAAGGTTCCTCCGGTAAACTGCATAGTTATGTTGACAGATTTGTAGGTGCCAGTTCCAGTGTAAAGATCAAAGGTTTCAACTGACTTATCATTTAATCCAACCATGAGGTTAGCGTCTATATTGTCGACCCAAGCTATGTTTCCCTGTTGACTTGCTTGTATAGCTTGAGGCGGCAAATAAATCAAGGCTTCAATCATGCTAGCATAGACTGGGTAGCCGTTTTCATATTTGATTAAGGCACTAACAGTTGTTCTACCAATTATTGTGAATTCTAAAGAGGTGTCATTAATAGATTCAATTATGTAGTCTGCGTTCCCCATCTGCATTGTACCGTCACCTGAGTAGGTTCGAATATAACTGTAGGTTATTGTTTTGCCTTCCTGTATTCCTACTGGTTGACAGGAACACTGCATTATAAACAGTGACGTTAAAACCATAAATGAAATAGTTAATGCTAAAGTTGTCTTTTTCAATGATATGCACCGAATATCGATATTACAACAGAGGTTAAATATAAAAGCATATTCAAAAAACAATCCAAATAAATTAAAAACAGATTTTAATATTAAGCTGTAGCAAATGCAATGTTACTGTCAACTATGGAAAGTTTATGTATACCAGTACAGTTAACTGTTGAGGCAAGGAGGTCACTATTTGATGCTTAAATTTCGAAGACTAACCTGGTTCAGCATAGCTTGCTTAGCAATTTTATGTTTAGCGATTCCTGTTTCAGCAGCAGAGTATAAAGTAGGAGTTAAAACAGGTGACTGGGTGATTTATGGAAACTATGAGGTGGTAGATACCGGAGACGAAGGCTCAATTCCTGCTTGGAGTAAACTGGAAGTTTCAGCTGTAGCAGACCAGAAAGTGCTATTTTTCGCTAACGGATTTTACAGAAACGGAACAGAATTTTACTATCACATGGAACGCTCAATCGTATCTAATACCACATTAATAATTGGAGCAAACTTGTCAGAGGGGGACTTGGTTACTCCAAATGAAGAGGCGCGAATAAACAGAACCGAAACCCAGAGATACTTAGGTGTAGATAGAACAGTAAATATCGTAGAGTTAACCAGGTCGATTGAAGGTGTAGATTTCTCAGCTTTATTTGTATACGATCAAGCTACTGGTCTTTTGCTAGAATATAGAATTGAAGAAACATTAGAAGCTGAAGTAACTTCGGATTATAAATACGCTTACAATATTGTGGACTCAAACATTTTTGGGGTAAAACCATCCCCAACAGTTGAACCTCCAGTAGACAGCAACCATTACCTCATATGGATTGGAGGCGCAGCTGCTGCAACAGCAGTTATTGTTTTAATCGGAATCTTGGTTTTTAAGAAAAAACAGAGTACAAAAAAACGTAAACATAAATAACCTTAACTTTAAAAATTATTTTTAAAGAAACTTTTCATTACATAAAAAAGATTCATTGAATGTTCTAACTAAAAAATCTTGAAACTAAGATAGACTAAATGCCATTAAAAGTGATATTAATTTTATTTTGAAAAATTTAAGATTTAGAACATAAAT
>JAAZBP010000025.1 GCA_012513715.1 Thermoproteota archaeon | reverse complement strand
TCTATCTGCCCAGTGTTTGATGACATTCTTTTTTTAAAACTCCTTATAGTCAATTCTTGAATAGCTAATATTAATGTTTTTTGCCAAACATCAAAATCGGGTCAAGATAGATGGCTTCTAGCTTTCTTGCACTTTCAGATTGCTACAAAATAAAGTAATAAAATAAATCATAGCATAAATTTACCTCAAAGAAGAACTGAGTGTTTAAAAAAATGATTACGGCTTAAAACCGACTAAGAGCGCTATCTCCAGCCATTTCCAGTAGCAATCTACGTCTATAAAACCAATTTGTCTTAACCATTGTAACTGTGTTTCTACGTCTAAGAGAATATTTGAGGGGTCTTCTGTTTGGGGTGTAAATCCTGTTGCATCTAAGAAGCGTAGATGTAATGCATTTGTGGCAGAAGAGACATGTTCAAGATTACAAAAGACACCGTTAGCGTTAAGTTTGTTGAATATTTCTGTGTAAAGTTGTTTTTTTCTTTTATCTTCTAGGTGATGTATAGCTAAACTGGATACAATTGCATCGAAACTGCCAAGACTTTCAGGGAGAGGCAAACTGAAATCATGTTTTACGATTTTTATACGTGAATCGTTTGTGAAACGCTTTTTGGCTTGTGATATCATTGGTTCAGAAAAATCTAACGCTATACCTTCGATATTGGGATTTTTTAATGAAATTAATGAAAGTAATCGGCCATCACCTGTTCCCAAATCTAGGACACGCTTTACATTAGGTGAAATTTGGTCTAATAAAACCCTTTCACCTTCAGTTCGATGAGGCAGCTTGTCAGCTCTTGATAGATAAGCAAATGCATGATCAATTGTTTGCCATTCACTTCCTGAACTGTATTTTTTATCCAAAGTTTATTCCTAATCTGTTTCTTGAGAACGACTCTTTTAAGAGCATTACTATGAAATAACCATGTTTTTCTCGGAAATATAAAAATAACTTTTATATCTAAAGGCGTAAATGAAACATGGGTAAATAAGAGGGATTTTGTAGTTTATGGAATTTTGCTCTGATTGCGGTTCCCGCCTTGAACCCAAAAAAACCGGTAGCGGCAACTCGTTTGTGCTTTGCTGTTCAAAATGTGGTTACACTAAAGAACCAATTGATAAAAAAGCAGAAGCGCGAACAGGCAAAGTGATTGAACCTAAACCTACGGAGTTTATGACTGTTATAACTGAAGAAGACAAAAAAATAAACACAATGCAAACTATAAAAATGAAGTGTGATAAATGCGGACATAACGAAGTTTATGTTTGGCAGGTTCAAACTCGAGGTGGAGATGAAGCATCTACACAGTTTATGCGTTGCACTAAATGCGGTCATACATTTAGAGAATACACATAAATCGGATTGAACTACTACGCTTATTCTTTACAGCAAATCTTTTTTAGTCTAAATACCTTTTTTTAGTCTTTCAACTTTGGTGAATTTACAGTTGAGAGGCAAAGACGTTGCTGCATATGTTTTAATTGTTGTTTTAGCCTGCAGTTTATTCTATTGTGCCTGGGCTAACTATACAGAGCAAGAGTGTGTAACCAATCAAGATGCAGTGTTTCAGTTAGCGCCATTTAACACTTTTACATTGGGACAGTATGAGGGATTCATGAGTTATGGTGAGTTAGCTAAGTATGGAGATTTTGGAATTGGGACTTTTGAGGGATTAGATGGGGAAATGCTTGCATTTGACGGAGTCTTTTATCAGATTCCCAGTAATGGTACACCAAGAGTTGCTGATGACTCTCAGTTAACGCCTTATGCTGTAGTCACCTTTTTTAAGCCAAGTGAGTCTTTTACTGTTTCAGGTTTAACTTATAGTCAACTTCAGAAATATTTGGATACACAGTTAGATGTTGATTCCGATGTTATCTACGCCGTTAAAGTATCTGGAATTTTTGATTGGGCTTATACACGTAGTCCACAGAAGCAGTCTTTACCATATCCTGAGTTAACTGAAGCCTTGAAAACGCAGTCTGTTTTTAATTTAACAAGTTTTTCTGGGACTTCAGTTGGTTTTTGGTTTCCGCCAAGCATGGATGGAGTAGATTATGCAGGTTACCATATGCATTTAATTACTGATGACTTCACAGGAGGCGGCCATGTATCGGATTGTCTAATAAACTCTGCAATTATAGAAATAGAAGAGATACACCATTATAGTCTTCTCCTGCCCTGATAATAAGTTCGCTTGTTTTAGCGAGTGATTCTTTTTATGATTGTTTTATCTTAAGGTATTTTTGGCGTCGATGAAGATAATTGCACGTAAGCACTGAAGTTTACTTCAGAGTGGCTGAATACGTAATCGGTTTCTGAGACGCTTTAATATTTAATGAAGGTAAAGCTAATTAGGTTTCAAGATAGTATTGTTTTTTCTGTGAATGTTATGCCAAGTCCTACTGGTCCTTTCTGGTTTGTTCGAGATGGCAACAAACTTAAGCAATGCAATAAAGAAGTATTTGATGAAGCTATAAGGCAAGGTAAAAGTGTAAAGTATAAGGGTTACCCGTGCAGGCGAGTGGAGAAAATTGCTGATGCACTTGAAGTGTCACGTATGAAGTTGCTTGCTAAACCTGATTTGCCGTCAAAGTTTCGTTCGGTGTTAACAGATCCAGTTCAGGTTATTGCGGTACAAGTCATTGATGTTTATGATTCTGAATTTTGGATTCGTGAATCAAGAAATCCTAAGTATTTACCTTAGCGTATACTACTGTTTGTGGTTTATCTTTTTTACTTTTCTTACGGAAGATAGTCTGGAAGATAATCTGTGCTTATTTCTTTCTTTAGAAATTCTTCCCATTTCTTTCGTTCAACGTCTATTTCTAATGGGCAAACGACTCTAACAATTCCGTCAATAACGTTTTCGTTGTTGCCGTATCTACAGACTAAGTGTCCGCCGTCGTCAATACGAATGTCGCAGGGTTTCTGGTCAAAACATAGGCACTTTATTTCTACTCCACTCTTGGGCGCTAAGCAGACTAAATTAGACATTCTCTACCCACCTGCACTATATACTATGTTTTAATAGATTATATATTTTGTTGTTTATGGTTCAAATGCGTGGGTTTATGATTTTTTTGTTTTCAGTTGCTTTCATTGATTTGCTCTGCAATATTCTTTGCGTTTTCCTCTTTGCCTGGCGGGATTGGAACACGTATAGTGTATGTTTGTGGTCCTGTTCTGTTTAATGATGTAAATATGAAAACCAGAAGGTTTAGGTCTTTGTTTTTCTGTAATTTCACTTTGTTGAAACTTGTAAAGGCGGTTGCCCATTCATATAGTGTATTATTTAGGTAGACTGCATCCTTTCTTATGTAAACTTGTTTAGTGGTATTGCTGGTGTTTTTTCGATAGTTATACCATGCAGTGAATTGCCAGGTTAAGATAATTAATCCGATTAATCCCATCATAACTAGAAATACAATGAAACCTGGTTCTGGGTCTAGTAACCAAAATAGTAAGCCGAAGAAAATAGCGAATGCAGCAACTATTATAACTAAAAATTTTTTCTGGGCTTTTTCGGTTTTGTACTCTTTTTCTGCGTATTCACGCCATAAATCAACTGGGTAAATCCAATGGGCTAATACACCTTGACCGCGTAGAATCTGATCAACTTTTTTTGCTTGACCAATAAACATTAAACCTACGATAGCAGCTGTAACCGCAATAAGTATGCTGACAAATGATATAGCAAAACCGCCATTATAAGGGTCAATATCTGCTAAGTATGGAACAAAAATCATTATGGTCATTATAACTGCGGTTATGAATGAGGTTAAAGCTACGTTTTTTTGTGGGTTCCTACTCACTTTATTGCGCCTTATGGTGTTTTTGGGTTTTCGAGTTATATATTTTAGTTGTTAAAATTTTGTTTTTTTGTCTGTATTTGATTGTTAGTATTTAAGCTAGTATAATCGGAATTGTTGGAAATTGTTTTTTTCATGTAATAAATTCATGGAAAACTTTGCTGACTGCCACACACAGATTTACATATTCAATTCAAAAACAGTGAGTGATAAGGCTGCAGTTTTAATTTATTAATTCGAACACTCTTTTATTTTCTGCTTACCCACATTGAACTATATAATTTAGGTGATATTAATTTGGGTAATCGTTTTGTTGAAAAATGGAAGAAAGATAAAGATCCATCTGTAGTCTCAAAAATAAAAAATATAGGTAAACCTTCAGAAGGCCTAAAAGAAAAAATCGGCCAAGTAACACAACGCATAGATTCACAAACACGTAGTTTAGATGCAGCAGCGAAACGTTTCGAACTGCGAGGAAACGGACTTTTTCAACGTATAGTAAAAGCAATCAGTGAACGTGACGAGGCAAGGGCTAATATTTTGGCAACTGAGCTGGCTGAAATTCGAAAAGTTGGAAAAATGATTTCCAATGCGTCTTTGGCACTGCAAAGTGTCTCTATGCGGTTGAACACGGTTTCAGAGTTGGGTGATGTAGTTACTATTCTAAATCCAGCCAAGAATTTACTAAGCACGATTAGCTCTGAGATGGGTAGTGTAATGCCTGAAGCTAGCCAAGAACTAGGAAACATAGG
>JAAZBP010000206.1 GCA_012513715.1 Thermoproteota archaeon | reverse complement strand
GTGAAGTGGTCACCCCAAACACCTACACCTTTACCCAAAGCTGGCTTGTCAGGTTTAACTACTGCTTGATTTTCAAGTTCATCAAGCCACCTATAAACTGCAGCCTTCACGTCAGCTTCAGTTTTATACTCAGCGGGATCAAAAATTTTAAACCTTGGATTAGCCTGCGGCGCAATCTCCTCAAAAAGTAGCCGCTGCGCAACTTTGCTGGCTTCAATCGCATATGCCTTTTTTGGGCAAACAACAGGTAGCCCCACTTTTTCTTCAATCAAGTCGCGGATACCATCTATTATGGGTTTTTCGGCACCCACTAAAACAAAGTCAAGCTCAGACTTGTTAGCTTCTGCGAACCTACAGATTTCTTCAACATCCAAATTGGGGATGACAACATGTTTTACTGCATGTTTAACGTTAAACGGGTTACGTTGCTTATCTGCTATGTAGAGTTGAACTTTCTGGGTTCTGCTTCTTAAGAGGGCATCAGCCATAGCGACTTCTCTTGCACCATAAGAAACAAGTAGGACACCTATCTTTTCCATTCAAGACACACCGTTACTGCACTACAATTTGAAATAAACAGTTAATAGCAATTACGGCACAGCATCCTCAGACTCATAGATTCTGCCGTTCTCTTTGTAGCCTGCATCAAAACGTTTCTTCATTAAATCAGCCACACGCTGTGCACAAGGCGTCGGATACTCACCGTTAACACAAGCTAAACATAATTCGTCTTTACTCTGTCCAGATGCAGACACTAAACCTTCAATAGACTGATAACAGACTCCGTCGGCTCCAATAAGCTTGGCGATCTCTTCGGCAGTATATCTAGAACCGATTAACTCTCCATAAGATGACATGTCAATTCCGTAGAAGCATGGACCGATAATACGGGGAAAAGTCACAAAAATATAGACTTTACTGGCTCCAGCCTTACGTAGCTTCTCAACAATCACTTTAGTTGTATCGCCGCGCACAACACTATCATCAACTACAATAACCCGTTTACCAGCAAACTTGGAACCTAAAATGTTAATTTTCTTGTCAATCGTTGAGTACCGTTCAGCGTTAAGCAAAATGAAAGCTCGCTCAGTCACATACCTGTGGCGACGGGAAGCACGTTCCCAACGTAAACCAGACTCATCATGGATACCCATCGCTGAATCGTCACCGGTTTCAGGCACAGACATAACAACATCCGCAGCCCCAACAACACCATCAAACTCTTTAACTAAATTACGGCCAAAATCCTCACGGATTTCATAAACATATTTACCGTTAAATCGGGAGTCAGGCCTAGCAAAATAAGCGTATTCAAAAGCACAAAACGCCCGTCTAGGATTTTCTATAATTTGAATCCGCTTAAACCCTTCTTTAGAAACAGTAACTAATTCACCAGCGTTTAACTCAAAATCGCGTACAAAACTGTTCATGTCCAAGCTGACGCTTTCAGAAGAAAAAGCAAACGTTTTACCCTCAGGATCATGCCCAGCACAAAGCGGCTTTATTCCATGAGAATCCTTAAAAGCAAAAAAGTCACCTTCACCTGTTATCCCAGTAACTGAAAAAGCTCCGTCTAAACTTTCCATAACAACCCGGGCAGCTCCAACAAGGTCTTTATTTTCTTTTAGAGCTAAGAGCATTTTGTAACAAACAATATCTGAGTCGCAATGATAAACAAAACCGGAGAAATACTTGTCAATTTCTTTTTTTAAAGCCGAAGTATTAACTATGTTACCGTTAAACGAAAGCGCTAACCTTACGCCTTCAGACTCTGCAACCACAGGCTGAGTGCCCTCAACAATAGAAGCATCATCAACTTTTCCTGAAGTAGTATACCGGACATTACCTATTCCAACTGAACCAGGTAAACGACCGAACCACTCGTTTAACGCCTTGGTTTTTACTCTTGGAACAAGATCCAAGTGGCGGTAAACATAAAACTGGTTGTCGTTGAAGGTTAAAAAACCATGTGACTGATGGCCCCGATGATTTTGAGCCCTCAAACCCCAATAAACATAGGGGAAAACGTGTTGATTTTCGTAGTTTATTGCACCGAAGATACCGCAGCCCATTCTTTGTCCTTCTAAACCTTGAATATGGAAGTAGTAAACATAGTGCTTTATCAGCTTTTAGTACATATTTAATTAAAAAACAGCTGTTTTTTATAAAATAATGTTAAAACCAAAAAAGGCTAATTGAACAAAAAACCATCATAAAGCAACAATAAAACTAACTAAAAGGAAAATACAAAAGAAAAATAAACAAAAAATAAGAAAAGACAGCTTATGGCTGCCATTTGTCAATTATGTATTTTGGTATTTCGCTGCTGTCGCGTGGCCCAACCTGAACTTTCCAGCCGCTGAGCTCTTCGATTTCGCCGCTGATACGTGAAGCCTTGCCTGGAATAATCATTTTGCGGTGTTTGACTTTGTTTTCTATGCCTGATTCTTTGATTGCTTCTGCAACTTTGTCTGCTGTCAGTTTGCGTCCAGCTACTCCAGCGTCGATTGCTGAGCCTTCTGTGTCGACAACTATTACGTATACGCTGTTTTTGCTGCTTTCTATGTCTGAGGCTACAGTGTAATATGTTAATGCAAAGTTTGATGTGAACAGTACTGGTGAGTTCTCGTCTGGTGTACCGAATTCTTTGAGTCCTGCTTCAACTGCGACTGGTTTACGTGGATCAGTGTAGATGTTTTGGCGTAACACAGTTACTGGCAGTAGTGACCAACCGTCGTTGCCATGCATGATTAGTACATCTGCAAATCGGGTTACAAGCATTGAAGCTAAGTAGGCTTCGCGCCATTTGATTAAGTCATCTGCTATGCCGCCTTTGTTTGCCCATACAGTCATGGGTATACCAAGTAGGGGTAAACCTGCAAGTTCGTCTCCACCTTTAGTCGCTGCACGACGTAGCATAGTAAAGTTGTTTAATGTGTCAGCTAAGCCTTCATCTGGGAAGGT
>JAAZBP010000205.1 GCA_012513715.1 Thermoproteota archaeon | reverse complement strand
TTATTGTTCCAGCAACAGTTGTTCCCTCTGTAATGGAGGAGGCAGTTGCAAAGAAAGTTAAAACTGCAGTCATCATCAGTTCAGGTTTCAAGGAAGTTGGAAACAAAGAACTTGAAGACCAAGTTATGGCAATCGCTAAAAAAGGCGGAATACGTGTTTTAGGCCCCAACTGTCTAGGTGTTTATTACTCAAAAACCGGTATCGATACTCTGTTTCTCCCTGAAACAAAAACCCTGACAACAGGAGACGATGTAGTAGCAACTCCAAGACCTATGCCCGGCAACATTGCAATGATAACACAAAGCGGGGCCTTCGGTGTAGCTGCTTTAGACTACCTAACAGGGCGACAGATGGGTGTCAGCAAATTCGTAAGTTTCGGAAACAAAAGTGACGTCTCAGAATCTGACATACTCTACTATTTATTACACGACGAAGAAACCAAGGTTATCCTGGTCTATTTAGAAGACGTCAAGGCAGGACGGGAATTCCTAGAAGTAGCAAAACAAGTTACCGTAAAAAAACCAGTCGTAGTCATCAAGTCCGGACGCAGCGCCGCAGGTGCAAGAGCTGCAGCCTCCCACACAGGAGCAATAGCTGGTTCAGACAAAATATATGATGCAGCATTCGAGCAGGGCGGAGTAATACGAGCACGCGATATGGAAGAATTCTTTGACATAGGCAAAGCTTTAGCAATGCAGCCTCCAGCTAAAGGCAAAAACATTGGTATATTAACCGATGCAGGCGGACCCGGAGTCATGACAGTAGACGAATGTGAAGACTTGGGCTTAACAGTTGAGCACTTCTCAGATGAAACACTCAAAAAATTCCAAGAACTCAAAGACAAAAACATAATCCTGAAAATCGCAGCCACAAATAACCCAGTTGACCTTACAGGCTCAGTTACAGATGACATGTTTGAAATATCAGCTGAACTCATGTTCCAAGACCCAAAAATCAGCGGAATAATACTCTTAGGTCTACATCACATGCCTGGACTACGTGAAAAATACATAGATGAAATCGCGAAAATTTCTCATAAATATGATAAACCAATCGTAATGTGCGATATAGGGGAAACCGAAATGGCTCTCTACACTCGTTCACGTTTCGACAGATTATGTGTACCCTCTTTTGCCTCACCAGAAGATGCTGCACGGGCAATGAAGGCTCTTGTCTGGTATGGTGAATACCTAAAACGGAATGGTTGCTTAGAAGAGTACATAGCAGATTTCAACAAGACCTGCACACCTAAGCATTAACAACAACAACTACTGTCGAGCCATCAACTAAACCCAATTGGCCACGCAAATATGTAGGAGAAATAATCTCCAAAACATTGCTTGGATAGTTGGGTACTGAAGGAATTACAACAGCAGACTCTAACGAGTCTAATGTTGCTTTAAATAGTAAACCCGAATAATATCCTGTTTTCGGCTCAACTTTTTTTCCTTCAAAGGTCTTTAACTGTTTTCTTTTTTTTATATCCCCACTTTTTAAGTATATGTTTAATGTTCCAGGGTAAGGTGAAAAACCAAGTTTATCTTCTATCTGCTCTTTGACCCAGGGCAAGTTGATAAATCCTTTTCCTTTGCCTGTTCCTGAAAAAATGGTGCCTTTAAAAATTAGCTTCGGCAACCTCAATCCATCAGATTTATGGTTGTTCTTTTAACCAATGCGCCACCGCTTTTAGGACAGGATCTGATGATATGTCAACCACTGGAACAATCATTCTTTCCTTAGTTTCAATCGTCTGTGCATATTTCGGCATTAACGCATAACCCACATATGTCCAGTATACCTTGCGTTTCTCAAGTAGTTCTTTTGCTACTGCAGTGTTTGATGCTGTGAGTGGAAAGTAGAGAAATACTACGCCGTCAACCCAATACAAACCTGCGAGTTTCCCACCTGCTATAACAGATGTGAACCTTGCAATCTCTTCGGTGCTGTTAAATCGGTTCTTTTCCATAATCACAATTTCTTTGAAGGGCTGATAAGAAATGGCGACTTCATTATCAATCATACACATCTCACCAATTAGTTAGGCATATGTACCAGTACCTCCCTTTTAATTTTGTTATATTCCATCAAAATCATTACTGAAAATATGAAAAACTTGAAAATAATTTTCTTTCACGAATATACTTTATTTAGAGTTAATTATTTGTACACTAATATTCGGATTGTGCCTCAGAAGTTAATGTTAACTTTCAATTCATTAGAACTTGATTGTAAAATCGATGATATGATAGTGTTAGTTTTGGTTGGTTTGGGAAAAAGTTATAGCGAACGTGGACATTAAGCCTACATTATTATTGCATTGGATGGTTGATTTGTGCCTGAAATTCGCGTAGCAATTGTAGGCGTTGGTAACAGCGCATGTGCGCTTGTTCAAGGAACCCAGTATTATAAAGATGCTAAAGATGATAGTACAGTTCCAGGGTTAATGCATGTAAACTTTGGTGGTTACCACATCCGAGATATACGGTTTGTTGCTGCTTTTGAAGTTAACAAAGACAAAATAGGTAAAGACCTCTCTGAAGCCATATGGATTAAACCTAACTGTTGCGAAAAATTTGCAGATGTACCAAAACTTGGCGTGACTGTTTCTCCAGCACCCATCTTAGACGGTGTAGCACCTCATATGCGTGAAACCTTCAACGTTTACGACGACAGTAACACTTCCAAAGAAAGTGTCGTCAAAATTTTAAGGGAAACCAAAGCAGAAGTCCTAGTTAATTATCTTCCAGTCGGTAGTCAAGACGCAGTAAGATACTATGCTCAATGCGCTATAGATGCAGGTTGCGCTTTTGTTAATTGTATCCCAGAATTCATTGGTTCTGACCCTGCAAAAGAATGGCCAGCAAAGTTTGAAAAAGCAGGTTTACCTGTTTTAGGCGATGACATAAAAAGCCAAGTTGGAGCAACAATATTGCACCGTACCCTAGTAAGGCTATGTCTTGACCGCGGTGTCATAGTTGATGAAACCTACCAACTTAACCTCGGCGGAGATACAGACTTCCAAAACATGACTGTTGAAAACCGCTTAAAATCCAAGCGTATAAGCAAAACTGAAGCTGTAACAAGTCTCGTACCATACCCTCTGCCAACACGCATCGGGCCTTCAGACTATGTAAACTTCCTAAATAACAAAAAAATCTGCTACATTTCACTTAAAGGCAGGAAATTCGGTGACCGACCAATAAACATCAGCGCCAAACTCGAAGTTGAAGACTCACCTAACAGTGGCGGAGTAGTCATTGACCTAATTAGAGCAGCAAAAATTGCGTTGGACCGCAAAATAGCTGGTGCCCTAATAAGTATGTCTTCATATGCCTTCAAGCACCCTCCAACTCAAGTTCCTGACTCACAGGCAAGGCAATGGACAGAAGAATGGATAGCAGGCAAACGGGAACGTTAAC
>JAAZBP010000204.1 GCA_012513715.1 Thermoproteota archaeon | reverse complement strand
TTTGTGAAGCTAAAAGTGAACGTTGGCTTATGTATGGGCGGATTGGTAATCATCCTTCGCTTGATAGATTTAAAGAAAGTAACGGGTTCATTAGCTTTCCAGTTTCACGTTATTACATACCTTTAACTTCTAAAGGTAGAATTGCAATAAAGTTTGGGTAGCAAAAAGAACTCAAAGATGCTTTACCTAACTCAATTAAGTACCCGCTTATTCCAGTATTTATTGGCTCAGTCGAGCAAAAGTTCGAAGTAAACTATTAATTAAATCTCTTAGAAAATGACAATAAAATTACACATAGGGAAATATTGATTAGCAAATTAATCTAATATTTTTTTAACCTCGGGGATATTATGGCAAAATTTCTTGTTATTCACCCAAATGTTGACATTTATGGTGGAGGCGAAAGAGTCTGTCATCATATCATTAAAACCCTAGTTAATCATGGTCAACAGGTAGAGCTCTTAGCTTTTGATTTTGATATTGACTACTACAACAAAATCATGGGTGAAAAGTTGCCTGATGAAGTAACTGTGAATATGTTGGGAAACCGCAAAATTGTTGAAGCTGAACCACCATTATCTGTATATAAACATCGACAAAACATAATCAATTTACTAAAAAAATACAAAAAAACAGCTAACTATGATTATACTTTTAGTACTCAAACTCTTTCTGCGTTTGAAATTGAATTGTTCAATACTGGAAAAAATTTTGCTTATGTTCATTTTCCTGAAATCCCCTACGATTATGAACATTCTAAACGTAGTAAACAGCTATACCTATTATTATATAAAAAAATGCTTGAACGGCACCTAAATAAGTTGACTCTTATCTTCTGTAATAGTAAATATACTAAAGAATTTACTGAAAAGTATTGGTGCAAACTTGGGATACCTGAGCCTATTGTTGTATATCCGCCTGTGGAAGAACCTTACTGGTCCAATAAACCTTTGAGTGAACGGACAAACCGTGTTGTTTACATTGCCCGATTTATTCCACAGAAAAGACATGATATTTTAAAGCAACTATCAATCACTTATCCCCAGATAGAATTCGTTAGTATTGGGTTGCTTAGAGAGACCGAACAGGACTGGTTTAACGATTTTTCAAAAAATCTCCCAGAAAATTATACACTTAAACCAAACATTTCTGAAACAGAAAAAATCAGTTTCCTACATGACTCTACTATTTACTGTCATTTAATGGAAGGTGAACATTTTGGTATCGCTCCAATGGAGGCGCTTGCAAGTGGTTGCGTACCTTTAGTTCACAACAGTGGTGGTATGCGAGAATTCATACCTGAAGAGTTTAGATGGAATACAATAGAAAGCCTAAAAGAAAAAATCTTGGAATTCAACAATTTAAATAATCAAAGTTTTTTGAATATGAAAATGAAAGACCTTCAAGAAACAACTCATCTTCTTAAGCCTAACAACTTTGAAGATACTATTTGGATTAACGTTTCAAAGTTAATTCATCAATATGAGAATTAAATATGTTACAGTTTTTTATGGAAAGCGTCTTCCTCTTTTGTTTGTGGTTAAATTAATAAGTCTCTAACAACCCACTGTTTAGCGGCTATAATGAATGATCTCTGGCTTTATGACTCTGAAGAATGTCTTGACAAGTGGTTATCCCTTTGTCGAAGCAATAAGTTCTATACTGCCTATATGCGATGAACTCCTGATTTCCGAAGGATACTCTACAGATGGAACTTTTACAGTCTTAAAGAACATAGCAAATGTAAACAAGAAAGTAAAAATCTTCAGACAGGAATGGCCTACGAATAGGAAATACACTGATATTACCGAAGTAACCAATATCGTCAGAGCCAAGTGTAAATATGATTATATCTTTTCAATACAAGCTAATGAAATTATACATGAAGACGATGTTACTTTAATTAAAGCACTACCTGAAATATGTCCACAAATAACTGCGTTTACTTTGCCCTTTATCCATCTTGTCAAAGGGTATAAGTTTTATGAAGATTTTCGTTTACGGTTAGCAAAAAACCTTGATAATATTGTTGCTGTATCCGATGCATGGACGCTTGGTGTTAGCGAATCTTTTATAACTTCTGAAATTCGCAAGACAATATTTCACCCCCGTAGACTACGCCAATATATCAATAAGGGTGTTGAATGGACATTTGCAAATACATGTTCATCGTCCCTGTCCAGATCTTTTTACTTACCAAAACCAATCTACAGGTATTGGTCACTTTTTCCCAGAGACTATATTGAAAAATGTCAGAAACATATGGAAATGTTTAGCCTTAATAATCTTAAACAAGATGTAGCTCTTCTTCAGAATCATGTAGATGACCCTGAATTATTCTGGGCTAACGCTGTAGATTTGCGTAGAAAAGAGTTAGGTTTCAATTATCCTGGTGACTTGGGGCTTATAAAATTGAGTGATCACCCAAAGATAGTTAGGGATTTACTATCCGATTCCTCCTCTAAAAGTTACTACGTGAGAGATGATGTCTTAACATCCTTAAAGGATTTATAATCAATTAATCTGATGGAAATTCTTAATCGTCTTAATGAAAACAGACTCCATATTTTTAGCATATTTCTCCCAAGATAGGTTCTCCAAAGTGTACTGGTATGCATTAGCACCTATTTTCTGACATAAATATGGATTAGACATTAATTTTTCAATTTGCGTGACAATGTTTTTCGAATATGGTTCATCAATAATAAATCCGTTTTCTCCATTTTTTATAATTTCAGAGGCACCAGCTTTTTTTGAAACCACAACTGCTTTAGATGATGCCATCGCCTCAATAACCGCTAATCCCCATGTTATTTCAGCAGGAAAAACAAAAACATCGCATGCAGCATATATCTGTGCTAATTCATCATCAGAACAATTCTTTAAAAATAGCACCTTATTTTCTACTCCCAACTTTCTGCTTAAGGCGACTAAATCTTCTGTTGGGCCTTGACCAACCAAAATCAATTTGACATTATCGTGTTTTTTACAAAGGTCATGTAACGCCAATATTGTATCTGTTTGTCTTTTATCCCTAGCAATATTGCCTACTTGAAGAAGAACAAAATCATTCTCAAGTTTATATCTTTCTTTAACTTTTTCTCCTGAAGCCCTGTGAAATAATTCTACATCAATTCCAGGTCGAACAATTTCAGCTGATCTACCATATGCTTTTTCTATTCTACTTCTGCCGATAAAAGAAATTGTAACTATTTTATCAATATTTTTAACAGTGAACTTATCAAATCCTTGATACAAAGGTGTATTGATTTTTCCCAATCCTTTTCTCATTCTCGAATCAGAAAACCAAAATGGAGGTTCATTACACATCCAAACTATAGGTAAATTGCTGTTTCTCTTGGCAAAAAATGCAGCCCACTGCGTAGGTGTATTATGATTATTGATTATATCAAAATTTTTAGAAACCTTCTTTCCAAGATATAGCATTAAAGGAAACTCTTCTATGTACCCCTGAACTCTTCCTTTTAACCTTCTAATCACTGTTCTTTTACGAATCGTATTTTGATTATTTCTTATTATTGGATTATGTACTACGTTTATCTTGAGTTGTTTGACGTATTCAGGATAACATTTTTCATTAAGGGCACATGTAAAAATTTCAACATCATGTCCCATACGTTGGAGTTCGGTGGCAAAGACTAAAACTTGTCTTTCTGCTCCCCCCCGCCAAGTTAATGACGGGTGTAGCATCGCGATTCTCATTCGTCAAACCCTTTTCTTCTAAACATTTCCCTATTGTTTGAGGTTATATTGTTTAAGCCCTAAAAAAGGCTTCTAAAGATTCGGTAATTACACTTTGAGACCTGATTATCCAATAACTGTTTGAATTGAATTCTTAAAGCAGAAGTTCTGTTAAAAAATCCATAAGATCTTTTTTTGTTTTAAAACCACAGAAAATCGCTTTACCGCTTACGTAGAGGCGAAATGGTTGATTTTTGTATGTTAACTCAAAAATTACGCCTGCTATAGTGTTTTTTAAAGTAGCCTTCCTCATAATATTCAAGATGGCTTCTTCCTTTTTTTCATTACGAAAAACAACTATTATGTCATTTTCTGCGCCACATGTCCCTTCAATACGTGACACGTAGTCAGATACTGTTTTCATTTCAATTAAACGCCTTCAGGACTTCTATAAAGCGGTCTACTTCTTCGCGAGTATTGTATATGTAAAAGCTTGCTCTCGCTGAAGACTTAAGTTTTAAAATTTCATGTAACGGTTG
>JAAZBP010000203.1 GCA_012513715.1 Thermoproteota archaeon | reverse complement strand
TATTATCAGTAAAGTCAGGATGGGTATGAGCGTTAAGGCGGATTTTCTCATCACACAATTTAACCTCCTTTTCCTTTTGTATCCTCGGATTACTTATGTTATAAAAGAGTTCTTGTAAAGATTTCTTGACTAAGCTTTGTCTATATTTATTGACTAACAAAAAGACCTATTCAAGAAATATTCAATTAAAAAATTCTACAAAATTTTTGTTTGCCAAAGCAGAACTTAGTTAGTACCAGAAATTATGAATTATGAATAATGAAAAAAGTTGGATGTTAAAGTATAGTGACATTCTCGTTTTCTACTTTAACTGTGTCGCCTTTTTTGATTTTTGATAAATCTATTTTATCTACAAAGGGAATTTCACTTATTATTGCTCCGACTGCAACAATGGTTTCGGTCTCTTTATTGATCATAGCTGCTGGTGCTGTATTGTTTTTCTTCATTCGATAAAGCGTGTATGACCCTACTGTTGAGCCTTTGCCTTGTGGAAACACCAGAATTTTATCTTTTACACTCTGCCCTTCAAGTTCATGTCCCTTCTCTAGTATTACTCCAGTGTTAGGGTCTACTCCTCCGTAGAAACTAATCGGCATAGAAGTGACTAATGCTTCACCTTCAGCTTTGCCCCTATAAATTATTCTACCTTTTAGTTGTTCCATTTTCCAGTCACCGCTGCATCTACACACTCTTTCATGCTGCCCATTTTGGTTTTCATTAAATTCTGCCTTGAATAGAAACAGCCTTTCGCAGAAGTAGTAGCTAAGGCTTTAAATCTGCCCTTTAGAGGTGCCACTGCCATGCATGTATCACATGCAAACTTTCCACCTGCAGCCTCAATAATCGCTGTATAGCCATGTTTATCAGCTAACTGCTTGGTTGTACGCGAAGTTGCAACCCAGAGTTCTGTTCCAGTTGCAACCTTTTTACCTCTTATAAGGTCCGCTATCTCTGCTACTTCTTTAATTGAACAGTGAGGGCAACCTACACATACAAAATCTATCTCATCTACTTGGTCATTGATTTTGTTATAAGCATCATCAAGGTCAGTTTTCTCAATTGTAACTGTCTCTTTAGGTTGCTGCCGCAGTTCTGCACCAGGAGTAATGTCTTTAATGTAAAAAAGTGGTTTAGCACCATACGTCACTAATGAAGCGCCAAAACTTTTCAATTCGTCAAGTGTTGCTTTTTTAATTCCTGAAATATAGGGGATTTTGTTTTCTGCTTTTTTTCCGATTGCATAGCCTAATGCACCCCAATCTGAAAGCCTGCTTAATTCTGCATTAACCTGAACATTAATGTCTGGTACTCTATTTTCATCTAAATGTAAACCATAACATGGTGTTTTACCTACAAATGCAGCTGCCAAAGCTGAGGGGCCTCCTTCACGATTGGTACGCGCTCCCAGAACTGAGTTAGCAAATGTTACAGCACTGCTTTCTGACCATGCGATATGTTCTCCATAAAGCGGTACATTGCCTATAAGATATGGTGTACACGTACAACTGACTAGTATCCCCATACGTGTGAACGCATCGATTACAAGGTTCTGTTTTTCAGCAAACTCTGGACTTATTCCAAGTTGTTGCCAATTCTCTAAATCCATCCCTGCTGGGTTTAAAGTAGTTAAAACTTTGACTCTGCCATCTTCTGCTAGTGAATTTAGAAAATCCAACCCAGCATCGCCTAAGTTATGGTACGATACACCCGCAACTTGAACGCTTCCGACATCAATCAATTTTTCAGCGCCGAAAATATCTCCTAATGCCACAAGGATTTCCATGCTTTTTTTAACTGCGTATCCTTCTTTTCCGTCAAGCATAGCCTTTTCTTGCTTAGTCAACTCCATAATTATCACTTATACTTGTTTAAGTCCACTTTAACGTAATCAACTTTGCTGAAACCTTTCCCAGTTGTAACTAAAGGTGCAGTTGCATCTAAACCTGCTTTAGCTGTAGTTGCCTTTTTTCCCTCTGACAAGTCGCCTGAAGGATCTAGAGATGAACCTGGCTGATTAGATAGAATTATTGTGTCTTTATCTGCTTGTAAACGTGTGGATATTGCCCATTCTACGTCATGTGGGTCGTAAATGTTTATGTCTTCGTCTACTACTACACAATGTTTTAGGGATTTATGGCCTTCAAAAGCAGCTGTTATAGCTTTTTTCCCATCGTCAGTTGCCTGCTTTTTTATTTGTATAACTGCATGAAGCCAACTGCATCCGCCTGGTGTAATGTACACATCTTTACATTGGCATACTTTGCTAACTTCTTTGTATATTGTCGGCTCTTTAGGCATCCCCATGAGGAATTTATGCTCATTTTTGCCTGCTAGAATTGTCTGGTATATAGGATTTTGGCGATGAGTTATACATTTAATTTCTACAACTGGCTGTTGTCGTTGGCGGTCAACTATTCCAGTTAAATCTAGGAATGGCCCCTCACTGTTCTTCTCTTTGGTTATCCGTCCTTCTAATACGAATTCGCAATCAGCAGGAACCTCCAAATCTACAGTTTTACACTTGACAAGCTCTGTTTCCTCTAAAGCGTTTGCCATACCTAACTCGTCTACTCCCATGGGTAAAGATGTAGCTGCTGAAAGCAGCACTGCAGTGGAGGCACCAATACAAATTGCAATGTCGAGTTCTCCACCAGCTTTTTTCAAAGCTGTATCTGTTCCTCGATTTTCAACTATTCTTGCTACAAAATGATTTTTGTCTTTCAGCATAAGTCTGTGGAAACACATGTTGCTGCCCATTTCTGTATCTTTAATTATTGAAATCGCTGAGGCAATGTATTTTCCGCCGTCTTTTTCGGTGTAACGCATTATGGGAAGCTTCTCTAGATTCACATTGGATTGTACAACTTCTTGGCATGCTCCTTTTTTAACAGTTTCAGGAGTAACAGGATTTTCTATGGCGCCGAGTAATTTAGGTAGTAATTCTTCCTTTGTTATTCCAAGTGAACGGCAAATTAACTCTTTAGAAGAGACCAGACCCGCTACTATAGGATAGTTTGATTCCTTAATGTTTTCAAAATAGACTGGTTTTTCGCCTAAGGCGTTTATGATGCCTGCTGCCTCATACTCAGTAGAGACTGGTTTAGTGATTCTTGTTAATTCCCCTTTATTTTTGAGCTCTTCGATGAAATTTCTTAAACCCAATTTCTTTCGCCCCAATTTCAGAGTAATCAAGTCGACGTTTATAGCTTTTGCAAATCAACACTGACCTTTGATAGAATCTGCCTTATTCTTATTACTAAATAGTTAGTAGCTGTTTAATTAAACTGAAATTTTCCGGTTTTTGTTATTTTTGTTTCTTATGGAAAATAAGCTGTATTATTCCAGAAAATGTATTTGCTGTAAGTGTCATCTAATTCTAGGTTATCATCATAGATTATGTCAAGGTTATTTGGGTACTGCTCCATCCAATAATTCAAACTTGTGCATATCTCAAGTGCGAAATCATCTGCATCCCATAACCCCCAGATTTTATCGGTTGGTCCTCTAAGACCATACCCATAATCTTTTGGAAGAACAAAAGCTACCCTATCGCTGCTTTCCAAGTTTCTTTCAGAGTTAGCCGCTACATATTGCCAGAACCTCTTTAACGCATCAAAATGTTCCTTTTTAAGTGTACTATCAGTGTAGTCCTCATTGCTATCAAAAACTAAAACATACTTTGCTCCTGAGTTATATGCCTTGACTAGATTCTCATAGAGGTGGGCTCCAGATGAAATGTATGGGCTTTCAGAGTATTTCCAAGTTATCATTACGCCCCAATCTTTTTCTTGAATTGTGGCAGCTCCACGACATAATGCAATATTCAAACTTCTACTGAAGTTATAAGCGAATTCCGCAAAGACAACATCATAACCTGCTTTATAATCAAACCAGTAGAGCGCATAATCAGATGTATAATATTTAATTTCTTCACTATTGGTCGCGTTAGGAGCAACCTCTCTTAGCATAAATTCTAGGTGAGTTACATACTTTGAACTTGCATCAGTAATGTTTTCTGCATCTTTTACAAGTCTGTAGATATATGAATCCACATTTTTTCCGCCTACCTCGTCAAAGACGTATAAACCCCTAAACCTTTCACCCCAATCAGCTTTGGCCTGGTCAATCCATTCTGTAGACGGCGAAATAGGGTAATCATGGTCATTTGTGAATACAATAAACGATAATTCTTTATCAAAGATGTATTGGCAGAGGTCAGTGAGTTTTGTCTCATTGTACGTTATGCCGGTGCTTCCGATAATAAACAGGTTTGTGTATTTGCTGATTTCATCAATTAGTCTCTTAATTTCGTCAACGTCGTCGTAGGCAGCGTCGACTCCGACATAAAAGTCTGGAAAAGTTTTCGGTCTGGTATTTTCGCTTGTTAACAAGAAATTTGCTAAAAAAATACATGTAACCAGAAGGAGCGAAAGACCCACTAAAATGTATCTTGATTTCATTTGTACATTAAATAGTAGCTAAGTATGCAATAAGTTTTTTCGTAATTATTAATTATGTTCAATAATGCCTGTTATAGGCCAGTTTATCAGTAAAAACTACTGCTAATTTGGGCTATGCGCCTTTCTGTTTCTCTATATGTAAAGAAATGACTCTTTGTTCCTCTTTTTTATTATAAAATAGTATGTAGAATAGTGTTGAAATTAAAGAATAATAACATCAATCATCAGTTATACTATCGGCTTACAATAAGCCTTCTAAGTTTGGACGGTGTAAATATGGGGTCATTGAAAAATGCCTTGCGTAGGGTTATTAAAACAGACTTTCTAAAAAATAAGCATGAAGACTGCGCTAACTTTGATGATGGTACATGTAAATTTTTTCATTTCACAAATCTAGATCCTAAAGGTCAAGCATGTCCCCACTTCAAAGCTAAAGAAAAAACATAAACCAAAACCCTCTAACCAATCTATCAACTATTTTTAACTTGTAAAATCCATAAAGAAGCTGTGTATGCATTAAATTGGCGAATAAAAATTGAATGAAAACAACAAAGAGTAAAAAACTCTATTGTTGTTTAATGTGTGACTACACCGATTTTTGTGCTTAAAAACTCGTAGCCTGCTGTTTTGAAGGCACTCGCAACTTTGCCTTGGAGATCTTTTCCCGGAGTTAAAGCTACCATACAGCCTCCACCTCCGCCGCCGGTTAATTTCGCGCCGAATGCTCCTTGTTTTCTTGCTATGTCTACAAGTAAGTCTAGTTCTCTACTAGATACACCGATTTCTTGAAGTATCCGATGGTTCTCATTCATCAGTTCGCCGACTTTCTTGAGGTCGCCATCTTCAAGTGTTTTACGTCCTATTTTAGCTAAGTTTTCAGCTTGTCTAAAGAGTGGATCATATTTTTCTGGGTTCTTCTTTTTACGTTCAGCTACACCCTCAACCATCGCTTTTGTGTTGGCAACTTTACCGGTACTGCCGATTACTATCTCAACTGGTCTGTGAATTTTCAAGCGTTCAACAAAGTCTTGCCCTCCTGCAGGGTTTTTCTTAAACCACATCAAGCCTCCATAAGTAGCTGCGGTGTTGTCTATTCCAGATGGGTTACCTGCATATGCTTTTTCTCCTTCATAAGCTACAGAGTTGATTTTTTCGTTAGATAAGTTGAGATTTATTTCTTCATTTATAGCCCGTGCGATAGCCACGCTGCTTGCGGCTGAAGCTCCCAGTCCACTGAAGCCGGGTAGTGTTCCACCTATCCAAATATTAAGCGGTGTTTTTGGGTCCAAATTCATCGCTTTTAACATACGCCCAATCGATTCTATTTGTTGTAGACGTTTTTCTTCGCTGTATCCCTTTGCTGTTTTACGTTCATCTTTAATGTTTAAGCCTTCAGTTGCTTTCGTTACTTCAGCTTCAGTTGATGAATCAATTGCTGAAACTATGCCGGGGATTCCATGAACTACGAAGTGTTCACCGAACAAAATTACTTTTCCATAACCTGATCCTTTGCCCATGTTAGTTTTGCTCCTTGGTAGGATGCTATATGTTTGTTAGCTAAAAAAACATTGTTCTGAACTGGTGGTTTACGGCTCTTGGTCAAAACAGTGATTTCTTATTTTGGATGTTTCCATTTTTTAATGATGTTTTCTATACAAAAAGCGTACTTTTTTAAAAATTGTTTCTTCTCACGAAGTGGTTGGTAGAAACAAGACGTAACGATTAGAAGCGGCTTCATAGACTTATCAAATCAATTCTTTATTTGTAGTACATTTTTTTATTTTCCATAAATAGACTGCTTCTCTTTAGGTGTGTATTATCAAAGAAAAATTTTTTTAGAAAATCAGCGAACTGAATTTGCTGGAAATGACTTGAGCCTTAAACTTAATTTATTTCTTAACATTGTAGTTAACTTAAGTTGGTTTAAATCGCTTTTCAAAATAAACCATAGAAAATATATTTTACATATCTGAGAAGGTTCAAAGTTTTCTTTACACTGCCTCAAATTCATTTACTCGCCACGGAAAAAGTAGCTGCAAATTTTAAACTGTTCCTAATCATTGGATAAACACGGAAAAAAATACTAACAACAACATAGCTTTTCCGAAAACTAAAATAACCACGTAACAAAACTATAGCCACTTGAGGTTATAGTTGCGTGTCATCAATTATCGAGGACCTCATTGCCCGAAAAATCTTCAACAACCGCGGAGACGAAACAATAGAAGTCGATGTAATAACAACCGGTGGTTTTGGTCGAGTAGGTGCACCTGCAGGTAAAAGCAGAGGTAAAGCTGAAGTATCTTATTATCCACAGGGTGGCGTTGAGCAAGCTATTAAGAAGATTGATGATTTAATCGCTCCTGAATTAGCAGGTTTAAATGCTGATTTTCAGCAAGAAATTGATGATACACTCCATGAAATAGACGGTACTTCTGACTTTAAGAATATAGGCGGAAACACTGCTTTTGCAATAAGCCTTGCGAATGCAGAAGCAGCAGCTAATAGTCATGGTTTACTATTATTCCAATTTCTAGGTGGAAGCTCTGCAAATACGCTTCCTTATCCTTTGGGTAACTGTATCAGTGGTGGCCAACATGCACGTGGTAAAGCTCCAAGCATTCAAGAATACCTTGCTTTACCCCATGGTGCTGAAAGCTTTTTGGAAGCACAAACAGCTAATACCCTAATACATAAACGAATAGGGGACTCGCTTAAAAAGAAAATTACCAGTTTTAACGGTGGTAAAAGCGATGAAGGTGCATGGATAGCCAACGTTACAACTGATGATGCTTTTGAAATTATGGCTAGGACATGTGAAGAAGTAGGTAACGAGCTAGATTTTGAATGTGGTTTTGGTATAGATGTAGCGGCGTCATCCTTCTGGAAACCTAAAGAGCAAAAGTATATGTACGAAAATGGAGATAAAAAACGTGATACAGCAGAACAACTTGAGTATATGCTTGAGTTAATCGAGAAATACCATTTGACATATATTGAAGATCCTTTCCATGAAGATGACTTTGATAGCTTTGCAGAATTAACTAGAAAATCAAAGAATTGTCTCATTTGTGGAGACGATTTATTTACAACTAATACTGAAAGGTTAAATAATGGTATTAAGATTAACGCTGGAAACGCTATCATCATTAAAGTCAACCAGATAGGTACCCTAACCGATGCAGCTGAAACAATAGAGATGGCGCAAAGAAATGGCTATGATGCCGTGGTATCCCACCGTTCGGGTGACACATGTGATTGGCATATTGCCCATCTAGCTGTAGCCTATAAATGTCCAGTTATTAAGACTGGTGTGGTTGAAGGGGCACGTATAGCAAAGCTAAACGAGCTCATCAGAATTGAACATTTCCTTGGAAGCAGAGCCAAAATGGCTGCCCTAAATGTATGCTAAAAAAAGAAGATGAATAAAGAATGTCTGAAGACCAAGTAAAAGAAAATCAACCAGTTGAAAACGAAATAGAGGAACAAGAGGACCCAATTGAAACCGTAGAGAATCCTCAAGAAGAAATTGCCGAACCACTCAATGTAGACTCTGCCACTGCAGAGGAAGAAGAAGTTAAAGAAACACAGCCAGAAGAGACATTACTTTTACCCAGAGATACATTGCTCTCTGCAGGTATCCATATAGGTACAAGAATGAAAACTCTTGATATGGAGCCGTTTATTTACCGTGTTAGACCAGACGGCTTATTTGTTTTAGATGTTAAAAAAACAGATGATCGTATTAGGACTACTGCAAAGTTTCTATCTCGTTATGAACCATCTAAAGTAGCTGTTGCTGCTACAAGATTATATGCCCATGAACCAGTTAAAATGTTCTGTAAACTAACTGGTACCACACCTTTAATTGGAAGATTTATACCTGGTCAGCTTTCTAATCCGCAATACTCAAAACGTGTCGACCCCGAAGTAATTATCGTGTCAGACCCACGTGCAGATGCGCAGGCAGTCAAAGAAGCAAGTAAAGTTGGAATACCCATAGTTGCATTATGTAGCACCGACAACGAGTTCGTAGGCGTAGACTTAGTCATCCCGACAAACAATAAAGGTAGACGCGCCCTTGCAGTTATTTTCTGGTTATTAGCACGGCAAGTGCTTCGTGAAAGAGGCGAATTAGCACCAGACCGCGACCCACCAGTGACGATAGAAGACTTTGAAGCCAAAGTTACACGTGACGAGGAGGAGGAACCCTAAAGGGTTGCCTAACATTCGGCGCCCAACCGTAGCAAATCAATTCTATGAAGGCGACGCCGAAGCTCTCCGTGAACAAATTAAAAACTGTTTCCTACATGATTTCGGTCCGGGAAAACTTCCGGAAATCAACCTCAATAATTACCCGCGCTCTATTGTGGGTCTAATTTCTCCTCATGCAGGCTACATGTATTCAGGGCCTGTAGCAGCAACTGCTTTTAACGATTTGGCTTTTGATGGGAAACCTGAAACAATCGTTTTGTTAGGACCAAACCATACTGGTTATGGTAGTGCACTTTCAATTATGAATAAGGGAATCTGGCAAACCCCCCTTGGAGACTTAGAAGTTGATTCAAAAATTGCTAATCTTATACTCCAAGAAGCAAAGATTCTTGATATCGATGAACTCGCACACAGATATGAACACTCCATCGAAGTCCAGTTGCCTTTTCTACAATTTCTCTACGGAAACACATTCAAAATTGTACCAATATGCTTTCAAATGCAGGATTACTATTCAGCTGTTGAGATAGGTAATTCATTAAACAGGGCTTTAGCTAATTCAAACTCTATCGTAATAGCATCTTCAGATATGACCCATTATGAGTCAGCTAAATCCGCGTCTGCAAAAGATGAGGCGGCACTAAAATCTGTAATAGATATGGACGCTAAAACTTTTTATGAAATAATTGAAGCCCAAAATATCACTGCGTGCGGTTTCGGTCCAATAGCAGCTTTGATGACCTATGCCAAATGTGTCAATTCAAAAGCCAAAATTTTAAGTTATCACAATAGCGGAGAAATATCCGGTGATTTATCAGCAGTTGTTGGGTATGCCGCTGTTAGCTTCAAAAAATACCTATAATCTTCTCAATAATTGCTCAAACAAGACTTTAGTTTTCTTTATTTCTTCAATTGAGGTTTTACTGTCTAACTCTAACGTTATGGGACCTTCATAACCGCAGTTATGTAACTTAGAAAGAATTTTAGTTAATTCAGGTGTCTCTTTTATAAAGGGTTTATGAGCTTTATTTGCCATATGTACATTACATATTCTTCTGTAGTACTTATCAATCAGTTCATCAACTACTTTTGTCTCCAAAGCATGACAAAAATCAAAAGTAATACCTAATTCTTCATCTGTATCAATTATATCAAGTATTTCTTCAATTTCTTCAACATTCTTACCGAACCCCGAAGAGTTATGTGACAAATTCTCCAACGCTAATTTTATTCCTAATTTTTTTGCAAAAGGTTTAATCTCTCCAAAAATGTTCTGCAGACATTGTTCCCTGACCTTTTTTGGTGTCTTCTTGGAAACGTTCGAATGTATTGTCATTAAAGGCGCACAAAGTGCCCTAGCACATTCAAGCGAGATTTTTCCATAGTAAACCGCTTGATGTACCTCAATCGGGTCCTTTACATGGAAAACCGCAGAGTGAAGAGTTAAACATTTTAATCCTGACGAAAAAAGCGCTTTTTGTTCCCTATATACACCTGTATCGTTTTCTTTCTTTATAGTTTTCATGTTAAACTCGATATTTTCAAAACTGAGGTCTTTGATGACTGCAAAATTGCTGTTCACTTTTAGTTTGCTAAAAATTCCATTAGATAAACTCAGTTTCAACGGTTATACCCAATATATCTTTTGTCTCCTGAATATTTTAGTGCTTTCTAAAATAATCGTCACTTTCAGTATCTCATATCCCTTATGTTATCACTGAATTTACATCACTATTCTCTAAAGTCAAAATTTATGTTGACGCTGTTTATTCGCAACCTACTCTTAAGCAGAATGAAAACTCCTTTTAAACTCCGATTTATAGAATAATTTAAAATAACCCCATCTCTTTATATCAGAGAAATACAAAACAAAACAGGCAAGGGGAATAAACAGGACATGGGCGAAGAAGGCGACATCTTCTGGGTGTCTTTAGCTGAACGGGTAATCGGTATACTTGTTATAATAATTGGGGCAATTATGCTCTATTTCACAGCTACAACCGCAGATTTAGGTGGGTTTGGAGTATTCTTTAGTGTTTTAAGTATAATCTTGTTGATTTTGGGTGTTTTTCTGCTTATTATAAAGCCTTCTCATTAAACGTTTTTCATTCCCTTCTTTCAACAACGATTTTGCAGTTAGCAACAAGTGCAGCGACAACTCCTAAAGCTGCCAACCAGGGTGCTACAACAACTCCGACAACACCAATTGTTACAGGTATCTCCAACAAAGTTTTACCTGATTCATCTTTGACAATAATACGTGTCACGTTTCCTTCATGAAGTAACTGTCCAACTTTATCAACAACATCTTTACCTGAAACGTTGTACTCTTCATTTGTTACTTTAGGTGTAGCTGCACCGCATACAAAACAAAATCTATCCTCTTTCTTCAAATGTGAACCACACTTTACACAATAAGGCAATTAATCACCAGAAATTCAGAAGAAACAATTTGAATAAAAGCTTTACCAAAAAATTATGTTCTCATCTACAATACAAAAAACAAAATAAAAAGAGCGTATTTATAAACCAACACTAATTACAATCATCCTAATCGTTAGGAGAAAAACTGCAATGCCGATACGCCAACCAATCGTATGTGTTCTAGGTCACGTTGATACAGGCAAAACTTCTTTGCTTGATGAGCTTAGGAAAACCACTGTTCAATTACGTGAGGCTGGTGGTATGACACAACATATCGGTGCAAGTTTTTTTCCAATCGAAACTTTAAAACAGATTATCGGCCCCTACATGGATGGCTTTAAAACAGGAATTGAAATTCCAGGTTTACTCATAGTAGATACTCCTGGACACGAAGCCTTCACTAACCTCCGTCGTAGAGGTGGAAGTGTTGCTGATATTGCAATTTTGGTTGTTGATATACTCAAAGGGTTTGAGGCTCAAACTCTAGAATGTATCGATATTCTTAAAGCACGAAAAACACCCTTTATTGTTGCCGTAAATAAGATTGATCGTATCCCCGGTTGGAAAGCACAGAAATCTGCTCCTTTTCTTAAATCTTATTCAATTCAAAATAGTTTCGTACAAGAAGACTTCAATAACCGACTTTACCAAGTTATGGGTGAATTCTCCAGATTAAACTTCAAAACCGACCGTTTTGATCATATTCGTGACTTCACAATGAACTTGGCTTTGGTGCCTACTAGCGCAAAAACTGGAGAAGGATTATCAGAGTTAGTGATGGTTTTAGTCGGATTAACACAGCAGTTCCTAAAGAAACGGTTACAAACAACAGATGGTCCAGCAAAAGGTTCAATATTGGAAGTAAAAGAGGAACCTGGTTTAGGTTTAACACTTAACACAATTATTTATGATGGAACTTTAAACAATGACGACTTAGTGGTCGTAGGCGGTAAAGAAGGTGCAGTTTCCGCTCGTATAAGAACCCTCTTAGTTCCCAAACCACTTGATGAAATGCGAGACCCACGAGATAAATTTACCAGTGTCGAACGTGTTTATGCTAGTTCAGGAGTAAAAATTGTTGCTCCCGGATTGGAGAGCGCTTTAGCTGGTGCACCTCTGTTTGTAGTTCCTCCAGGTGAAGAAGTTGCTAAATACTGTAAACTTATCACTGAAGAAATAGGTAGAATACGTATTGCAAAAGAGATAGATGGTGTAATCGTCAAAGCTGATACTTTAGGTTCTCTGGAAGCGTTGGCTCAAATTCTAAGAACTAATAATGTGCAAGTTAGGTCGGCTGATATTGGTGACATCAGTAAAAGAGATGTAATCGAAGCTTCAGTAGTAAAAACTCGTGAACCATTAGTTGGAGCTATATTAGCGTTCGGCGTAAAAGTTTTACCTGACGCGGAAATAGAGGCAGCAGCTGATAATGTGCCTATATTTAAAGAACCGATAATTTACAATTTAATTGATAATTATCTCACTTGGGTTAAAAATAAACGTGAAGCTAAAAGCGAGGCTGAATTTGAGGCTCTTGTGAAACCTGGAAAATTGATGGTTCTACCGAATTGTATTTTCCGCCGCGCTAAACCTGCAATTTTTGGAGTAGAAATTCTTGGAGGGCGACTTAAACCAAGAGTTAGTCTTCTACGTGTAGAAGATACCTCTGAGTTAGGTGAGTTACAGCAGATACAAGACCAAGGTAAAGCTGTAGGTGAAGCTAAAGCTGGGGCGCAAGTTGCTATTTCAATGGACAAACCTGTAGCTGGTAGGCACTTATTTGAAAAAGATATTCTTTACGTGAAGATTCCTGAGAAAGACGCTAAAGTTCTGTTGACAACCCATCTGGACGATTTGAACGCCGATGAGCAGGAATTATTGAAAGAATACGTTAACATAATGCGGAAAAAGGTTCCCTTCTGGGCTGGTCATTGATAAAATAACAAATAGAAAGAACCTTTTGTTTACATAGCACAAATTTTAAAATTACTTTTTTTTCTTTCTAACCAAAAAATTAGATTACTTAAAGAACATAACCTTTAGGACAAATTGATATCAACTAAAAATGTCTCTTATGTTTATTGCTATTTTGTTGATTACTTAATAACTAAACATTTTTTGTTAATTAATTTCTTTTTCCTTTAATTTTTATTTATTTTTATTAAACTGGCTTTTTCAACAATACCAACCAATCCATCTGAATTTTGTAACGATAAAGCTTTAAATTCTGCAAACTTAAGAGAAGTTATTCAAACCACATGTTAGGTGCTGGTTCTTGTTGCCGGGGTCTCCTAGCCTGGCAGGGAGCAAGCCTGGAAATGCCCATTTTAAGGGCACCAATTAGCTTGTGGCCCCTTGGGCCACGGGGGTTCAAATCCCCCTCCCGGCGCCAATTTATCCGAGTTCGGTCAATTTTAAAATGGGAAACCTAAAATTATTTTACATTTAACTTCTATGGGCTACCAATTTCTTGGGTTCTTGTTTATTATTCTATAAATAGGACATTTCAACTGTTTTAGGTAATAACTCAATTAGTTTTGCTATAAGTTCCTCTCGATTTTCTAATATGTCTGTTTTTGGGGTTTTATTTTTGCTGGAGTAATCTTGGTATAAGCTATACATAATGTTTACCAGTTTATTTCGGGCAGTCTTCTGTGATAATTTATACACTGTCATTTCTATGGCTTGGTCTAGTGCTTTAGCGCAATTTGCTCGTCCCAATTTCTTTCCCATTACCATGAAACTAGTCATCGAAGTAACAAATTCGTCTGCTAGAATATCCTCAAACAGAGTCTGTTCCCTGATTCTGAAGTGAAACTCGTATTGTTGATGAATAAACGAATGTGTAAGCATGCGGATTAAAATTTCTTTCATAGAATTTGTAGTGTCATTTTTTGTGAGGTAAATGTGAATTTCAAGGGGTTTGTCTTCTACAACATACCCAGTTTGCGTTTTAGGTGTTTTTTTATGAATTATAACACTTATTCCTTCTTTTTTAGAAGTATTTGTAAAAGTGTCGCCGCAATAGTCTTCAATTTTCTTTATTATTTTTTGACCAGTTTTTTCCCACATTTTTTCGAAGTATTCTTTTTTCTTTTTTAACCATAAACGATCGGTTTTGGTTTCTCCGTTCCCAATTTTAAACGTTAAATCTGGATAATCGTCTATTGTGATGCACCTGTGATATATTTGTGTCTTATTACATCTAAATTTTTCCTTGTTTTTAATATCTATGTTAAAGATTTATTTAGAAGTTTATTACTTCAAGATTAAAAACCCGAAAAATATTATTTTCATCCTTTTAAGTTATGTTTTTATCATTTGTTTTTTCCATTTTAACGTTTTTTAATCAATCTAAGTTCAATTATTGTTAAACGTAAGTTTATATCTGCTAGGCGCTAAGCTTAAGCAAAGAGGGCTGAAAGTTGCATTCATATTCAGACGAGCAAGAAAAAATTCAAAAACAAATTATGGTTGGTGTTTACAATATCTACTGAGCAGTTTCCATACTCCAATCTTGCACACTGGCCTCCATTGACGTACCGAAATAATTCTGTATCACCCTTAGAGTTAAGGGGTGAATTCATTGATTACCTAAATGCTGAAAACACTTCCAAGGATTCAAAAGAACTGCAACCTTGGATTCCTTTTTGTGAAGGCAAATGTGCTTTTTGTTATTTTCCAGTAAATTGTGAAAGACAAATTTATAGTACATACCTTATTGCACTAAAAAAGGCACTGAGATTATACTCTGAAACAAAGTATGTTAAATCTAGCGACTTCGGCGAATTATATGTTGGCGGTGGAAGTCCCTCAGTTCTCTCTGAAGAACAAATTACCGATTTGCTCGATTTCTGTAACTCAACTTTCAATTTGACTAAGGATTGTCAGATAAAATTTACTGCATGCACTTCCAGCTTAACAGAAAACAAAATCCGGGTTTTATCCTCCTATAACGTTAACCAGTTGGATGTGGGTATACAAACCTTTAATACACGACTTCGCGGTTTTCTCGCCCTCAAAGATACAGCTGAAGAAGCAAAATTAAAGGTTAAAACAATAAAAAGAGCAGGTTTGGGTGTTAGTATTGACTTGTTATACAACCTACCAGGTCAATCTTTGGACGAATGGGAAAAAGACCTCAATCAAGCCTTAGAATTGGATGTTGAAAGTGTAGACTGTTATCCTTTGGATTTATACGCCAATACTCCGCTTGCAAGAAAAATAGCCTCTGGCGAAATAGATAAACCGGGTGATTACAGGATGGAACTTCAAATGTACCTAAAGGCCTACCAACTATTCAAAGAAAATGGGTATTTCCCAACTTGTCATAACAGGTTTTCGAGACTCAAAAAAGATTTTGAAAAACCCGCTTCAGAAGTAATAGGTTCAGGCGCCGGGTTTTTTATGGGAACTGTTGGACCTTTCCAGTATTGTGACATCGAAAACATTTCTGAATACATAAAATCAGCTGAGAATAATGTTTTTCCATTAGCGAATCTGTCTAAATTATCCACAGACGATGAAATGAAAAAGTCGATGATGATGCTATATGTTCGTGTTCCTGTGAATAGGGAAGAGTTCAAATTAAAATTTGGTGTTTATCCTGAATACGCTTTTCCCGATGCTGTCAACAACTTAATCAATAAAGGTTTGATTAAACAAGAAAATGGAGAACTCAAATTGACTGAAAAAGGCGATCCATGGAGATTTAATATTGCTTGGGAATTTTTTAAAAACCTTGAGGAAAATAAGTAATCTGCTCTTTTGCTTTAAATTCTAAACAAACTTACTTTCCACTAAGTTCTTGTTTTATCTCTTTTTCTATGAAACAAGTCACTTCTTTTGCTGATTTATTTGAATCTACAATAACCCATTTGCCCATTTTAACTAGAGAAAGTGCCTTTAATCGAACTTCTGCAAGTTTATTTTTATCTTCAAACATTTCCTGCCTATCCCTTACTCTGATTCGGTAATGGGCCCGCTCGGGCATTACATCTAAAAAAAACATAGTTTCTGCTTTAGGCACAATTAATGCAAAGAAGCAATAGCTAATTAAATGGAGTGGCGCAGGTAAATACGCTGTACCCATGAGGTATCTGACAAATATTATAAAATCTTCACGCCGCCAAGAATACCTGATTATTGAGTTAATAACATCAAGCATGTAAAATAGTGCCGAAGCGAAGTGGGCGTTTTTTCCTCTAGAACAGAGAAATTGACTTGCCTTAACTCCGAAGTAATTATCCTTTTCTGGGTGTATCCTTAAGAGGTAACTTTTATTTTGACTTTTCAGGTATGCTGCAAGACAATTAGCTTGAGTGCTTTTTCCTGAACCGTCCAAACCATCAATTACAATAAGGGTCATATTGTACCTCCAAACAGAAATAGCGCAATTAAAACACTTAGTAATGGAATCGTAATGTTGTCAAAACCTTTTGGAGTAATCGCCTCAGCTATAACCGATATAACTGCAGCGGCTATGCTGATTTTAAAAATGTTGACCGCTGGTATTTGACTAAAAACTATAAAGAAAAAACCGCTCGCTAAAAGACATATTACCGTAACTATGAACATTGCTGCTGAACCTTCAAAACTTTTCTTGGCAAAAACACAGTATTGATGATTTCCAAATTTTTTACCAATTAACGCTGCAGCTGCATCACCATATGCCATTGGCAAAATCCCAACTGCTATTAAGTAAGGTTGTGACGCAAAGAGTCCTGCCAAAATTGTGTATGAAACTGCATATAAGAATAATCCTAAATGATGACCGCCCTCAGTAATCGCAGTTAAGCCATTGCATTTTTAGGGTTAAACTTTTTATCGGTGAATATGGCGATGCTAAAAAAGTTATTGCTACAAATGGTGCAGCAACTAAAAACGGAAAATTAAGTGGAAACTCGTTGAATGTAAAAAACGGTATTATAAAAACAAAATTGCCAATCATTACATGCAGAAATTTTCTTGAAATGCTGCTCTTTATTCTTCCACTAAAATAAATGACTAATATTATGTAACAGTAACATGTGACCAGAAGACCAAGGTTAAATAAGATTTCATAGGTTACCACTTAATGGCTACCTCACAGTTCCAAAAATGAATGCGAGTAAACCAAATATAAACAGAAAGAGAACGACTTTCTTTATTTTACGTGCGTTCTGACGGGAAGAATCTCTAATAAGAAGCAACGAGCAACAGATTAACCCTATATCTGTTACCAACACAAACGGAATAAATAACCACGAAACCAGCTGTAAAACGTATGCGACAGGTGAAAGCGCAACCGCGGTAATATAGAAAATTACCGCTGCCAAAGCAGCTTTGCGTGCGCCAAATTTTACAGCTAACGTTTTAATGTTTTGAATTTTATCCCCCTTCACATCCACAATGCCCTTAGTTACCTCTCTGCCTGTATTTGACAGGAAGGCCATTGCTGCAAATAAAAATACGTTGGTTTGAACCATGTTTGTGACTGCGATGCTTCCATAAATAAAAGGGGTAGCTACGCAAGCACTAACTAAAAAATTACCTAACAACCCGCTTCTTTTACCAAAAGTGGAATATGCCATCATTATCAACCAAGCGATTATCCCAGCTGCAAAGCAGAAAATATTGGTTAAATAAGCAAAGGTTAAACCTATCACAGTTAGTATACCCGCAAAACTCACAGCTGACCTTGAAGAAATTAAGCCGCTTGGTATAGGCCTGTCAGGCTCATTTACTGCATCAATTTTTCTATCATAATAATCATTTATTGCCATTGCTGCTGCAGTTAACGTGAAACCTGTTAAAGCTCCATAAAGAGCGTTTATCCAAAGAAAATTTGTAAAGTTTGGGTTTGCCAAAACTGCGCCTACTATAACAGCAAACCCCATCATTAAGCAGTTTAGGGGCCGCATGATTTGGATGTAAGCGGTTACACGTTTCATTCATTCAATCCCTTTTTAATAATCTGCTCTTGAAGTGTTAATAATTATGTAGCTAATATAAAACACCTTTTCAGTTAAAAAATCAAATGTGTGAACTTACAGTTGGGGAATTAACTTACTGTTGTTATTTGATGCAATAATCAACCAAATGTTGTTCAAAACTTTTTCTAAATCATTTATACCAAAATTAGTATCGCCCAACACCTTGTGTTCCCAAATTTTCTTTTTTTAATTATAAACATTAATTATGTTACGTCTTGTGTTTCTTCTTCATCTACATTTAGGAAACGTTTTATTGTTGCCATAATTCCAATTAGTTCTTTATTGTTTAACGGCGGGTCGTAAGGAATTCGAAGCACATCCCATCCTTGAGTTGTTAACAGGGCGTCTATTTCTTCATCTCGCTCTATTTGTTTATCTTTTTTATGTACGGGATTACCATCTAAATATACGATTTTGCGTTTTTCAATCCAACAGAAATCTGGTATAGTTGCCTTAAGAATTATCGGCTGCTGAGTTACCATGCCGCCTGTTAATCCAGCTTGACTTAATGCTTTAAACACTTCAATTTCTGCTTTGCTTACTTTTGGGTGCATGCGTTCTTTGTAACTCAAAGTTATTCACGAAAGTTAGCAATGCTATAACTACTACTTAATAAATTCTGTATAAAAAACCTAATCCCATTTTGCCTTTTATCTTGTACCTACAATAAACCATCAATCGCAATTAGCTGTTGAAAAAACCGGTTGGTTATTAAGTGGTTTTAAAAATTAAGCTATTTGACAGCTCAATTCATTTCCTTTACTCTATTCGATTAACTGACCATTTACTGTAAACTATTATAGTTATTTTCGATTCTATTTAATAATACACTTGGTGGATGGATGTTTTGACAATAATGCCTTTTTGTAGTTATGTTACTCCCGTATTTGTTCGTTTTGTTCATCAAAGATTGCTGGAATAAATGTTACACCATCAGTTCTATCTTGTGAGCGAGTTTTCAATTCATGCGTTTGCTTTTTAGGTTTCAGATTTAGTGAGTACAGAACCCACCCCACGAAAGTTAATAAAACAAGTACTGGCAAAAGCACTACAACTGATGCTCTGTTGCGTTTATGTACACTCTTGAAAGCTCGCACTTTCACACCACATTATTAATTCGCTTACTGGTAAATTAAGCTTTAATATTTCAGAATCAATATTCAAAATTAATATTTCAATTTCACCTCGACAGTTTCCAAATATACGTTTCTTTCATTTTTTATAAAATAGTAATTTGATTTATTTTGTTCTAACAGTTGTATTTCTTCAAAAAATAGTTCATAACTAACAAGTATTTTAGTTGAATTAAATCCAATTAAGATTACGTAGATTATAATATTCAATGAATCTACATATTTGACATTATTAAAAAAATAATTATCCACGCTTCCGTGGGAATACTACTGCAAAAACTTTTTTATTAATTTAGTTCAAGCCTCAGAAATCTATTTTGTAACTAACTTTGCCTGTTTTATTATGTATACCCCAGAATTGCCTCTAATTTCAGTTTTTGCTTCAGTAACTTCAATTTTTTGTTTAAATATGGGTGCGTCAAGAACTGTTGTTTCTATTTCTCCTCCTTCACCTGAGGGGCTGATTCCATATTTTTCTTGTAGTTGAACTAGTTTCGTTATGACTTGTTTGTCTATTTGTTTACCGAGCCATTGTTCATCAAGAGGATAAGCGAAAATCCCCGAAATAATTACTTTATATTCCATTTCGACAAGAGTTTCAAGCAATACCTTTTGGTTATACTTCCAAAGTGGATTAAAACACTTGATATCTAGAAGGTTACATATTTTTTCTATTCGTGAAGATTGATAAACTGATTCAATTGCGCCTGTAACTAGCCCTTCTATTTCAAATTTTTTCTTTGCTAACATTATCGCTTTTTTCAAGTCGTCTAATTCCTCTTCTTTTTCCCCCTCGCTAATAATTGTGATTTGTGGTATGCCTAACGCTTGAGCTTGAAGTTTTGTGAATTCAATGTTTGGAGTGTGAAACATGTAACTTTCTTTATTCTTAGAAATGACTGTAATCAGGCAGACAACTTCCCCTTTTTTACTTGCTAAATCCAAAGCAAGTGTAGAGTCTTTGCCTCCTGAGAATAATACTCCAAATCGCATAAATAACTAAAAAAGAAAAGCTGTTAATATTCTTGCTTGAAAAGGCAAGATTATATTTTTACGTTACACACGTTAGGTATTGCTTTAAGATTTTCTAATATATCTTGGCTTACTTTTTGGTGAAGTACATATACTGAGATAGCGTAACCATTGTCTATTTGGCGTGAATAGTTTGCTCTAATGTTTATGTTGCTGTCAGCAAGGGTTTTATCAATATTTGCGAACACACCTGGAACATCTTTATGATGTATGAATAACGTAAAAACCTGTTTTTCTTCGACTTCTATGCTTTCGCTTGCATTGACTGCATTAGTGAAATCTCCACCTAACAAGTAACCGCTTAAAACACGTGCTATCTCAATTGAGGTTTCCCGTTGCGCTTCAACTGTTGAAGCACCGAGGTGGCTGCTCAATACAACATTATCCAGTTCTCTTAATTTATCATTGAATGGGTCGTCTTCCTTTTTGGGTTCTTCTTTGTAAACATCCGTAGCGTAACCTGCTATTTTTCCCTCTTTAAGTGCGTTATACAAAGCCTGTTGATCTATGTTGTTACCTCTTGAAGTGTTAATTATGAACACTGTTGGTTTCATTAAATCGAACTCTTTTGCGCCTATGATAATGTCTCTGCCGCCGGTGTGGATGCTTATGTAGTCAGCTTTTTGAAGGGCTTCTTCTTTGGTTAAGAATTTTATTCCAGATTCAGGGCAAGGTTTAATGTCGTAACCAATAATTTCCATATCAAAACCGCGTTTTGCTATGTGTGCTACCTTTTGGCCAATTCTTCCACAACCTATCAAAGCAAGAGTCTTGTATGCCAGTTCATTTCCTGCAAGTTTCTTTTTCTTCCAGATCCCATTTTTAAGTGTAAAATGCGCTTGAGGTGTATTTCTTGAGATTGATAACATTAAGTCAACAGCTAATTCTGCAACAGCGTTGGTGCTTCCATATGGGGCGATTTTTACTACTATCCCATTTTCTGAGGCAGCTACTACATCAATATTGTCGTATCCTACACCTGCGCGCCCGATAATTTTGAGTTTTCCTTTAGCTCCAGCTTCTATAACTTCACGAGTGACTTTTGTGGCACTTCTAACAATTAAAGCGTCGAACTGACCAATATCTGAGATAAGTTGGTTCTGATCTCTCTTTTTATTATCTGTTTCTATGCCTGCTTGATGGAAAATATCTATGCCTTCCTTCTCTAAACCGTCATTTAACAATATCTTCATGCCAAATTTCACCTTGAACTTTAGGTAAAAATGTGTTTACTAATGTGTATAATAACATTCTCTTTAAAAAAGGCTTTTTGCTTAAGTCTTAACTTTAGTTTTCTTTGGTACACTTACTCTAGTAGCTGCGATATCAAATGTAGATTTAATGTGGCAATATGGACACTTTAAAACTCTATAGTTCCGTCGAATTAAAGATGTTAATGTGGCTCCGGGTATCCAGTGAAAATTAAAGCTTTTTCTGCAGTTTGGACATGTAAGTCTAGATGTGTAGTGTGGCCCATATCTTGGTAACACATAAAATATTATCAAAAAACCTATAGCTACAACGATAAAGAGAGCTGAAATCACATCTATTTGCATAAGTTTTCAATTCTAAGAAATAAAGCTAATTAAATAATGTTTTCGGGGGAATCGTAGCCGTCCCCAAAACATCATTATGCTTTTTTAATGTAGGTTAACGCTTCTTCGATATTTTGGAAGCCGTATTTAATACAATTAAATTCTTTTTTGAGTGCTAAGACATCCTCTTTGACTGCTGTTGGTTTACGTTTTCCCTTGACTACATCCAAAATTAGGTCGCACAGGTGCTTAATATCGCCTTCCTTAAACCCGCGGCGTGTTACATCTTGAAAACCAACACGTAAACCTGACGGATTCTCTTTACTGCTTTGATCATCATAAGGTAAGAGATTCTTGTTGAGTATTATGTTTGCGTCCTCAAGATCTTGAGCAATCTTATTTCCACCGCCAAAAGCGTGAACGTCGAGTGCGATTTGGTGGCTTTTAGTAAAGCCCTTCTTTTCAGCTATCACTTTTACGCCGTTTTCATATAGGTATTGTCCTGCCGTTTGAGCGTTTTTCACTATCTGTCTTGCTAAGTCTTTTCCGAAGATTTTCATTTCCAAACAGGCTATGCCTAATGCTGGAAGTCTTCCTAAGTGGGTGCTTGAGGCAGTGAGTGGAAATACAGCGTATTGAATTTTCTTTACAGCTTTCTCAAGTGCAGGTGTAGTTGGACTTCCCATCACTACTCCGCCTTGGGGACCTGGAAAGGTTTTATGTGTTGACGATGTGATGAAGTCCGCTCCCTCTCTCAGAGGATCTTGGAATTGACCGCCTGCAATTAAACCTAACACATGGGATGCATCATACGCTACATATGCCCCTACTTCGTCACAGATTTCCTTCAACTCTTTTATTGGGTGTGGAAACAAAAATAGGCTTCCGCCAAAAGTGACAATACCGGGTTTAGCTGCACGTATAACATAAGCTGATTTGTCAGGGTCAATGTTAAATTCGTCAATGTTATAAACATGATTTATGTTATCTAAACCAAGGATTTTTCCTGCTAAACCTGTGTAGTCATGGCTTATATGAGCCCCGCAGCTAAGTGGTGTAACAACCATTTTGTTGTTTTTTGACGCTAAGGATAATCCTTTGAAAGTTGCCAAGTTAGCGTGGGTTCCTGATACCAAGCGGACATCAGCCCAGGTTGACCCGAATAGACTTTTTATGATGTCGGTTGTGATATCTTCAATTTGAGACATGTATTTTTGTCCCTGATAATGACGTTTTTGAACATGTCCTGAAATGTCATTTTCTCCTTCTGCATAACGTGAAGCGAGATCTTGTGTGAGATTAAGAATCTGGGTAACAGCAGGTGATTTTATGCCCTCGCTTGCAATCATGTTTATGCATTCTTTTTCACGATATTGCTCGTGTTTCTGGGATGTTTCAACTAAATCAACGACTAAATCGGGCAAATCTTTCATTTTCCATTTTCCCCAAGCTGAGTCAACAACGGAATTGAGTTTTGCAGTATTTAGCCATTACTGGTGAAGGAATAATATTCAAAGGTTTCAAAGTTTAATCGTTTTTTTGGCTAACATGTTTGTATATTTTTTATGGGTTAAAACCTCTTTTAATTCGCGAAGTACCACTTGGGTATTCTCAATCTTTTCTGTTTTTAGTCTCTTTTTAAAGAACATTGAATTTATTATTACTCTTTTTACTATCTTCTATTATTTTGGTTGAAATTTAAATCTCATATTGTGTTGGGTCTTTTACTCTTGCCTCTCTAAAGGCCGCCATACGATTTAGACATGATTCACATTTGCCACAATGGATTGGACCATTGCGGTAACATGACCAAGTCAACTCAAATGGTACGCCCAAATTTGTGCCCTCTTTAATTAACTCAGATTTTTTGCTGTAAATAAATGGTGCTTTTATCGTAATCTTTTGGTTTGTTCCCAAACATGCAGCTTTCTCAAATGCTTCATAGAATTCACGTCTGCAATCAGGATAGAAAGGTTCATCTGAGCCTTGTGCACCGTAGAGGATTTCGTCTCCACCCACAGTTACTGCATAAGCAACTGCTGTTGAGAGGAAAATAGCGTTTCGGAAAGGTACAATTATAGGTGAACTGAACTTTTGTGACAACGGAATTTCTGTGTTACATAAAGAAGTTACTTGGCTAAATATCTCCTTGAGTGAGGAAAGATTAATGATTTTAGTATTAACACCTATTGTTTCAGCGATTTTTTGTGCATAATGTGTTTCTTTTTCTGCTATTTGTCCATAGTTGAAAGTTAAAGGATATATTTCGTAGTTGTGCTTTTTTGCCCAGTATGCTACGGTTGCAGAGTCTAACCCGCCGCTGAGTACGATTACACATTTTTTTGTATTTGTATTCATTTTGGGAGCCATTTGTGGAGAACTCCTGTTCTTTTGAGAAACTTAAACAGTGGCCAACCAAGTAAAACACTAGCGATAAAATTCCCCAGAATTACATAAGCAATCGTGATGAGTAATGGATAACCATAAAGAAAAGACAACATCCAACCAACAGTAATGCCTAAGACAGTAGAGTAAGCAGTGCATGATGCAATTACAGTGAAATCATTGTTTGTTTTCGTATAAACATAGTAGACTATAAACGCCATCATAAACGATGGTATTGTGTTAAGAAGATCTATTGGACCAGCAGGAGAAAACAAGTTTGCGACAAAGACCCCAAGGGTATGACCGAAAACTCCTGCTAAACCAAGCAATGGAACTATTGCCAACAGAGCATCCGCGAGGCGCACTTGAAGTGGCCCGTAAGATAATCCTGGAAGAAAAATTACCAACATAGCGTAAAGTGAAGCATATAACGTGATTATTGCTAAATTTCTTGTATTGACATTCAAGACTTTTTTTGCCTCCCTACTCCCGGGTTTTATTTATCGATGGCGGAACGGGTGGGAAGCACCACTCACCCGCCATAAAACTATTGATTCTGAAGCTATCCTAAAAGGTTTTAGTTCTTAAACTTCATTTTTTGTTTAACTATCTAAGAATGAATAGAAAATTTAAACTTGGAATGAACGGCGAAATATTAATAAAGTTCATAGAAAGATTAACTCTTGCTATTTCCTAGTGGATGGCATTCCGAAAAACGGAGTTTTAAGGAGCAAAAACTATGTCTCAAAATAATGTGACTAATCAATTAATCCTTAAAGGGACTACAACTATAGGCGTTGTCTGCAAAGACGGTGTAATTTTAGCTTCAGATACACGTGTAACAATGGGTTTTTATGTTGCACATAAATTTGGTAAAAAAGTCTACAAAATTGACGACCACCTAGGTATGACTATTGCCGGTACAGTTGCAGATGCGCAAAAAGTTGTTGACATTCTAATCGCTAATGCTCAATTATACAGAATAAACCTGAACCGCCCAATACCCGTTAGTTCTGCCGCCCGCTTAGTTGCGAATCTTCTATTCCAGAACCGGTACATACCATTGGCGACACAGGTTCTAGTCGGAGGCATAGACGATACAGGCCCTCACGTTTACAATTTAGATCCATATGGGAGCCTAAATGAGGAGAAATCAGTATCCACCGGCTCAGGTTCACCTTTAGCATACGGTATAATTGAAGACAAGTACCGCGAGGGTATGTCTATCAGTGAAACTTTGCCAATAATAGCTAAAGCTGTTAACGCAGCTATGAAGCGTGACGTTGCAAGCGGCAACAGTTACAATATTATAGTAATCAACGAGCAGGGTTACAAGGAATTGACTGCTGAAGAGAAGTCTAGTCTGCTCAAAGTAGGATGTTAAAAACTGTGGCTCGAACCCAAGAAAAAGATCGCGACAAGATAGAGATAAGTCAATATATTCTTGAAAAAGTTCCGCGAGAAGCAGAAGTCACTCGTATAGAATATGAAGGTCCAATGCTTGCTGTTTATACTAAACGGCCAGAAATTCTTGTGGATCAAAGTGGTATAGTGGCGGAGATAGTTGGTGTAATCCGCAAAAGAATTGTTATTCGTCCAGACCCATCAGTGCGTATTTCTGAGGTCGAAGCAGAAAAGATTACTCGTGAACTTATTCCCTCTGAAGCTGAAATAACCGATATCAATTTTGATCCAAGCCTCGGTGAAATAATAATTGAAACTAAAAAACCCGGTCTAGTCATAGGTAGAAATGGGGCAGTATTACAAGAAATAATAAAGAAAACAAAGTGGCGTCCCCATGTTCTCCGTAGTCCACCTATCAAATCTAAAATTGTTACTCATATGCGTCATTATCTTCATTCTGAAAGCAAAGAGCGCGAACGTATACTTCGAACTGTAGGTGAACGTATATTCCGACCAAAAATTTATGATGTTGGCGACGTGCGAATGACTGTTCTAGGTGGTGCACAAGAAGTCGGTAGATCTGCTTTTTTGGTCAAAACTCGCGAAAGTAGTGTTCTTCTTGACTGCGGTATTCATCCTGGTACCAATAGGCCTTTTGAGTCCTTCCCAAGGTTTGATTCACCTGAATTTGAAATTGACTCCTTAGATGCTGTAGTAATCAGTCATGCTCATCTTGATCACTGTGGTTTAGTTCCTTTTCTGTATAAGTATGGTTATGATGGACCAGTTTATTGTTCAGCTCCAACCTCAAATCTGATGACTATGTTACAACTAGACTATTTGGATGTAGCTAGTAAACAGGGCATAACACCTCACTATGATCAGAAAGACGTGCGTGAATGTGTACTTCACACTATCCCTCTACGTTTTGGTGTCGTAACCGATATTGCACCTGATATAAGATTAACTCTGCATAATTCCGGCCACATTTTAGGTGGTTCAATGGTTCACCTGCACATAGGTGAAGGTTTACATAATATCGTTTATACTGGGGACTACAAATTTGGGCGCACTATGCTTTTAGAAGCAGCAACAACAGAGTTTCCACGTATTGAAACAGTAATAACAGAGAGTACTTATAGTGGACCGGATGATGTTGTTCCTTCTCGTGTAGAAGCTGAAGAATCTCTAACGCAAGCAATCAATCAAACTCTGGAACGCAAAGGCAAAGTGCTCATTCCTGTTCCCGCTGTTGGACGTGCTCAGGAAATAATGCTTGTAATTGACGGTTACATGAAAAGGGGTTTGATGAAAGAGGCGCCTGTATTTATCGAAGGCATGATTAGTGAAGCTACTGCAATTCACACTGCTTATCCAGAGTATCTTGGTAGAGAAGTGAGGCATAGCATTCTTCACGAAGAAGTTAATCCCTTCAAGTCCGACTACTTTACTATCGTCGAACACCCAAGTGTTAGATCAAGTATAATCGAAGGAGAGCCCTGCATTGTTTTAGCTACTTCAGGTATGCTAGAAGGCGGCCCTGTGATAGAGTACTTCAAGAATTGGGCAAATGATGAACGTAACTCGATTATTTTCGTAAGTTATCAAATTGAAGGAACCATGGGTCGTCGCGTGCAGAAAGGTATAGGTGAAGTCACTATGATAGATAACGACGGTAAAATGGCTGCGCTTAGCGTTAAAATGAGTGTATCATCCCTTGAAGGCTTCTCTGGGCATTCAGATCGGAGACAACTTGTTAACTATCTAACACACTTGACTCCTAAACCAGAACGCATATTTGTAGTCCACGGTGAAAAACAGAAAACAATAAACTTTGCGAACTTTTTAGCAAACAAAGCCGGATTAAATACTATAGTCCCTGGATCACTTGAAACTTTCAGACTGCTATAAACAAAAGTTTAACTGGAAACAGGCGATGGGGTTTTCTCTCGCCAAATCCTTATACTCTTAGGGCATATCACTACACGTTCTTCACCTAATCGTGCAATGTCGCCGTTTATAGATTCTGTGAATTGAAATAACTCGTTAACTGCACATTTCACTTCTTCTATATTCTTACCTGCAAGGGGAGTTACTCTTAAAATGATTATGTTACCTTTATTCACTTCGTTCTTTACTTTTTCCACATCAGATAACTCTTTGAGCGGCATCGCTTTAAGATACGTTTTACTTGCCTTTTCTATTTCAGGCTTCGGTGTTTGTGCAGCATTGTGTTCTTGTTCTTCATTTTTCATGTTTTGTTCTTGAGTGTGTTCTTCAACAGTTATAGTTGCCTCTTTTTCCGGTTCATCTATTTGTTTTTTCTGTTCTTCAGTTTCCTGAGTTACAGTTGTCTGTTGTGTTTCTTCTTCAGTCGACTCATTAACTGCTTCTTTAGTCGGCTCGTCGAACTGTTCTTGGTCTTGCTGCTTTTTTTTACGAAATAGATTGAACGGCATTTTTCGTCCCTTGATATTACATATGCTTTAACAATTAAGCGTTTCTTTACTTTTAATTGTTGACCCTTTTACATCTGCTAGATTTGTTGTCACATACATATTTGATTTGCGTTTTACCACTCACGATTCTCTTTTTTTACTACTGCCAATACCCATTTTTTCTTTTAATGGTCTATTGAACTTAAAAATTTTGAATTAACGCTGTTTATACCTTAACTCTCTTTAATTAGATTATCTGTTTTATTCGCTTCTTGAAGTTTTTCTTTGATAAACCGATTTTTAATAAAATTGAAAAATTTTTTAGCTGTTCATATTTGTTTTTTAGGTATTTTTTATCTGAATCTCAATTTTACTGTATGTATTTACGCTAAAATAACTGCCAAGTTGTTAACGACAACGATGCTTAAGAACACAGCTAATCCTGCATAGGTTCCCTTAACAAATAGGTTTGTGTATCTAAAACTCTTACTGGATCTCTCTCCTGTTTGATGTAAAATTCTATTTGCAAAAAAGTAGCTTAAACCAATGCATAGCGTGGCTGAAAACTTGATTATTGTAAACAACGGAATATTACTTACTAAACCAACTAAGAAAGGATTAACTTCAAAAGATCCGTAAAATGCTGTTCCTATTATTGTTGTTATGCAATCTATTGATCCGATCAGTATGAGCATTACACTCGGAAAAATCGCTGCTCTTGGCTGATACATCATTCTTCTCCTTTATGTCCAATGTGGTTATTCCCAGTTTTGCTTAAGAACTAGCTTTCTAAACTCGATATATTCCAAATAGTGCCCTAGTTGTTTTTCTTTTATCAGAATTTGATAAGCCAATTTTTCTGACAATTGGTTTTTTATAAATTCTGCTTTATTGATTTTTCGAAGTTAGAACCTAATGTTGTGCGCACATAAGCCTTATATTTTTAAAAACAACCTTTCTGACAGAAGGTTACCTAATTGCATAAAAAACTCTTGATCCCAGGTCCAACAGAAGTAAGTAAAGAAATTTTGAATGAACAAACTCGTTATCTTATTGGTCACAGAGAAAAATCCTTTTCAGATTTGTACGGTGGGTTAACTGATAAAATTTCCAAATTTTTCCAACTCACTGATGACTATAAACCCACTGTAACTACTGCTTCAGGTACATTATGGTTTGATATAATTGGTAGAAGTATAGTAAAAGAAAAAGCGTTGGCATGTGTTAACGGTGCATTCTCCAAGCGATGTGCACAAACATTACTTTCGTGCGGTAAAGAAACAGACATCTTAGAAGTTGAAATGGGGAAATCAATCAAACCTGAAATGGTTGCAGAAAAACTTGCTACTGGAAAATATGATACATTAACAGTTTGTCATAACGAAACTTCTACTGGTGTAAGAAGTCCAGTAGCTCAGATTGGAAAGTTAGTGCGTGAAGAATACCCTGACATCATTTTTGCTGTAGACGCTGTTTCTTCGATGGCAGGAGATAAAACATTACCTTCAGAAATGAATTGTGACATAATTTTCGGTTCTACCCAAAAATGTTTTGCTCTGCCACCTGGATTAGCAGTTGCACTTGTAAGCAACCGTGCAATTGAACGTGCAAAAAACGTTCCTAACCGTGGTGCATATACGGATTTAGTTGATATATTTGAATTTGAGAAGAAACATCAGACTCCTTTCACTCCAAACATATCATTATTGTATGCGCTGGATAAACGAATGGATTTGCTACTTGAGGAGACATACGATAACGTTTACAAAAGACACTTAGATATGGCTAATTTTACACAGAAGTGGGCTAATAAGCACTTTTCAATGTTTCCTGAAGCAGGCTATGAATCTATTACTGTGAGTTGTATAAACAATACAATATGTAAGGATGTTAAGGAACTGAATCAGCGTTTAGCTGAAAGAGGATACATGATTTCTGGAGGCTACGGTAAATTGGCTGATAAAACCTTCCGCATCGGTCACATGGGTGAATGGACACTTGCAGGAATCAAAGATTTGACCTTGGCAATAGACGAAATTTGGGGATTACAGTGACCGCAGCAATCTTCGTTAGCGAAATAATCGCTGGCGAAGGTAAACTCCTATTTGAATCAACTAATGCTCGTTTTGCTCCTAGATGGTCTGTTAATAAAACTGACCTTAAAAAAAGCAACAATGACACAGGCATTTCTATTGTTCAGCAGAAAACTATTGTTAATGTGTTCTTAGAGAACGCATCGTTTAGTGTAATTGAATATATAGTTACTTGCTCAGGGCATCCCTATTACAACTGTCTCGATTTGACCGATAAAGAAGGATTCAGTTATGAATTAGTTTCGGGTAAGGTTCCTGAGGCAATAAACTATGTTATTATCGATACGTTTCTAAAGGATAACTTGAAGTTAAGTAACATTAGCGCTGAATCTGATCTAAGTAATCAAGAATTAGTTGCTGAAAACCAAGCAAGCATACAAATACCCAATAACGCTATAGATGCGCTGGAAAACTGAATATGTGAGTTGAAATCTGTTTGGTTGACATTAGGCCCTTCAAAGCAATAACTTATACACCGAAAGCTGGTGATATTGCAAATCTTATTGCTCAGCCATACGATAAAATAGATGCCGAGATGCAGAGGCAATACTACGCCTTATCCCCTTATCACTATTGCCGTTTGATTCTTCCCTTAGAACCTAACAAATATGAAGTTGCTAATGAACGCATTACTAAATGGTTAAAAGAAGGCATAATGGCTAAAGAGACTCAACCTGCAATTTATATTTCTCGACAAGAATTCACTTTATTCAATAAACGATGTTACCGTCTGGGTATAATTGCTGCTTCAAGACTTTACTCTTATAGTGAAAATGTCATTTTTCCACATGAATGTACCTTTAAGGAGCCAAAGGCTGACCGCTTGAATATGCTGCGGAATGTGCAGAAAGATCTTGAACCTGTTTTTTTAATGTATAAAGACCCTAATAATGAAACAATAGACTTCATTAATGAGATAACAACACAAAAACCCTTTATTCACGTGATTGACTCTCTAATGGTTGAACACACCATATGGAAGGTCACTGATCCTGAAAAGATTCTTCACCTTCAAAAGATTTTTAGTTCAAAATCTATGGTTATAACAGATGGTCACCACCGATATGAAAGTGCAGTTGCTTACCGGGACGAAATGCGTTCCAAAGGTTACTTAGATGCTGATGCAGCTTTTAATTTTCATATGTGCTATATAGTTCCACTTCAAGATGGACTTGTGGTTTTGCCTACTCATCGTTTACTAAAAAATTATAACTTATCAAATCCTGTTTTGGATGCGCTTAAGCGATTCTTTGATGTATATGAAATTGAGTCTACTGTGAGTGCTATTGATTCATTTTTAGCTTGCCATGTTGGTGACCATGCTTTTTGTGTCTATGATGGTTCAAGAGTTTTCGGTTTACTTCTAAAAAGTAACGACGAAGTCTATGCTTTTGTAAATGCTAATGTATCCAAGGAAACAAAAATTTTTGATGTTGTGATTCTAAGAGATATTGTGTTTAAACATATTTTGAATGCTTGTTCACTTTGTATTGATAACACCATTTTTTATGCACGTTGGACCAAAGAAGCCTTTGATAAGGTAAATCGTGGCGAAGCTTGTTTGGCTTTTTTTGTGAATCCAATTTCAGCAGAAACTGTTGTTGATGCTGCACTCCAACATGAAGTTTTACCTGAAAAAAGTACTGATTTTTATCCAAAATTGGTGTCAGGACTTGTTCTGATGGACATTTCACTTTCTGAAAAACTTTAATTCTATAATATTTTTATTTGATGAATTTTGTAGGTTGACGTTTAAAACGTTTCTTACATACCAAGCTGCAGAAATGGTATGTTTCATGGTCATAAGTTATTTTAAATTTAGCTGTGTTCTCATCGAGAACTGTTCCGCAAACTGGGTCTCTGTATGACATCGGTTGTCTTTTAGCCTCAATCACTGAAATGCACGTTACTGCCTATTAATGTTAGTGGTTATCCATGTTTGTTTTTTGTGTATAGCTTTAAGTCGTTTTGATCTTTTTAGATGTTAAAAATTGCGAGTGTTATTGGCTTTTTTAGTTTCGCTTATTTTTGTTTGGTATTATTTGTTTTGCGTCACATGTTGGCTACTCAGCGGTGTTAGTTAAGAAACCTTGACAAAATCTTTTATTAATATCCTATAAGCGAATAAAATATTGAAGCTTAAATGAACAAAAATGCGTTAGGAGGACTATTTTGCCTCGCTTTTCTACTTATATCGTCTTTTGTAATGGCTGATTCCAACTACGATGGTACAGTAGCTGAGGACACTTGGGTGGTCAAGGCGCCTATGTCTCAGGCAAGAAGTAGGGTGGGTGTCGCTGTAGTAGACGGGAAAATCTATGCTATCGGAGGAATGAACTCGCAGAATTTAGCCCTTCGCACTGTTGAAGAATATAATCCTTCTGCAGACACTTGGATAACAAAACAATCCATGCCCACAGCAAGATACTCATTTGGGATAACCGTCTATAACAACAAAATCTATTGTTTTGGAGGAAATTTTTACAGTGTTGTTGTAAACGAAACGTTTGCTACCAATGTAATCCAAGTGTATGATCCCTTGACAGACACTTGGGAAAAGAAAAAACCTATGCCCACCCCTCGGGGACAACTTCAGGCAAGTACTGTTAACGGCAAAATATATTTGATGGGTGGACGTACAGGCGGACAAAAAAGTACTGTTTCAATAAATGAAGTATATGACCCAGAAACAGAGTCTTGGCTAACCAAAGAACCTTTAAAGTTTCCAGTGATTTCGCCTCCGACTGTAACAATCGGATCTAAGATCTATCTGTTGGGTGGTTTTAACGAATTCGCTGAAACAGTGCCTGTTGTTGTGACGCAGATTTACGATACTATGACTGATACTTGGAGCCTTGGACGTCCAATGCCTTCCGTCGTTATTGGTTCAGCTGCAGGTGTAACTTCCGGTGTTTTTGCACCTCAAAGAGTTTATCTCTTAGGCGGATGGACCATTGGAAGCGGCACATTAACTAATCTTGTCCAAGTATACGATCCTTCAACTGACAGCTGGACAACTGCTGCTCATATGCCATCAAAGCGGACCGACCTTTCAGTGGCTGTGGTTAACGACAAGCTGTATGCTATCGGCGGAGAAAGTAAACCAAAATGGTTTGGTGATTGGTTAACTAACGAAAATTTAATGTATACACCAATAGGATATGTAGCCGCTACTTTGTCTCCTTCAACTCCATATTCTTCTGAAGAACCACACGAAAAAGCAGAACCATCACAAACCATGGTTGCACTTATTGGTTTAGTAACACTAGCAGCGATTGTTACTTTGCTGTTTTACCTCATGAAATATAAGCGTCGAATGAAAGTGAAACAATTTAATTTATAATCAAAATTTTGTGGTTGCTTTTAGAGTTGCACTTTGTTTTGCGGGTTTATATTCGTCTGCATCTATAACAAATTTTATATGTTATTATGTAATCTGTGTGTGGTTACATAAGGTGCCTCTATTTGGGTCCAAATTGGAAAGAATGGAAAAAAAGCGACTTATTATCCGCTATAATCGCCCCGATACTCGTAGTTTTGTTAATTGTGGCAATATCTCAACTTACCTCACTTGTTGGGTATGAATCTGAAAGTTTTGGAATATTAATAGGTCTAACAATGGAGATAACTGAACTAACCCTAATAGTGGCAGTTCCATTACTTCTTGGGTTAGTCTGGAATCAATGGGCAGGCGGCGCATCCGGGTTCATAATGGGTACCTTCTACGCTTTATACTGGTCAAACGCTTACAATGGCATGCACGGTGCAGGAACAGTGCTGATTTCCTATATTATAGGCGCAATGCTGATTGGATATATGGCGGGGGCATTGAACAAGCGATCCGACAACTTCAAACGATTAGTGATCTCAGCAGTAATAGCCACAACTATAGGTGCAATAATGATGTTTGGCATATTCCAGCTTTCCACTGCCAATGTTGTTACTGGAATAGATGGTTTCTTGCTTACAGTTTTGCCTCGTATTGCTACAGGAGTAATAATTGCGGTCTTGGCAAAAGTCTTCACATGGTATGGACTCAACAGAAACCCAAATACGTAACTTTAACTCTTTATATTTCAGGCTTGACTGTTGGGTTACTCATCTTGTGAAAAGAAGTCTTGCATAAACTGGAAGCAAGGTCGCTGTTCACTCAAAAATCCTGAAAGTGTAGGTGATAGTTGCCTTGATTTTGAAGACGAAATGGATTTTCTAAGGCTAAAAGCCGATGCAATAAAAGGTACACTAAGCTAAACATTATAACCTCCACCTCCGACTGTGCTTTTTATGGTTCATAAAAAAACTTAATTAGTTCAATCCAATGTACAAATCTGTTCAAGTGAATCCTGTCTTGATAAACTATTTTAAAGATAGTAAAATAAAAGATTTAGTGTTCGGAATAGTTGTTCCCACATTAGTGGCTTTCTTAATACTAGGTATCTCTTTGGCTTCAGCAACATCTCTTGTTGCACTCAAGTATACTTTGTTGGAGGCAATTTTGGTTGTAGGTATCCCTATGTTGATTGGCCTTGTTTGGAATCGCTGGGCTGGGGGCGCTTCCGGATTTCTGTTAGGGAGTCTCTACTCACTCTATTATTCGGACCAACTCTATGCTGCTCAAGGGGTTGGTGACATAAGTCTGCTTAGTAATCTAGTTAGCTCAATGTTAATAGGTTATATCGCAGGTGCCTTGGGTAAACGTTCAAGTAGTTATCGGCGGATGGCTTTTGCAGGGGTCACAGCTGGATTTATGGGATCTTTACTCTTGTTAGTGGCGACGCAATACTCACCTATACTTAGCGGGGATGTATCTGGTGCTTTGTTGATATTCTTGCCTCGTGTCCTTGCAGGCTTTATCGTACCATTACTCGCGAAGATTTTTATGAGGAAAAAATTATAAAAAAACCGCCAACATGCTTATTTATTTTATATAATAAATCAATTAAACTTAAAAATGGTTATGAAGTAGTATTTTTTAGTTTTCTGATTATTTCTGGTTTATTTTAAAAAATTCAAACCTCTTTCTTCGTTTTTAGTTTATCGATTATTTTTTGTGTTTGTTTCTCTGAAGGATGTGTAATAGCTCCGGTCGGACAGATATCTTCGCAGCCTCTACAAAAAACAATGCATTTATTAGGTTTTACAACTGTTTTTCTACTCCCTTCTTCTTTTTTACTTGCAAAAGCTCCTACATGGCAGAACTCAACGCATTTGTTGCATGTTGTGCATCTTTCGTAGTCTATTATTGGATCCCATGGTATTTTGCTTCTAGGAATTCCGTCGTATTCTTTTTCCGACATGTTTGTTTAACCTTATTTAATTATGAACATAACAACTTTTAAATATTGTTATTGGTAGTTGTGTCCTATGCATAGTACTATTGAAAACAGCAGCAGGTTCAAAGCAACAGTTTTTCATGCACTTGCTGACCCAATCAGGCTCGAAATCATAGAATATCTTCGAGACGGTGAAAAATGTGTCTGCGAAATTGTTCCACACTTAAATCTGATTCAACCATTGATTTCCAGACATCTAAAAATTCTCAGAGATGCAGGTTTAGTTAGGTGCCGTAAAGATGGGACCAAACGCATGTACTCGATAGTTGACCAAAAAATATGTGCTGTAGTAGATACTTTGAACCGAGAACTTCTAAAAACCCTCAGCTCAGAGGCATTCAAGAGCGTTACCTGCAAATAACTAGAAATGATTCAAGAAAAATGGTATTAAAATAAATAAAAAATAAGGGTGAATTTGATGGATAATAAATCTGATGAGATAAAGAAAACTGTCAAAAGAGCATACTCAAAAATAGCTTCTAACAGCAGTTCTTGTTGTTGTCAATGTGGCTGTGGAAGTCTAGATAAACAGGAAGTCCAGAAGATTTCGCAAGAAATTGGGTATTCTCAAGAGGAACTAAACATTGTTCCAGAAGCTAATCTTGGTTTAGGTTGTGGTAATCCAAACGCTTTTAGTAGTATCAAAGAAGGTGATGTTGTTCTTGATTTAGGCAGTGGAGCAGGTTTTGACTGCTTCTTAGCCTCAAAAAAAGTTGGCAATACAGGAAAAGTAATTGGATTGGATATGACTGAAGAAATGGTTACAAAAGCTCAAAACATATCCAAAGACCATGGCTGCCTAAATGTGGAGTTTAGACTAGGCGACATAGAGAAAATACCGTTAGAAGATAATTCTGTTGATGTTATACTCAGTAATTGTGTCATTAACCTTGCACCAGATAAGTCCAAAGTCTTCAAAGAAGCTTATCGTGTCCTCAAGAAAGGCGGCAAAATGTGTGTTTCAGATATTGTTCTACTTGGAAAACTCACTGAGGAACAAATGAGTGATGAGAATTTATTGAGTGGATGCGTTGCTGGTGCCTTACAAAAAGAAGATTACATAAACAAGATAGCCCAAGCAGGTTTTGGAGTTAAAATAGTAGGTGAAGACAAGGACATAAGTAACTCACAATACAGCGGAATCAATCTTGAGAG
>JAAZBP010000202.1 GCA_012513715.1 Thermoproteota archaeon | reverse complement strand
AAGAAATACGATGCGCCCTATTGAATTGTACTATTTTACCAAGCGACACAAGTAAAGGGTTAAATATTTTTCACGTTTATCTTTTATTATGAAGAAAGTTCTCGTTTTGTATTACAGTCGTAGCGGAAACACTGAAAAGATGGCTAAAGCCGTTGTTGAAGGAGCAAAAAGTGTTGCTGGCATAGAAGTTGAATTAAACTATCATGTTACTGCTGCAAATTTACTCGATTACGACGCTATCTTGATAGGTGCACCTACTTATCATAATGTTATTCCTATAGACTTCAAAAACTTGATTGAAGACGCTGCTGCATTGGACAAGAGTTTGAAGGGTAAAATAGGTGCTGCTTTCGGGTCATATGGGTGGAGCGGTGAAGCACCACAACTAGTTTTGGATCTTCTCGAGAAGAAGCTCAACATGGAAATCGTAGAGCCTCCTGTACTCGCAAAATATGCTCCTGACCAAACTGCACTTGAAGAATGCAAAAACCTTGGAAAACAAATCGCTGAAAAACTTTCAAAACAAACATAAAAAATTGTGAAGTGAAATTTATGGAAACAAAAAATGATCCTAAACTTGTTGCATTTTTAAAAAATCAAGTCAAAATCGAAAATGAAATCGTAGAATCACTAGAAAAATCACTTGATGGAATTAAAAATCCCGCTGTAAAAGCTGTTCTAAAAGGTGTTTCTCTGGATTCTGTGAAACACGCTGAATTATATTCTTCAGCAATTACTTTATTGACAAGCACTTCAACAGCTTTAAAACAAGAAGACCTTGATGCGCAGAGAGCATTGGTTGAAAAACACATTGCGGTCGAAGCTAAACTCATAGGGGAGCTTCAAAAAATTATTCCAGAAATCAAAAATGAAAAAGTAGTTTTCCTCTTAAAAGCTATTCTCGAAGATGAAGTCAGGCACCATATGATGCTGAAAAAGGTTCTAGAGATAATTGTTCACGGTGAAACCATAACTGAAGATGACTGGTGGGAAATGCTATGGGAGGGTGTTCCTTTCCACGGTGCACCTGGCTAAATAATAGTCTCTCACAGCGACCCTTTTTTAATATTTTAACACCATTTTTAATAATTCAAGAACTTCTTTTTTTGTATTGGCTTCATTTAAGCAACCTTGTTTCTAATGTGTATCGTTGCTACATAACGACCGGGTTTTAGTGAGAACTTTTTTTTAGTTTTTGATCTCACGCTGCGCCCAGCAATAAGGAAGCTACAGTCGCAATTACAACAATAGCTAATGTTTCAGCTAAAGTAACTTTCCAGTTCACTCTTGTCTTTTTTGAACGATAACGTACTAGAAAAACTCCGACAATGGTGCTAACTATGAATAGCGAAATTACTACGTTATAATATGGTGGAAGCACTAGATACGTAGCTATCGGGATTATACCTGCTACAAAGGTTGTGACTCCGCAAATTGTCGCTGCATAAATGTTTGACCTATGGATTTGTTTGCCGAGTAGTATGAATAAATTCTGAACTAACACCAGAGATTTGTATCGCTCTTTTTTGTCTGGGTTATCGCTTAAGCTATAATTCATCAAGTTTTGTAGCGTTCTTATATCTGCAAGGTCTTCAGTTATTCCGCCCAAAAGAAAACTTGAAAAATTAGTTATTGCAACCGCGCTTAATGTCAGAAATGCTGCGAAAATAACTGCAGGTTGATTTGATAGAAACGTGGATGTAGCCGTTAAAGTGGCGATAAAAGCAGATAGTATCACAACTAAACTCGTTATTGACCCGTCAACTAGACCTGCTACAACTTCCATTATGGGTTCTTTTTTT
>JAAZBP010000024.1 GCA_012513715.1 Thermoproteota archaeon | reverse complement strand
ATCTTGGCAACTTTTTCCTTGAATTCTTCTGGTGTGAATGTATCATTGAAGTATGTGCGTAGAGTCTCGGTTCCTGTGCCTGCTTCAAGGGGAGCTTTGGGTCTCCAAATCGCGTCGTGGGGGATGATGTCTTCGTAGGCTTTGCGCAGAATCCATTTGCCGTATTTTACACCGTTGTACATGTTAATCTTGTATTTGATGGGGATTTTTTTGGCCCATTCTTGGAATGCTGGATCTAGATATGGTGCTTTTATTTCCATACCTAAAGAATTTGCCATTGGAATGGATGAGAAACCCATTTCAGCCCACATTTCCTGCTGTTTAACAGCGAATTGCGCCTCAGTTAAATGGAACTGCCAGGGGTAACCAAAAAGTTCGTCTAGAGCGTCACCGGTGAAGACTGTTTTAACACCTTTCTCTTTGAACAAGGTTAAACCAATATAAACGGGTAAGCTGTTTCTGATTTCCATGGGATCAAATTTCTTGAGTGCTTCTACAACTTTGGGATAAAATTTCATCAGATCTTCTTTACCAAACTGGTATGTTTCGTGTTTGAGATGAAGAAAGTCCACCATCATTTTGACATATTGCGCGTCTTTTGGTTGACCATGTTTGAAGGCTAAAGTAAGACAGGGAATGTCAGGTTTGTATTTGACTGCTTCGTAAGCTATTATTTGGGTGTCTGTTCCTGCAGAGAACATAAAACCATCAGCAAGGTTTTTTTTGACAACGTCATGTATTAATGTACGAGCTTCCTGGGTAAGTCTTGTTACTTCTATTTCATTAATAGCCATTTTTTTCCCTCTATAATACTGTGTTTGTCATCTTTGCCCCTTATAAAGTTAACCGTATGAATATCAAAGTAATTAAATATTCGACAAACACACAACATTAATAAAAAAACATAAACATATGTAACAGATTATATAAAACACCTACATTGGAACATAGCCAAACAGGAAAAGCTGCTAAACATCAACAATATCAAAAACAATTAAAAAGCCCATTACACCCCAGCACATTTAAAAGCTGTAAACCAAAAAACATACCAGAGGGGCCAAACATGAAGGTCAGCATCCTACACATGAAAATCCGCCCAGACATAGAACAGAACCTCAAAGCCGCCGAAACAGCAGTTCTAAAAGCGGCACAACAAAAACCAGACTTGATTGCACTTCCCGAATATTTCACAGTACCCCATTGCATGGCAGACTTTAATGATGCCCCAAAAATTTCCGATGAAACTTGCAAAAAAACACTCAAATTTCTACAGGAAATATCTCAGAAAATCAGCAACATCTACCTACTAGGCGGAACCATTCTGCAAGAAGATAAGGGCAAATACTACAATACTAGCACCCTTTGGAAAAATGGATTATTAATCGCTAAATACAAAAAAATTAACCCCATAGAATGCGAAATTAAAGCAGGTGTCGCAAGAGGCAACACACCGTTAGTTGTAAATACAGAGTGGGGTAAAGTAGGCATGATTATTTGCGCCGACAGCTTTGACCCGGAGTTGGTTAAAAAAGTCGCGGAGTTAGGCGCCGAAATTATTTCGCTTCCAGTTGCAGCTATGGGATCTCACCCGCCTGTGAAAGGGCACCCGCTTACAGAGGGCATTGCCCGTGATTACGGCGTATTTGTTCTAAAAGTAGGTAACGTTAGTTCTAGTATGCGGGGCGGCAGAAGCGCCATAATCGCACCTTGGGGTATTCTTGGCGAAGCTAGTGACGCTCCAGAAGATTTGATTTTAAGCGCTGATTTGGATATGAATAGATTAAGAGAGTATAGAGCTAAAATCAATAGTATTTAGCCCAATTATCAACTATTTTTTGCATTTTTGGAAAGTCATGGGTTTTAAGCCATTCACGGAAAGCTTCGTTATGAACAGCAAACCTTGCTACTTGGCGCGCGTTTTCTGAGTCATGAACCAACAACAGAACAGCCATCAGATTGTGCCTCGAAATGTAAGCAACTGTTCTTAGCAGCGCGTCCATCTTTTCATCAGTCGGCATTTCTGCGCTCAACTCAACCACTACAGGCTTTTTGAGGATGGCAACAAAATCACGAACAATAGTGTCTACCCAATAATTAGTGAAATAGTCCCTGCTGGATAAAGGAACATGAAAATAGTCGACCAAATCAGCGATTGCAGCAAAATCAATACCAAAACGCTCTTTAGCCAGCACAGGGTCTGGGAACATTTCAACAGCAAATTTGCCTTTGCAATGTGTTTTAGCTTCTTTTAAGAAGTCAGTTATAGTTTTAGCTCGCCATTCAGTCCAACCCAAACCACTTTTTTCAAATAGATCAGTACATCTTGGACAGGTGCAGAAGCCTTGATCAGCGAAGTGATAAAGATTAAGTGTGACTCCTTGGGCGTCTTCTTTTGCAACACTGTCTAGATAATCGAATACTTTTTTTCGGTACGTCGGATGTGTAGGACAAACGAAGTCAAAAGCGAAGTTCAATTTTCGGTTTCTGCGCAGCGCTGGTCCACCTTTGGAGACTGAAACTATACTCGGGTCATCACGAATGGCTTTTGCGTCACATAAGACAGTAACATCGTTTTGCATGCCTTTAGCTGCTGGAAAAGTTTGACCGTCAACCCATTTGCAGAAGTAAACATGAACATCGTAGCCTTCAACTAATTCTGGTTTGTATGTAACTAAGCCTATTTGCATGTCCTATTCCTTTGCTCACAACAGATATATTCTTGGCGCTTATTTAATTGTTGATTTAAATGGACAAACGTGAGTTACCTATAATAATTGATTTAACTAAGTGCCCGCCATGTTCAGGTCAAATCTGTATTGGTGTTTGTCCACAGGGCGCTCTGGAAGAGGGAAAAAACAATAAGCCTCAATTGACAGATGCAAGTGAATGCACAAAATGCGGTGTCTGCGTGGACTTATGTCCAACTAAAGCCATCACTATAAATCAAAGTAAATAACAAAAAAATAATCAAGCGAGGATCAACATATTTGGATCAACAATTTGACTTAGCGAATAACGTTAAATTTATTTTAAAAGATAACGTACTTGCATTTAATTCTAGTGAAAATTTTAAGGCAGTTAGCTCTGCAATATTTAATGGTGGCTGCAAAAAAGTAAAGACCGTTCTAAATATCGGGGTACCTCCAGGTTATAGTGATGTAGAATTACATATGGATCCAATGCGACTCATCACTAGTTCAGCTGCTAAACTAAACATAGACAACAATTATTTGGCTATGGTAACTGCGGCAAACGTGCATAACTTCAGTTTGGTTACAAAAAAAAGTGACGAATTCTCAGTCAGTGTAGCAGCTACTGCTGGATGTTCACACGGCGAATCTTCAGGAGAAAATATCGAAGTTGAAGAAATAACTGGAACAATAAACATTATCGTATTAATAGAGGGTAACCCAACTGAAAGCTGCATGGTTGCGGCATTAATCACTGCAACAGAAGCTAAATCCGCTGTTTTAAGAGACTTTGACATGCGAAGCAGGTATACTGGAGACTCCGCGACAGGTTCAATAACAGACAGCGTCACTGTAGCTTCAACAGAACAAGGTGAACAGATAATCTTAGCTGGTCCAGCTTCAAAACTAGGTAAACTTGTCGGCTATTGTACTAGAAAAGCAGTTAAAGAGGCCCTACTAAAACAAGAGCCTATTTGGGCTAAACGAACTTGCCTTGAAAGACTCCGCGAAAGACACATAACAGTTGAAAAAATGGCTACTGAAATTTCTAAAATTGAAGGAGTAAACGTTGACGCTGAGAGGTTATTGGGAATCTTGAATTCTAAACCTGCTGCAAAAATTTATTTATTGGCTGCTTCAAAAATGGATGATGATTACAGAAAAAATCTTTTACCTGATGACTACCAAGACTGGGCAAGTATAAGTAAAAGTTTTGGAGTAATCTATAATTCCCAAGATTACACAAAGTTACCTAACTATGAGAACATAGATTTACCGCCATTCATAAAACATGCGTTGATAAGCATAGTCAAAAACGCATAAAAATTGACAAAGCTGAAAAAGACTTAAATAACCTGTACTTTTAATCCTAACAAAATCAAGATTAAAATATTGGTGTATTAAATTTGAAATTCGGCGTATTTCTATATCAACCCGAGCCAGTAAAAGGCGTGGACTATAACTTCTATAGGCTAAAATCTGAATCAGGAATAGTTGGAAAACCTAACCCAGAAATGTACACTAACATTGCATGCTTTGGCGATAATTTCATGGCTGAAAAACGCCCAGACTGGGTTTCAGTAAGCTCAAACGGACCGTCACTACGTACAAACAAAAAATATAATCTCCGCTGGGATGTTGTATGCATGACTAACCCAGAAGCTAGAGAATATAACCTAAAAATTATCGCTGAAAGTGCCAAAGTCACTCCAGGAATCAGCATCAGTAGCCAACACTTTGCAGACCAACACTTCTGCACTTGCCCAAGATGTATTGAGCAACAACGCAAAAGCGGTTTAAAATGGGTTGATTGGAGAGCAAAAGTAGTAACTGACTTCCTTGCCGAAGTAAAAGAAATCGTATCAGGCAAGCCTCTATTCGTAAATTGCCTCCCTGACCCATTAATGGGTAGAGAACGTTTCGGCTACGATTTTGAAGCCATGGCACAATACGCAGACTACTTTGTTATACCAATGTTCAGCAAAGCATACCCGACGCCTTGGTACTGGGAAACAATCGCAAGAGGATTTAAGAGTATACTAAAGAAGCCAGTTTTTGTTAACTTCTATGTCCGCGGTCCTAATGAAACATGGGATACTGTTTCACCAACCAATCAAGTAATGACTGTTGCAACACGTGTTGCGAGAACAGGAATCGATGGCATAATTTTCTTAGCAGAGAAAGCTCAATATATTGAAGAGTTCCAGAAAAAAGCAGTTGCCGACAAACAAACACGTGAATTCCTTAAGGGTCACAACGGCGATGAAGTCTTAGAGCTCTTTAATAGATGGGAACAACTCTATAAATAACCAATTTCCAATTTTTAATTTTTTTTTAAATCTTTAGCAGTAAAAAAATAGAAAACCGTTTTTATAAGCTATATGTTTTTTTTGTACATATTTTTGGCAGTGTCCTAATTTAGATTGGTTTAATTCTTGCCTGTCAAACTTTTGCT
>JAAZBP010000201.1 GCA_012513715.1 Thermoproteota archaeon | reverse complement strand
CAACATTACTTCTTTGACTCTGGGATCAACTGGTTTTCCAGCTGCATAATCTAGATTTATGAGTTTTTGGGCACTCATATTTTTCACTTCAAAAAGATGTTAAAAGTCTTATGCAACCTTTTTGATTACTATCTTAATTATGCTACCGTCTTTAGTAGTGCTAACTATTTCTTGACCTAGATGTTTAACCAAGTTTTGTATGTCTGATTCAGCAGCAGGGTCATCAGCACTCACTTCAATTGTTTCTCCAAGTTCCATTTCGTCAAGCGCTAACCTTGTATTGAAGACGGGTTCGGGACAATAAAGTCCAACGCAGTCAAGCTTTTTGTCAGTTTTTGAAGTCATAACAGTCACTTCTTTGGCTATGTTAATTAAAACCACATTGTTGCTTTTGCTGAAAGCGCCAAGTCATTTAATGTTGCGGCACCTACGATTTTTACCCCTGGAATTAGCTCAACTTTTTCCCAACCAAACATTCTTTTTGAGGCTTCACAAACATCGATTTCAATATCCATTGCGAGAGTTTTCTCAATCATTTCCTTAACTGAGGGAAAAGAACCTAGCTTGATTTTCTCAGCAGCTTCGGGAAGAAGTACACGTAAACCTTGACCTAGAAAGTAGACTCTTGGATTAAGACCCATTGCTTTTGCTGTTTGGGCTAGAACTAATGGAGCATATTGCCTTTCGGGGTTATCGCTGGTTTGTACATACAGAATAAATTTCTCATCTTTCATAAAATCGCCACCTATTTCACTTTCAATAGTAAAACCCTTGATACCTATAAATCCAACGGTACAATACCACTTTGGAACTTTCGCCGTAAAATTAGCAAAAAATTAGTAAGAGAATGAGTCACTGGTTTCTGCATTAGTTTTTCTGATTAATTAAAGATAAATTTTTATAATGTTATAAACACGTTGATTAATCATAATCCTAAAGCTATGTTATTTGAAATTTAAAATTATAATTGATTAAGAAATCCATTCCGTATAGAATACAAAAATGTTTTTTATTCGAGTTAAATTTTTCCAATCGAAATTGAATAATTTATTTAATGGCGCAGGGGTGGGATTCGAACCTCAAACATGCTGGCGACAGCGCCAATTTTATTTCCTACGCAGCTTCTCTCCTTTTTTCTCTTTCCAATTCGTCGGTACAGATCCTCAGGAACCCCTTTCAATATTTTTAAAAGTTGAAGCAATATCCATTGCACGTAAATTTGAGCGAACGATAGCTCCCAGATAGTTCCAGTCTCTCCCCTCTACCAAACACTGGGTGAGAGGTTTGTTAATTAAACATACAAACAGCGCAGACAAAATGCCAAATCCGAATAGATTCACATTCAATGACTTGGATAAGCTATCTTTTCTTCAAAAGTTTCTGAAATTCTTCTCTGCCTATTCCTGCTTCCTTAAGAATAGCTCTCAATAGCCCAATCTTGATTTCTTTTCCAGGATGTATGGGAATTACAATTCTGCCCTTTTTCGCATTCATCATAATGATGTGAGGGCCTTTTTGGCGTGTGACTCTATATGCCGTCTCTTTCCAAAACTCTGATCAATTTGTCGGCGTTTATCGGTGAAATCTTAGGCAAAGACTTTCACTTTTTGGATACCAACAACTTTTTCCTTGAGAAGCTCTTTCTTTTCTTCTTCTGTGAGTGTT
>JAAZBP010000200.1 GCA_012513715.1 Thermoproteota archaeon | reverse complement strand
TGTTCTATCTAGAAATAGCCTTACACTTTCTGTTTTAGGTATATTTCGGCTGGAGTTAAATAGCCTATCCCTTCGTGAGGCCTTGTGTAGTTGTAGTAACGTATAAAGCTCCAGTGTTCCCTGAACAGGTGAGATTCCAACTCGTAGGCTTTATGGAAGGCTTCAATCTTACCACAAGTCGTTGGCCTGCGAACACTAGCTGTAATATGCTCAATTCCCAGCTTAGTGCAATGAACCTCAAACGCAGAGATGCCTCCCCTTGCAGGCTTAAACTGCGTTCCCTGATCCGTGAGAATCTGCCTAGGAGCACCATAACGCCTAACAGCCCTATCTAAAAGTAGCATGGCATTCTCACCCGTAGGACTCCAAATCTTTAATGAGCCAGTGATGAACCTTGAGCGGTCATCAAGGTAGCTAATCATCCAGTAATCGTCACTGCATAGTTTAAAGTCAGCTTGCCAGAGACTGTTGCAATGTTCGCGCTGGAAACGCTTGGTACCCCAGGTCTTTCTGGGCGCCGATATGGGGTGGTTTAGGCCTGCTTCACAGATGATTCTGTAGGCTTGGTTGTTGTCTATGGAGTAGCCTTTGAGTCTTAGGGATCCAGCTATCTTTTTGGGTCCCCACTCATAGCGTTCTCGTAGTTTGATAACTCTCTTTTTGAGGGATTCTTCAACGTCTAGGCCTTTTGGTCTGCCTCTAGTTTTCTCTTTGAGTCCATTTTTACCTTCTTCTTGATAGCGGTTCCACCATCGATAAAACATGTCTCTGCTTATCCTAGCTGAAGTGCAGATGTCAGTAACTGGCCAACCCTGCAGCCTTTTCTTTACTATCCACGCTTTTAGTTGGTCTAAATCTCTATCCAAACTCCTCTCCACTCTCACGCTATATTACGATACAAGAGTGTAAGGCATTTTCTAGATAGAACACTAGCGATTTGTATGACTGAACTATTAAATTATTAAGTACACAAAAAAACGGCGTAATGGTCATCCAGTATTTTGATAAATTACTTATATAACTAAAAGGTTAGTTGAAGGCGGTTACTTCAATTGACTTTCCCTGAATACCTGAATATTTATAGACGAGAAGTTGAAAAAGGAGATATCCAAAAGGCATACAAATTATTAATGGCCTCTATTTCAACTTTAAAATCTAACTTTGAAAAGAAATATCCTGACTTCTTTATTTCTGAAATATACCACGGATATATGGATATGACTTACTTTTCATTCACGCCTCAACCAATCAAAAATCTAAAATTGAAAATTGCAATAGTGTTTATTCACAATCGATTTGTTTTCGAGGTTTGGCTAGTCGGTCAAAATAAGCAGATCCAAGCAAAATATTGGAAAATAGTTAAGGAGAAAAAGTGGAGCAGATATCAAGTTCCGGATTCAATCGAAGGAATAGATTATATTGTAAAAAATGTATTAGTGGAAACCCCAAATTTCTTTGATTTGGATAATCTATCTCAAAATATAGCGACTAAAGTAATCATGTTTATTGAAGATTTAGAAAATTTTTTGCCCAAATAGTTGTTTGTGCGTGAGTAGTCGTATAGTAAAGGTATGTATTTTCTTTAACTATTTTCTTTGTTTCTTAAAATTTAGTTTTCACCCAAAAAAGAAGGCGTTTAATTGATTTTATTTTTACATATCTCTTCCAATAACTTGCAGGTTATCTGTGCATGCATCTATAATATTACCACATTCTGGACAAACATGGCTGTTAATACCTTCATCAATATTAAATACGGGTACAACATACTTTCCGCATTTCTCACATTTAATTGACATCTTCTCTTCACGAACCATATATGAGTATACAAGGAATTTAAAACTAGTGCACAAATTTAACATAATTATTGAATCGATTATATGAAAAATTTTATAAATCACCTCTGGTTGAAATAAAAAGTTTATTTTTATTGAAATTAGCTCTGAAAAATAGGAACGTAGATTAAGATTAACGGAAGCCCTTCATTTATTATATGGGTACTTTTGGTTTGATTTGAAAGGTTTTATTGCTGATTTAAAATTTAATTGCAGTAATATTTTCGTAAGCATTAATTCATCGGCTCTTCTCTTTTTTTAAGTTCGCTTATTTTTAGCTGTTTTAGTTAGACTTGATAGTATGTCTTTTTATTAACTGCAGACGTAAAAGCAAGTATGCAGCAGCCAAAACCAGATAAGCTGTCCGATATTCATGAATATAAGGGCGTTACACGAAACAGGCTTATTCTGTCAATTGTTATCACAGCTGCGGTAATGGTCATAGAAATCGTTGGAAGTATTTTCACTGGAAGCTTGGCATTAGCTAGTGATGCCGGCCACATGTTCACTCATTTGTTTGCTCTATCTATTAGTTTCACTGCAATAGTAGTAGCCTGTAAAGAGCCATGTCACCATAGAACCTTTGGTTATTATAGAGCAGAAATTTTAGCTGCATTATTTAACAGCGTTTTTCTTTTCGCTGTGACCGCCTTCATACTTTATCATGGAATAGAACGTTTACTTAATCCACAACCAGTCTTAGGTTTAGAAATGTTTTTAGTTGCCCTAGCTGGGATTGCAGCTAACGGCTTTAGCATTCTGCTTCTTCGTAATAGTATAAAAAACGATTTGAACATTAGAGGCGCTTTTCTTCATATGTTAGCTGATACCGCCTCTTCCATCGCTGTTATTGTAGGTGCATTGCTAGTATCTGTTACGGGCTGGTATTTTATTGATCCCTTATTAGCAATTGGGATTTCAATATTGATTTTTGTGTGGGCGTTTGGAATACTGCGAGATTCAGTTAACATTCTAATGGAGACTGCTCCAAAGGGTATAAACATTGATTTAGTCACAGCCTATATTAAAGAAAATGTTCCTGAGGCAATTACTATAAAGGACATGCATATTTGGGAAATCACTTCTGGAATGTATTCTCTAACTGCTCACATAGAAGTAGATATCCAGAATGGAAACATAAACGAATTTATCTCCAGAATAAATAGTCTGTTAGCTGAAAGGTTTACTATAAACCACACAACATTACAGATTGAACCTAAACAGTCATGACGGTTTCAAAGGCGACGATAGTGTTAAACTCTATTTTATTAATGATCTTTCCTTTTTTGAATAAACGATTTTGTTAATTGGATTGTTTACTTGGCATAATCTTTTATGTTATAAACATTAAATATTAATATAAAATCAGGTTATTTTTGTTTGACAGTCACATGAAAAAACAAATACTAGCTGCTATTTTCTTGCTGATTATACTTATTTCAGCTTTTTTTGCTGTCAAGTTGTTTTCTGCTGAACCTAAAACAAGTACTTTTTATCTTGGAGTTGAATTCGCTTACGCAGACGATGCAGTAAGTCTCAAATCATTAGTTGATAAAGTAGCAAATTATACTAATCTATTTGTGATAGGATCACTTGGTATATCATTTAATCGAACTGCTCTTGACGAATCTTGTGATTACATATATGATTCCGGGTTGCATTTCATTGTTTTATTCACTGGACTTGACATGTATAATTGGCAAGACGACTACGACATTACTGATTGGATGCTTGATGCTCAACAGAAATATGGGGACAAATTTTTAGGGATATACAAGATTGATGAACCTGGAGGTAACCAACTAGATAGGGGTATCTCAATGATAATCAATGATACTACAAGTTATGCTTTAACTTCTGAGTATTTTGTTGGAAACCTTTCTAGAATGATAAATTATTATTATCCATATTCTCCTAGAATTTTCACTGCTGACTATGCATTAAACTGGTTTGATTATAAAGCTAATTATAGTGTAGTTTTTGGAGAGTTTGTTGGAAACGAAAGTAGAGAACGAATAATTGCACTTAACAGAGGTGCAGCAACAGCTTTTCAGCGTGATTGGGGTGTCATTATTAATTGGAGATACAATCAAGAGCCATTTCTTGAAAGTTACGATGAACTCTATAATGATTTATCTTTAGCCTACAATGCCGGAGCAAAATATGTGATTGTTTTTAGTTACCCGAATTTGACTGATACATCATATGGAACTTTAAAAGAGGAGCATTTTGAAGTGTTGAAAAATTTTTGGGGAAATATCACGTCTAATCCACAGAATTTTAATTCAAAACAAGCACAAGTAGCATATATTTTACCTAGGGATTATGGCTTTGGTTTTCGAAGAGCAGATGACTCTATTTGGGGATTATTTTCTAACGATAGTTTATCCTCAAAAATTTATT
>JAAZBP010000199.1 GCA_012513715.1 Thermoproteota archaeon | reverse complement strand
TGAAGAAGGACACTACGTAGTAGCCTACTGCCCAGGTTGCCAAACAAGCCTCAGCAGCGCAGAAGTAGGCTACGAAGGCAGCTACAAAGAAGTAGAAGATCCCTCATTATACTTCAAATTTAAAGTGACAGGTAAACAAAACGAGTATTTCCTTGTCTGGACAACCATGCCTTTCACGGTGATAACTGACACTATGTTAGCGGTTCAACCAAACGCTGAATACGTCAAAGTAAAAGTTGGAGAAGAAACCTGGATAATGGTTAAAGAACGCGTTGAACCAGTAATGACTGAACTAGAAATCACTGATTACCAAATAACGGATTCAATTTTAGGAAAACAGTTAGAGGGAACAGGCTACGAGTATCCCCTAAAAGATATAATTCCAAAACAAGCTGAACTTAAAACTAAACATCCTCTGGTACATAAAGTGGTAGGCGAAGAATTCGTCGATGTTAACACAGCAACAGGTGTTGTTCATCTTTCACCGGGAAACGGTGAAGACGACTTCTGGGCTGCTCAAAAGAGAGGTGTCCCAATTTTTGCACCCTACGATGACGAAGTAAAATTCACTTCAGATGCTGGTTTATTCGCAGGCATATTTGCAAGAGACGCAGACAAAATGGTAATCGACGAATTAAACAGTCGCAACGCCTACGTTAAAGTTAAGAGAATAAAACATGAGTACCCAACTTGCTGGCGATCTCATCATAAACTGGTTTGGCTTGCAAGAAAAGAGTATTTTCTGCGAACAGACAAAATAAACAGTAAAGTCATAGAGGCAGCTAATAACATAGAATACTTCTATGAAGAACCCAAAAACCGGTTCTTAGGCTTCCTAAAAGAAGGCAAACCATGGTGTATCAGTCGAGAACGCATCTGGGGTACACCGCTACCTATGTGGACATGCGAAAAATGCGGCAATAAACATTTAGTTTCAAGCAAAAAGGAACTAATAGAAAAAGCACAAGAAGAAATCCCAGAAGATTTTGAGTTACATAAACCATGGGTAGACAGAATCACCTTAAAATGTGAAAAATGCAGCGGCAGCATGCGTAGAGAAGACTTTGTATTAGATACCTGGCATAACAGCGGAGCATCTCCACATGCACGCTTCACAGATGAAGAAAAATCAAAATTTGTGCCAACATCATTCCTAACTGAAGGAATAGATCAGACACGCGGATGGGCAAACTCACTACTTCTTGAACACATAATTTTTACAGATAAACCTGAAGCTCCATACAAAGCATTCCTGTTTCAAGGCTTAACTCAGGATGCTAAAGGCAGAAAAATGAGTAAAAGCCTTGGAAACGTAGTAGAAACCAATAAACTCTTAGAAAAAAACAGCGCAGACCTATGCCGCTTCTACATGATGCGTAAATGTTCACCTGTTGACTTCATGAGTTTTGACATGCAAGAACTAAACCGCAGATCATACCAAGTTTTATCTACACTTTACCATCTAACCCGCTTCTTTATGGATAACGCCACATTTGACAAGTTTAACCCAGAAAAATACACATTAGAATGGGCTTTAAACGCTAACCAGCTTCAACCAGCTGATTATTGGCTACTATCTATTATGCAACAAACAATTGAAGACTACACACAAAAACTTGAACGATGCGAATTCAATTCAGCAGTCGCATTGCTAGATAACTTTGTAATAGAAACATTAAGCAGACTATACGTGCCTATGATTAGAAAAGAATTATGGACTGATGACCCAGAAACATTTGAGCGGCGCCAAACAATCTATACTCTACTTCACCATGCCCTAAAAACAGTTACATTACTATTCAACCCTGTAACTCCTTTCTTAAGCGAAGCTTTATTCCAGAAAGTTTACAGAAAAATGGAAAATAATCTGCCAGAAACTGTTAACTTAATGGAGTGGCCTACCCCAAACAGCAAAATCCGTAATAAAACACTTGAGCAACAGTTTGAAGCATTATTCAAAGTGGCATCAATCTCTTTTGCTGCACGACAACAGGGTAAACTTAAACGTCGCTGGCCACTAAGCAAAGCATTAATTGTAGGCCCAGAAAAAACATTACAGGACATTAAAATGCTTGAGACACTTCTGCTGGAACAAACCAATGTTAAATCCATCGAATACGCTACTCAACCACCAGAACAAAATAACAGAGAAGAATGGGTTTCAAGCCAAGAAGACGAAATAACGGTTTACATAAGCCGACAGCGAGATGAAACACTCCTAGGTGAAGGCGTAATGAGAGACATAGCGCGCCGCGTACAAGCGCTACGTAAAGAATTGGGTTTTGTCCCAACTGAAATATTAGAACTGATTCAAATCTCAGACTTAGACACTGACACCATAAACCTGCTCCAGCCATATTTAGAGGAAATGGCAAGTTTAGTTCGTGCAAAAAAAGTGCAACTTCACACCGACCACAACACAATACAAGTGGAATGGCATGAATCAGAACTTGACGGCAAAAAAATATACATAAACATAAAGTAAGGTGTAACTATATGACTGAAGAAACAAACAACAACCACCAATACAAATGTCCACTTTGCACATGCATTTTCTGCAACCAAAAAGATTTACAGAAACACATGGCTACTTTCGGAGGCTCAAAAGAACAGCACGAAGACAGACAGAAGAGTGCCCATGGAAGACTCGAATACGGATACAGCGATGAATAACCAGCCTTTTTCTAAAGAATAAATATATTCACTCTACAGTTTCTTTTTTTATTATTTTCAATTTTTTAGACAACAAATAGAAACAAGTCATTTTTCTGCAAAAATACTAATACATTTGCTAAAAAACAGAGTTCAGTTTTATCTAAAAATGACTTATTACAATAACTAAGTCAATTGAGCTTAAGTACAACTTATATCCAAACTTTACTTAACAATTAAAGAATTAAACAGAAATGTGCGGTTAAAATGGAAAAATTACGCTTGGCAATATTCAACACTCAACCACCACATCTCTACTATGGAGGCGTAGAGAGGCGGATAATTGAGACAGCTAAAAGACTGCAAAACCAAGCTGATGTAACAATTTATAGTGGAACCAAAGCAGGTTTCAAAACACCTATCACTCTTGAACATGTTAAAATTGTTCCCTGTAAATCCACAGACAACTTATTTCCAATAGATAACTGGTTCTACAATAGAAGTTTAACAAAAACAGCTGAAGTGTATAATTCAGACATTTTTGAAGCACATAATGTAAGCGGTTATAAAATCCCAGATAAATTGGCAAAAATAAACTCAAAGAAACCTTTTGTGCATGTAATACATGGTACACTTGCCGACGAATACGAAAAATCACTCAAAGACACACATCAATCGATTAGAAACAAACTAGCTAACCGATTCATGAAGTATCAAGCAAAAATTGAAGAACAAACAGCCAAAAAGGCTACATGTATAGTCACGATAAGCAAGTATTCACGGGAAAAAATTTTAAATTATTACAATGTTGATGAATCCAAAATTAGGATTGTACCAAACGGTGTTGACATAAAAAAATTTAAGCCATTAAAAGATTCAGCTTCAAAAAAACAGTCAAAATCAGATGAAGATATTTCTGTGCTTTTCGTGGGAAGCTTGATTCCACGTAAAGGTTTAAACTTTCTAATTGAAGCAGCAAAAAAAATTGTCAAACAAAGCCCAAACGTAAAATTTAAAATCGTAGGAGACGGCCCATTGAAGAATCATCTTGTTGATTCTTTGAAACAAAACAGTATTTTGAGTAACTTTGTTTTTCTTGGCAACATAAAAGAGGATGCGTTACCAGATGTATACAGTAGCGCTGACGTTTTTGTTTTGCCGTCGATTCAAGAGGGGCAAGGTATTGTTTTGCTTGAAGCGCAAGCCTGCGGCAAACCCGTAGTTGCTTTTGATATTGGAGGCATTAATGAAGCTGTTTGCAACGGTGAGACGGGGTTACTGGTTAAGAGAGGCGACAGTGATGCCTTAGCTGATGCGTTGACTACTCTTTTGTCGGATAGGTCTTTAAGGAATCGATTGGGCATTAATGGTCGCAAGTTTGTTTCAGAAAATTTTACTTGGGATAAATGCGCAACAGGAATGCTTAACGTATACAGAGAAGCATTAAATTCAAAAAATGCTCTCTGATTTTATATTACGTCTTAATATGTCGATAAGAAATTTTTTTATCTATTTTAAGCAATTCAGCGCTATTACTGCCGAATTTGTGGGTATAGATTTTCAAAGGATTGAGCGTAAAGCTCTAAATAAGCGGGGCTGGCGGGTTTTAACCTAGTTCGCATGGGGTATTCACCCGCAAATCCCTTTTTATGGATTTTTTTCATACCGACTCAATTTTAAATTTGGTCTCTGCTCAAAGCTGGCAAGCCAACTTTTCGTCGATATTCATTAACAACAACCAGAGCTTCGGTTATCAATTCATCTGTCCTGCTCGCGCATACATGAGTTTCTCGGGTTGCCGGAAAAGTGGTGATAAATCCAAATCTTCTAAGTTTCTCAGCTACCTCAAGAACTTCACCATGCTCCGATCAAGGTCTTCCTTTAGGGACGTTACTTAATGAGGTGTGTCCAAGATGGTGACCTCCAACTCCTCCACACCAATATCTGTTAACCCATAGCTTGTTGAGAATAAAACCTGCAAGTTCTCTTTCTTTTGCTTTCAACCTATCTAGGCGACTGGTTGGCATGAGATACTTTTTACTTTCCAAATCTTTTATAAGGATTGCTATACATTGGAATTTATTACAATCTCAATGTAAAAATAGCAAAACTTAATTACAACAGATAACATCTCATCATTGGTGAAATTATAATGGTAATGGAAACACCGAAACGACCAACTCCAGAAAAGCAAATAGACGAACAAGAAGAATACGCAACCAGAGGACCATTCGCAAGCATTTTCGGTGGATCTGTGGCGCGACTGTTAGACCAAGCATTGATTGTGGGCAAAATGGAACAGACAATAGCCATTTTGGCTGACTCTACCAACCTGTCATACAAGACAACGAAAGAGGCTCTGGAGAAACTAGTCAAGATGGGTTTTGTCACCCCAACTAGAAAACTAGGCAACGCCCAAGCCTATCAGTTCCAAGTTGAAAACCACCTAAGCGGATTGCTGGCTTGCGGTGCAGAGTTTCAGAGACAACGAACCGACCTATAGCGCAAAGTAAGCAAGAGCAAAGTGCAAAGCTTTTGTGTTTACTTACTTTGCAGAGAAGCAGTTGCTATGACGACATTTAGCGAGCTATTTTTAGTGTGATAAGATAAAAAATGGGGTCTTTAACTATCAAACTGAGTAACTTAACTTAACAGTATCCGTTCCATACCTTCCGCCACTGGAAGACCACCCTGGAATACCATAAAACCAAAGACAGCCTCTACATAATGCAACTGCTAGGTCACAAGAAAATCAAAAACACCCTTATCTACACCCAACTCGTAACCTTCGAAGATGGCAAATATACATGCAAGACAGCTGAAACCGTCAAAGAAGCCAAAGAACTCATCGAAGCAGACTACCAATACATCTGCGACATGGACTGCCTAAAACTCTTCAGAAAACGCAAATAAGCCAAAAGTATATGGTTTTGTCCCTGGAGCGGGGGATGGGAATACACTCCCAATATCATCAGGTTCACGCAGTGCTTTAACGCTATATAGTGGTCCATACTGACTATTTTCGCATTGGAACTCTGCAAATCTTGGTCCAAGCTACTCAGAAGCAAGCAATGCTGGGCAACACTTAACGTTGGGGTATGGTGCTTTTCCCTCAGCATAGACGGGCGGGACAATATCTTCTGAGAAATCGAGCACCTATGTATCATATGAGAATTCAATCCCGAGTGAATTGCCTGAATACCTTATAGGGGCATTTTGGCTGTGATATGTGCTTTGGCGCGTTTGCCGTATTTGTGAAACGCCAGAAAACTCCAAATTAATGCGTTTTCTCTTTTATCTATCTAGGTCTTCTGTTCTTTTTAATCCGATGTTTTTAGTTAATTTATCAAGGTCACTTGATGTTATCCATTCGGTTTTTAAATAAAACAAAATCTGTTCATTGCTTAATCCGATGCGTTTAGCCTCCTCAACGGTGTAGCGATAAGCTTCGATTTCTGTCGGTCGATCTACATAACTAAATTTGGGGTCAAAAAGTTCTCTGCCATTCATAAACTGTTTGACGTGGTATAACTCGTGAATTAAATCCAGATAAATAAAAGTCCTATCGCCACTGTTTAGGTAGTTTCTGCTAATTACGATGTGCCCATCAGTGTCATCGACATACATGTACCCGCTAAACCAAGTAAACTCGACTTTCAACAATCTGAGAACCTCGGATGTTTTTTCTCCAAATATGCCCTGAACGGCAGGCACCTTGTCAAATCCTTTAAAGAAATCAGCGAAAAAACAAGTTGAATTACCAAAACCAAAGGGGTTAATGGAGATTTTTCTAAAGAAGCGAAGAACACTAAAAACAAGGTATTCTACGCTCTTCAAGTTCTGTTTCTCCTATTCAAATTCTGAAAGATACTCGACCCGCATTCCTTTCTTCGCTAAATTACATAACTTTTCTACACTACCTACACTGGCATCTATGTTGTTGTGGACTGGATGCCTCCACATACCTTCAGGTACAAGGTTAAACTGTAAGGGCATTTTAGCACTAAAGTTGTATTTTTTATTTAAATCTCTAATAAATTTGCCTTCTCTGCTGGCAGCACGCGCAGAAGAACAGCTTTGCAGCAGCTTAGGAGAACCAAACATGCCAACTCCATGCCAAACCGAAGCATCCTCAGGTGAAGCTATCGAATAAAGGAAAAACTGAGGCGAAGACGGAGTCTCCAAGTAACTATAATCAGAAAGCTGTTCAGCTGATACAGAAAAACTGTCGTCGCACACAGCAAAAGAAACATCAGCAGGGTTAACTCCGTTAGGGTAAAGCTTGGTAGTTTTATAATTTACTGTAACATTTTCAAGCTGCCCATCTTTAAAATGCAGTTTACCTCGAACAGCACGTTTGGAACCAAAACCTTTCTTTGAATGCGGCACAGTTAAAAGTGTTGTACGTTTAGATAAGCTACGATTCATACAAGTATATGCTTGTTCTATTGCCTCGTAGTCACGATGACTTTCACCAATAATGTAATGAAGGGGCCCATCTTTTTTCTCAGTCTGCAACATTGAAAGAGGCATACGAAGAGAATACAGGGACAAATTCATTCCACAAAAAGCTGTTAACTCTTTAATTTGAGCATATTTTACAGAATCAACCATATCCAAGTAAGAGCCGTTACCATTTTTTAATGAACTATCTATGAGGTCTACTTCTTTTTGAGTAGTCAGTTTTCCATCATATTTCTTAACAAACTCTTGGTCAATTTTAAGCTCATCAGTTTTAACATATGCAGCTGGAAAAGCACTTTGTCCACTATCAACTATTGATTTTCTAAGTGGATTAAGAGAGTAACGATCAGGTTCCACGTCATCAGTGTTTAACATGAAAGGCACAATATAACCGCTGGGCGGCTTCTTTAAGGCTTCATACAAGTCATCGACATGGCGTTTATCAGGTTCACATACACCATACTCAAGAAAATAGTTGCCGCATGTCTCAAGTAACCTAGTTGCAACTATACCTTGAGCTTCCTCTAAGGTTAATTGTGGATTAGCATATTCAAAAGAAGCCCTTATGAAAAAATGGTCGCCGTCAAAGTTAACTGTAACTTTTTTTCCATCCACGTAATGAAGTAAAGTTACTTTTCGATTAGGATGCTGTGCTTTGAATGTGGCTAGATTTTCAACTAAAACTTTGATAGTTGAAAAAGAATTCTTTAAGAAATCTTCAAGCAACAGCCTACAATGGTCTTCCATAAGTTATCCTCTTTCTAAAGATTCAGCAAGGTATATACAATTTTTTCCTACAGATTCACCTAAAAACATTCTTGAAACAAAAAACTCTTCTCTAAAACCTAAACTATAGAATAAATCTAGAAGAGCGCCCGCTTTTTTTGGTACTACAGCATAAACAGTTTTACCAGATAACCTAGAAAGAACAGTCTTAATTAACGAAAAAGCAACTTCAGGTCTTGAGTCCCTACAGATTAAGGGTCCAACCCAAGCATCATGGTCATATACAGTTGCCAAAGCGTATCCAATTAGGTCTTGACCGTCAAATACGCAGTATTTTAAGTTGCTATCCTCAGTCAGTATTGTATCAAGTAATCTTTGTCTTTCTCCACCAAAATATTCAGCGTCAAAATCTAAAATTTTCGAGTGGTCACTGTGATTAATCTTGGGTAACTCTTCACCTTCAACAGCCCCAAGTTTTTCAATATGTAAAAAAGAAAAATCTTCAGAACATTTGAATCCAAATCGGCTATAAAAGGGAATTAACTTCGGGTAGGCGTATATGCCAATTGTTTTTACACCTTTCTCATGTAAAAAATCTATAGCATACTTTAAGAGAACAGTGCCGCCGCCTTTTTGTCGATATTCCGCGTTGATGATGAAATTACCAAACCAACCTAATTTTCCATAACTTATGCAAGTGGCTATACCTAACCGTTTAGAATCGTCAACTAAAAGAAAGGAGCCGTGTGGCTCTAAATAATGCATAAACTCGAAGTCTGCAGGCGCCATCTTCCAATCCATAGTATTTGCGAGTTCAACTGCGAAATCAAAGTCCTTAGTGGATAATGGTTTGACTTGTAGCATACAGAATTAACTTGGGCAATCTAACAATTAAGTATGTTTATCTGATTTGGGTTATAGAAGCTGCTGTAGGGTAATAGTTTATTTGATGTATGTGTAGTTTTTTTGATTTTTTTAATAAAAGAGCAAGGACCTGTTTTAATTCGAATTAAAATATATATTTGAATAGGTGTGTATTTACTGTTAATACAAATCATGGTTGTGATAAGAGTTGGATCGAAAAATCATGTCACTAGGCAAATCATCCTTAGTAGTATCACTGCCAAAAGAGTGGATGCAACTAAACGACGTAAAAAAGGGAGAAACAGTTTCATTCAACATTCAACGGGACCGCTCATTAGTAATTTACCCCAGTTCAATTAAAAAATCTGAAGAAAAAGAAATAATCATAAACGTAACATCAAACGAAGAAGAAATTCTAATAACCCAAAAAATTCTAGGAGCCTTCCTAAACGGCTACACAGGAATAATTCTAACCTCAGATAACATTTTCACAGTACCACAAACCAAAGCAATACGAAACATGGCAGGCAGATTGTACATGAGGGTTATGGAGGCAGACGCAAAAAAAGTTTACCTTCAAAGCCTCACTGATGAATCAAAAGCATCACTGGAACAGGCAATAAAGCGGATGCACCTAATTTCCCGGTCAATGTGTGAAGGAGCTTTCACTGCACTAAAAAACAACGACGTAGCATTAGCCAAATCTACATTTTCTTTAGATGATGACGTGGACCATTTTGCATTTTTCATTGTAAGAATTCTACGTAATGCAGCCCAAAACCCTTACTTAGCAAACGAGTTACACATTGATCCACTAGATTGCATGGACCATCAAATGCTTGTCTCAAGAATGGAGCATGCATCTGACTATGCAGCAGACATAACCAGACACATAATTATGTTAAGCGGAGCCAATCAAACTATTCCCGGAGAAGTTATAGAGCTTATGATAACTGCAGGAACACAAGTTGCAGATCTATATGTAAAATCAGTTGAAGCTTTCTTCTCTAAAGATGTTGATGCTGCAGTTGGAATCATGAAATGCAGAAACAAACTTGAAAAACTTGACATTGAAATGACGTCTAAAGCGTTTATAGGTCCACAAAAAGAAGCTGAACTTGTTTGTGGAATATGCTCAATACGCGACAACATAAAAAGAATATCTCATTGTACATTTAGCATCGCAGAAATTGCAGTCAACAGAGCATTTAAAATCATTTAACCACAGAAATATAACAAGAAAAAAAAGGATAACCCAGTTTTTAGTGTTGCCTAATTTTTAGGTTTAAAAAGAAGTTCATGAATACTTTTTGCAGCTGTTTTACCTGAACCCATAGCACTTATCACAGTCGCTTCACCTGTAGCTATGTCACCGCCTGCATAGACAGCATCTAAACTGGTTTTACAAGTTTGTTTGTTAACAACTATTATGCCGCCATTTGAAACTTCTAGACCCTTTGTTGTACCTTGTATTATGGGATTAGGTGTTCTACCAATGGCTACTATTACTGTATCAACATCCATCAAGGCTTCTGAACCAATTATAGGAACAGCTTTGCGTCTTCCTGAGGCACTATCTTCGTCCAGCTTCATCCTAATGTATTCCATAGCTTTGACGTTGCCTTTATCATCGCCTACAAATTTGGTGGGTGCAACAAGAAATTTGAAGTCTATTCCTTCTTCTTCAGCATTCAAAATTTCTTCTTCCCGTGCAGGCATTTCAGCTCTTGACCTTCGATAAACAATTGACACAGTTTCTGCACCTAAACGTAGCGCACATCTTGCTGCGTCTAATGCAACGTTGCCGCCGCCTATAACTGCAACTTTTTTGCCTACTCGAATTGGAGTTTTATAATGTGGAAAATTATAAGATTTCATCAAATTAACACGAATCAAGAACTCGTTAGCAGAGTAAACGCCGTTCAAGTTTTCTCCGGGAACACAAAGGAATTTAGGCAATCCAGCACCTGTACCTATAAAAACCGCTTTATAACCTTTAGAGAATAATTCTTCGATAGTAAATATTCGTCCTATTAAAGCATCAGGACGAAACTCAACACCTAATTTTTGGATATAATCAATTTCTGCTTGCACAATCTGCTTTGGCAAACGGAACTCGGGAATTCCATAAACTAATACTCCTCCACCGGTGTGGAGAGCTTCAAAAATGGTGACTTTATAGCCTAGTTTTGCTAAATCAGCTGCAACTGTTAATCCAGCTGGACCTGCTCCGACAATTGCCACTTTTTCGCCATTATGAGACAGCAATGGGGGAGTAATAAAACCGTTTTTTCGTTCAAGATCAGCAACAAACCTTTCAAGTCGCCCAATCGAGACAGGCTCACCTTTTTTTCCTAAAACACAATTTTTTTGACACTGTTCTTCTTGTGGACACACTCTACCGCAAATAGCTGGCAGGCTGTTTCGCTCTTTTATCTTACTAATTGATCCCGCATAGTCTTTTTGTTTGATTAGATTAATAAAACCTGGAATATCTACACCTACCGGACAGCCAGCTACGCATTGAGGATTGGGACAATTTAGGCAACGTGAAGCTTCAGCTAAAGCTTGCTCTTCATTGTATCCTAAAACAACTTCTTTGAAATTTCTGGTTCTTAGTAATGGATCTTGCTTGGGCACTTCTACAGCTTTAAACCTACTTTGAAGACTAACTGTTTTTAGTGTTTGTGACATTGGCATGTTTCTCCATGTTTATGCGTTTCAGCAGAGACATTTTTTTCTTCATCACAATAACATTTGAGTCTCTGCATTAACTCTTTGAAATTAACTTGGTGAGCATCAAACTCTGGACCGTCAACACATGCAAATTTAATTTCGTTACCAATTGTGACCCTGCATGCGCCACACATTCCCATGCCGTCAACCATTATTGGATTTAAACTGGCTATGGTTTTTATGTTATGTGGACGAGTTATATCGGCTATAACACTCATCATTATAGGTGGACCTATAGCAAAAACTATGTTAAAGTTATAGTTTTTAGCGATAAGAGTTTTTAAAATATCACTTACAAACCCTTTCTGTCCTTTTGTGCCATCATCTGAAGAAAAGAAAACTTCGTCAGATACAGCCCGCATTTCATCTTCTAATATGAATAGTTCAGCAGAACGGGCACCCATTATTGATATTACTTTGTTTCCAGCTGCTTTTAGAGCTTTAGCAACTGGATAAGCCACTGCTGTTCCAAGTCCACCACAGACCACTGCTGCAGTTCCAAAATTTTTTATTTCACTAGGATTCCCCAATGGTCCAGCTAGATTCATTATTTTTTCGCCGACTTCAAGAGATCCAAGTTCAATTGTTGAGTAACCAACTTCTTGAAAAATATGAGAGATTGTGCCTTTTTCTTTGTCCCAAGATGAAAGGGTTAAGGGGATTCGTTCACTGTCTTCGTGGACTTTAAAAATAACAAATTGGCCTGGCTGCGCTTTTGAGGCAATATCGGGGGCATACACTGTGATTTTTTTAGTAACAGAGTTTAACTGTTTTTTTTCGACGACTTGGTTGTTTTTGTCCTGATTTTGTATGCTTGTTTCTAGCAAATACGTGTTCTCCCTTGTTTACAAGGAACCCGATCAGTATTAATCGTATATACGATATATATCGATATAAAAGTCTTGCTAGCTAAAAATGGCCATAAGCTTAAAAAAATAATCACAAAAACACCTACAAAATAGCATAAACTTAATTCAATAAACAACAAATACACATTAAGGGTACTATTAATGTGCGCATTAAGTTACCGTTTTAAACTTTGGGTTGTTAACGAAAAAGGTGACGCAGTATTCGGTGACGGATTAGCAACATTACTCGAAAAAATAGAAAAGCACAACTCAGTTCTAAAAGCAGCCAAAGAAATTGGCATGTCATATAGGTATGCACTTCACAGGATAACTCTTGCAGAAGAAAGATTAGGCGAATCATTGGTTACCCGTGTTCGAGGGGGCGCAAAAGGCGGAGGTTCCTCTCAAGTTACTGATTCAGGAAAAAAGTTAGTTGAACAATATAGAAACACACAAGCTAAATTACAATCAATACTAAAAAATGAGCATCAACTTTGATCGTATTTGGGGATAAAGTTTAATTTAAACGATATTACAACTCTGTAACATCGGAGTTTTATATGAACCCGCCAAACCAAGCCTTACATAACAGCAACCTCAGAATAGCAACCACTGATTTAGTTCTAATGGCACTCTTCGCAAGTTTAGGCTTAGCAACTAAAAACTTACTCTACCCCATAATCGGACCAATGATGGGAGCAATCTATGTACCAACAGGCGCTGTAACAGGCGGCCTATACATGATGTGGCCTGTAATGGCATTTGGTTTCATACGTAAAACTGGAACCGCGACAATGGTGTCATTAACTCAAGCATTCATAAGCCTAATACTTCCATATGGCAACTTCGGAATACTCTCCTTCATAATATACCTTGGCCCCGGTTTAGCAATAGACGCTTTCTTTTTACTAACTAGACACAAATCCTGCTGTATCGCATGTTGCATGGGCGCCTCAGCAATCGCAAATGTTATCGGAACAATCTTGGTAGGCGCAACAGTACTTTTCTTACCATGGATTGTGCTAACTTTTTTGGCTGTAGTCGCTGCAATAAGCGGCTGCATAGGCGGATTCATCGCACATATACTCCTTGTAAGAATTGAAAAAATCGGTTTAAGAGGAAAAAAAAATGAACAAAAATAGTAAAATCGCTTTAAGTGCAATAACAATATTCATAATAATATTTGCTGCAGTAGCAGCTATTTATTACCTACCAGGAAACCTCGCCCAACCAGGTTCTATATCACTACCAACAGGAAACCCACCAACAACAGAGATAGAAATAATTAACAATTCAGCAGAAAAAAAACTAAGCATTTCTGATTTAAAGCAGATGGCGCTAACTACGGTTACCCACACCATTAAAGGTGAAACAGCAACCTACATCGGAGTAACATTAACTGAACTACTTAACAAAACAGATGCCCCCTGGGATACAGGCTTTATTGACATAATTGCAGGTGACGGGTACAAAGTAACAATAAACACGTATCAATCTTATAACAGCACTCAGTATCCGGGTAGCGAATTCATTTTGGCTTTCACTAAAAACGGACAATGGATAACTGATGAAACTGAAGGACCACTAAAATTCATTGCGCCAGGTTTAACATCTAACTATAACATAAAATGTGTAGCAGAAATCAAACTTAAACCATGGACAGTAACCATTAACGGTGAAGTAACAGATTCAGCTGTGATTATTGGAAACAACCTGACAAACTATGAAGTTAAAACAGTTACAGCTGCTTTTGCTCCTGGCGGAGAAGCACAAAGAACATCTGATTGGACAGGAATCTCAGTCATGAGCATTCTGGATTCAGTCGGGGTCTCTTCAAGCGCAACTAAAATCAGTGTAGCTGCAATTGATGGATATACCCGAGAATTCACCCTTGATCAAGTTCAGAGCACAGGGATGCTTCTTGGATACCAAGAAAACGGAGACGCCCTCTCACCGGTTGATGGACAACCATACCGCCTAATAGTGCCTACAGAAGAGTTTAAGTGGGGACAAAACTGGGTTAGATGGGTTTCAGAAATAACGATTTCATAAAAGGACGAATGATATGCAGAAAACCACTAAAATAACCCTTACAATTTTTTTCCTATTAATTATTGCAGTTATCCCGCTTTACTACTACACACATCCTGATACAAACCAACCTGAAGGGACACTGCAAATTAGAGGTAACGTGAATAATCCTATAAACTTGACATTGGCCCAGATGAAAACGTACCAACCGGTCACTGTGTCAGTTTCGCTTTCATCAAGCGGGAACCCTGAAGAAAACGGTGTTTACAGCTATACAGGGATAACTCTTCAAGAACTACTTAACCAAACAGAAATTCGTGGCGAAGTGAAAACAATTTTCATTCAAGCTTCAGATGGCTACGGGACAACACTTACGATTCAAGAGGCACAAAAACAAAACACAGTCATAGCATACCAAAAAGATGGATTAGCATTATCAGCGTTAAAAGACGGCGGTGAAGGCCCATTACGCCTCATAATTGGAGACGATGAATATGCCCAAAGATGGATTCGCGGCGTAACCATAATAGAGGTTAACTAGATAGAAAAGTTTTGGACATTTTCTACTAACTCAACTAATTTTTTAATATCCTTAAAACTGGATAATAAAGGAATTTTCATAGATGAAACTTTTGAAATCTCAGATTTAGAATCAGATATTAGTCCAGATATAGCTATAGCAGAACTGTCAAAGTATTGTTGGGCTTCATCAACAGTTTTTGCAGCTATTATTTTGGGAAACGCTTCAGATTCAAAACCCTCTAAAAATACATAATCTAATCCTTCGAGACGCG
>JAAZBP010000198.1 GCA_012513715.1 Thermoproteota archaeon | reverse complement strand
CTGGTGGGTTTGTTTGTACTCCACCGATCCATCCCATCACGTATGCGTAGACTACTACGCCTGCTGCGACTGCTATAAGCATAAGAATTAGGGCTGCTATTATTGCTGAGAAGGCTTTCTTGTTTTTCATTAAACTTTTAATTCTCATTTTTATCTCCCTTTTTTATACATGTATATATTGAATCGGAACAATTAAGCTTTAGCTTTTATGAATTTATAATAAATATTACAGAAAACTGCCCAGATTCAATTTTGCCGTCTAAAAAATTTTGAAAGCATCGGATTACTAAAAAAGGCGGTTTTCTACAGAGCGTATTCTAACTTTAAAAACAGCATAGTTTAAGTTAATTTGACTCTTTACAAAAAAGATTAGGCGTAGGGTAGATGCAATCGATTACTATGAACCCTGTTGTTATTCGATTTCAGATTTTTTAAAAAAAGTGCGGAAATAGAAAAATTTGTGGTGGAAAAAACTGGGAGGATTTTTTGGAATCGCGCTCTTATTCTCCCCAGTCTTCGCCTTCTATAGTCAATTCTTGAAGACTTACTAATCCCCCTCCTTGACTTATTTTTACTTCAAGTTCAAGCCCACAACATGGGCAACTAATTATTTCCCCGTTTTCTATGTCTTGAGGAACGTTTAGTTTGCAGTCGCAGTCTGGACATGAGACTTGATCTGTCATGTTGTGGGTGTTAGTGTGTGTTTGTTTTATTGTTTGTTCCTCCTTTATGTTTACATCTTAAGGCTACGTTTTGATTATTAAATATTGCGACATTTATGTTACAATATGAAACAAGAATGTGCTATTTGGAACAATTTTGTGTGTCTTTATTTCAGTCACATTCAATATTATAAAAACTGCCTTCTTATGTGTCATCTTTTATTAAAAAACTTAAGTTATAGGTAAATGAGGCGCAACTGCGATTATGCCTGAAATAATGAATTGTATTGCTATAGCCAAAACAATTACGGCCATCAATGAAGTTGCAACTTGAATTCCAGTTTTACCAAGCAGATTAAACAATTTGTAGCCATAAACCATTCCTAAATAGGATAAAATAACTCCTACGCCTATTGCTAAAAAGACAAAAACGGTCTCAAAAATGTTAGTTGCCTGTGAAAACACTAGGATAGTTGTTGTTATTGTTCCTGGACCTGCAGTAAGAGGAAATGTTAACGGTATGATTGATATGTCTCCTTTGCCGTTAGCTGAAAAGCCGTCTGATGGTGAAAGCATTTTTAATGCAATTGTAACTAAAAGTATTCCTCCTGCAATTTGGAAAGCATACATCTCGATGCTGAACACTTGGAATAGGAGAGTGCCAGTTAAAGCGAAAAATCCCAAAATAACAAATCCTAATTTAGCTACTTTGGAAGCTATTTTTTTGTTATTTTCAGGTTTTTCTCCTCCTGTAAGTGACAGAAATATTGCAGCAGTGCTAATTGGATTCATGATTGCAACAATTGACGAAATGGCAACCAATGCAAACTCAAACGTTGACAAAACAGCCACCTACAGCTTTAACCTTTAAAAGAAATTAATGGATATAAATATTGACTTAAAAATACGGTTTTTACATGTTCAAGTTTTAACTAAAGTTGTCATCTTTTAATTCTTTATTGAATGTTATTATTTTTAGCTTTTCAACAAAAATAATAACAATCAAACCTGCTCTTTACTAATCGTAGTAGCTTTTAATTTAGTAGTGGTTGCCTGTGTTAACTGCGTCAATGGATATCCAGCTGGGTATTCCTGAGTTATATGCAAGAAACATGACGTATCGATAATCAATTTCGGGGTCTCCACAGTTAATCCACCTGTTGCCGCTGTTACGGATCAGTTGATCGCTTGCAAGCCTCCAGGAATTGTTGTCATTGGAACAGTAAACAAGTAACCGCGAAAACGGCGAAGCAGAAGAATCACCATAAACCCAAACATCTCCACTGTCTAGGGATGATAAATCATAAACTAATCTTGCTACAGATCCTCTGCTGTATGTTTTTAGCTGAACAAAACTTCTATTTGGTACACGCCCAACTCCGCCTGCAATGTTGGTTATGTTTGCAGACTTCCATGTTTCTGACCATTCAAGGTGTACTGGATAATGTGTGCAGCAGGAACATATTATGTAGTTATGTGCTTCTGGCTCCATCTCGTCGTGGCTTGTCCAAACTTTATAGCCTGGGACTTCGTCGGACCAGCCTATCTCATACCAGAAGTAGCCTTCATTACTATACCACCAGTTAACTCGATAGCAAATGTTCCATTCCACATTCCCAAACGATGTTCCACAATGATCAACGATGTCTTCAGGGTCAGCGGGCCAGACTATTCCTGAAAAGTCAAGGTAATGTTTGAAACTGAAAACAGGTTCATATCCAACACTAAAAAATTGTGTACCCTCATCAATCCAGCACTCGCCTATACTGCAAAGTGCAGTTAAACCGTCTTCTGTACACCATGCATATTTGAAAAGTCTAGCTTGAATTATTTTGTTCTGGTAAGCGTGGTTGTTGAAAACTGCTGTTATGTGTGCTGTATCGTATTGGTTTGGAGTTGGAATGCCTTTATGTGAATTCTCGTGTGTATAGCAGTAATAGTGGTTGAAAGTTTTTGAATCGATGCTAACTTGTCCATATTCAACACATGCAACAAAAGGTGTCGCTGATAAAGAAATTGAATAAAACAAAACAACCAGCAGAGTGAAGGGCTTCTTATTCAATATTTATACCTCCACAATTAACTAAAAAATAAATAATAACTCTATATAAATTTGTTTTTAAAAAAAATGCGGGAAATGTTTACAAATTAGATTCTGATGAGTAACTTTAGATCTTCAATAAACAGGACAATAAATTCTACAATTAGAGAACAAGAAACAAAGCTAGCCAGCTATGGATTTCAATATTTTAGAACCGGCTCTAAACATGATGAGCGCTTATATGTGAAACTAGAGCATTTTTCAGCTTCAACTCTAATGAGATGCGGTTGATGTGACCGAAAAACTATTTAACGTCACTCGCGACTATCACCGACATAAAAGCACCCAAAAAATGTAAAACATCACCAAAAGGTGCTAACTCATCCAGAAAGCATGTAACGCGGTAATAGTACAGCTTGGTTAGTACATAGGCTTGCCAAGTCTAGGACCCGGGTTCAAATCCCGGTTACCGCACTTTAAAATTATTCTGATTCAAAGTTTTTCAACCATTTTTTACTTAACCAAAAAACACACAACACTCAGTGTAGTCTATCAAAAAGACGCTTTAGCATTGACCTAGATAAATTCTAAATGGTCGTAGTCTAATTGGAATCCGTGTGTATGCGGTTGTAGTCTAGTTTGGTCTTAATTGTCGCTGTCGAAATCCCCATTAACTAACCCAAAAACATCTATTTTTCATGTTTCTGTACTTTATTTTTTTCTTTTGAGAGAGCCGGGGATTGTTCACTTTTATAAAAAAGAAGGTATGGCATAGTATCGAGGCTAAATGCTACTGAATGTTTTTTTGCTTTATAATTTTTGATACTCCATGCGTTGTTTTGTCCCAGTAGAATGGATTACGTATGAGTTGGATTAGACCTCGATAAGCTGCGTAACTTAAAAGTACCCAAGATATTGGCATCGCTAGAGCATAGGGTATATAGCGGTAATTTTTCAATTTCACACAGGCAATTACGTAAATTAACAGATATGAAAGATTCCCTACTAATAGGTTGAAGAGGCATATGGGCTGGAGATATGTTGGAATTAGCCACCCAAATGATGTTGGTAAAATAATAGTTAAACCAAGTAACAACCAGAGTATTGGGTTTATCAAGGGAATAAAAACTGTAGTTCCGAAGGTCAACTGCAATTTGAGAAACTTGTTTGCTCCCAAATCCTTAAAGAGTTTTCTAGGATATCGCATGTGAACTAGGTATGTTTGAAGGTACCCTTTATACCAACGAGATCTCTGAACTACGTAACTTTTCACAGTTGAAGTTGCTTCTTCATATGTGTATGTGTTTATCATCTGTGTTTTCATTTTCTTTCGTGATAGTCTAATTCCCAGATCAGCGTCTTCAGTTACGTTGTATGGGTCCCATCGACCTAATTCATCGAGACTTTTTTTTCGAAAATGATTACTAGTCCCTCCCAATGGTATTGGAGCATCTATCCAATCTAATCCTTGTAAATAGAATTCAAACCAGTGGGAGTATTCAATTGAAAACCACTTTGTCAGTATGTTCTCATCAGCGTTATAAATACCAAGTTTTGATTGCAGACACACAACTTCTTCTGGTGAGCGGAGAAAAACAATTGCTGCTTTTTTCAGCTGATTAGGGTCAGGTTTATCTTCAGCATCATAAATTACACAAAGTTCACCTTTGGCGCGTAATAACCCATAATTGCAGGCGCGTGGTTTAGTGGTTACTTCTGCGTTTGGTATTATTACTGGATCAAAAAGTTTCAAAAATTGTCTATATTCCTCTTTGGGAATTCCTTCAGCCATCTTTGTAGGTGATCCAAATAAACCTAAGAGTTTAGCTTCATTTATGGTTTCGATATCTTTTTCTTCCATTAGAATCTTGATATCAAGTTTATCTCTAGGATAATCTAATTTATACATATTAAGCAAGTTTTGAGCTAATACACTTGCTTCACGAAAGACAGGAATCAAGATAGTATATACTGGCAAGTCCTCGTCTCTTGTCCACAAAATTTCACCAGCTGTAATCTTGGTAGTTCCTCTGCTTCCTTTGAAGCCCATAATAGAAATGAATATCTTTATCGGATTAACGATAAAATACCCGACACTAATTATAGCAAAAAGGATCATGAAAGTGACTGCCGAATCAATTATTGATGAAATAGTAATTGCCAAAAGTATACCTATGATGAAGTATTTTTGGTTTGGATAAAGTGTACGGTAAGCAGATTGATCGGGAGTTCGATTATATAGGTCAACCATAGCATTCTTTTTGTGTATTTCTCTGTAAATTTTATCTATTGCCCAATCAATTGATTCCGAGGATACCACTGTTAAATTTATGTTCCAAGCTGGAAACAGATACCTAATTGTCATCAAAACACGATAATCCAAGGGGTTATCAATTGCTAAGTCTACGATTGATCCATTAATTTCTAGGGGTATAACTTTGTATTTACTTATAATGGGGTATGGAAGTATTGAGATAAGTTTACTTCTATCTTCTTTTTGATATATTTCTGTGACTCTTGAATTGTCTACGAAAGACATATTTACTTTTAACGCTAGGTCCTTGTAGAAGGCTTCGGGAAGTTTTATCTTGGCTTTATGTATATAAGGTATAACATCTTCTATTTTTATTTGAGCGCTTTCAACAATTGAAGTATCTATATTATGGAATTTTAGTAAGTTAAGCAAATATTCTTTATCGATAGGCTTCTTAGAAGATGAATCGATTACTACCGATTCAAAATATTTGTCTTGCGGCCCATCCATAAGTTTTGCTTAACCCTCACAGTATATTAAACATCTTTATTTGCATATTAATACTAAATACATTAAATGATGGATAACCAATTAAAGAATGATGTAACACCAATATAGATTAAGAACAAAAAACTCCAAAATACACTTTTTTACCTATATCTTGAGGTGTAATTGAATATTTGCTGTTACACAAATAGTTAGTACTGCTCTGTATCGGGAATTCTGTGATTTGATTATGTTTTTAGCTATTAATTATCGATTAAGATGATGTTTTCATAAGTCAGTTATACGGCTTCTGCTCTTTATGGGTGAGTAACGACTGAAGGGTGGAAACGCATGAAGCAAACAGTTGATAAAAATAGAAAAGAGTTAGAGGCAAAGTTAGCTGATGTTTTCGATGAAGAAATCAGTAAACTACCTGATGAATTACGTTGCATCTTGTTGGACGACATGGTCACGGCCTTTGAAAATAGATTGACAATATTTAATTCCGTTGTTGCCAAAACCGATAATTAATTTAAACATCAAGTTTTCTGAAAAATACTGATTAGTAATCCATAAATGATTTATAACTAAACAGAGACTGTTATGTATCAGAGGAATAAAACAGTGCGTCGTTCAAAGCTTGAAATGTATGTTGACATACTGTCGGTTCTTGCGCAACGGGGACCTTTGAAATTAACTCATGTCATGTATAAAGCAAACGTTAACTGTAGTGTTCTAAAAGAATATTTGGAATTTCTTTTGAAGCAGGGTTTAGTTGAAGAACGTACTATTGGTAAACGTCGTTTAGTTTTTGCAGTAACACAAAGAGGAATTACGGTTCTTAAATACTTCAAGGAGTTAAAAGAAGTATTGCCGATAGTAGAGGAATCAAGGAATCAAGCGCCTCTTCTCTACTAGTTCCTATAAATTTAAAAAAATATTTTCTCTTTTATTTTAATGCCAAAACCTGTTAAATAGCTATTTTTTAGCTTTTTTTGTTGATTAAGAATTCATATTTATGTATCGCAAGACTTAATAAAAGCTGTAGTGTTTAAGTATCCAACAATAGTACACTTAAAAATTGTCTCGAGGACCCAAAACATGATAAAAAATGACATTTCAAACAAAAAACCTCTAAACATCCTAGAAAAAATAGAGGAAACCCTCGAGAAACTTAACGAAAAAATGGAAGTAATGATTGAACTTCAAAAAAGCCTCGGAGCAAACACTCAACAAAATACTTCAGCTTTACCAGATGTCTCACTGGACGTTATGACTCTATTGTCCATGCCAGATCACCTGCGAAAAACAGCAATGACCCTATGCAGAAGCAAAAAAGCAACTGCTGAAGAAATCTCTGAAAAAACACAACGCGCAAGAGCAGTGGAAAGCGCATATCTTAATCAACTTGTAACTATGGGTTACGTTAAAAAGGAACGTGAAGGTCGAAAAGCCTATTTCTACGTAGATAGATAGTTTGGGTTGATTCTGATGACTGAAGTAATAGCTGTCCACTCCTACAAAGGTGGAACCGGAAAAACATTAATGTCAATCAACTTAGCTGCAACCTTAGCTAAAAACGGCAAAAAAGTATGCCTATTTGATCTTGATTTTAGAGCACCCAGCTTGTTTGCTCTTCTTAAAGCTAAACCCGCTGAATGCTGGCTTAACGACTACTTAAACAACAACTGCGAAATTGATAAAGCAATTGTGGATTTAAGCGACAGAGTACCCGGTCAAGGCAGACTTTATGCGTGTTTTGCTAATCCAGCTACAGACGCAATTCGAGACATATCCTCCAAAGACCGAAAATGGGAAATGCGTGCTCTAGGCAGACTCTTAGCTCTCAGGGAAAGTTTACTTCGAGATAAAGGATTTGACTACTTAATCTTTGACACAAGTCCAGGACTGCAATATTCATCAATTAACGCAATAGTAGCATCTGACTTTGTTGCAGTAACCACAACAGGTGACCGTTCAGACATAGACGGCACTAAACGTATGATAACTGAACTCTATAACCTATTTGAAAAGAAAACTGGTTTAATATTCAACAAAATTCTTGAGCCTTCATTAACAGCTAAAAAGAAAGAAATAGAAACCAAAATCAATACTGAATACCAAGTTCCAATGTTTGGATTAATTCCCTGCTATTGTGACGTATTGAGGGCAGGCGGAACATTAATCTTTGCTCAAGATAAACCAGACCACCCATTCACAAAGATTCTATTTGAAATGGCTAAAAAAATAGAAAACAACGACATCACCTAATTTTTTACTTTGTTACAGTTTCACTTTTACTAACATAAAATTGAGGTTTAAGTTATTTGAAAAAATCAGCATTAATATTAACAAATATTTATCCTAAAACAAACGCAGCCAAGTCTAATTTCGAGATAGCTGGTAAACACTTAATCAATCATGTCATTGACGCTGTTAACCCTTTTGTTGACGAAATTGTAATCGTAACGGACTCAGAAGAAAACGCCAAGTTATACTCAAAAGTTGTTAAACCCAACTTCCAAATAATATTCGATAAAAACTCCACAAGTTTCACTTCTTCCTTTTTAGCTGGTTTAGAAACAATTCAAGGCGAATACACCATAGTTTTGCCCTCCAATGCTCCTTTTATCTCAAAAGACATTATTTCTTTACTCTTTGAATTATCTATAGGCAAAAACGCTGTAATTCCACGTAAGCCAGACATGTCCGCTGAAGCATTTTTCGCTGTCTATAATACTGAACAGTTAATAGCTGCTATCAGAACAAGTTTATCTCAAGACACATTTGACATGTACTCGGTTCTAGATGAATTGCGAGGAATACGTTACATTTCTTCAATTGTGTTTAAGCAGTTGGATTCAGATTTTAAGTCATTTTTCACGGTAAATACACCAACGGATCTAAAAAAGGCAGAAGCTATGCTTAGACCTAAACCAACAAAAAATAGAAGTAAACCAAATAAAACCAGAAAACGCTAAACCATTTTTTCTTAAGTAACCTGAATTAAATAAGTAACTGGAAAGCAAAAACAAACATTTTCAACAGAATTTTAACCCTAAGGTAGAGTCTTAAATTAAAACTTAACTCATTTTATGTGCAAAAACAAAAAATTAGATGTTGGTTTATCTGTTAAATAAACCAATTAGTTTTCCTTCAGCAAGAATATGATTTTTCATAGCTTCTTGAAGGTTTTTTTTAGTTGATTTTTGGTTTAACCCCAGTTTAGTATCTAAAGCGTAAATCCTGAAAGTGTATCTGTGAACTTTACCCGGAGGCGGATATGGTCCAGTATAACCTATTTCGTGTCCACTGTTGAGTCCTTCAGTGCCTGGAACCGAGTTTTCCTTTATTTCATTAGTAGAGGCTGGAATATCCCATACTATCCAATGGTCATATGTTCCGCCTACAGCATCTGGGTCATCAAAAATTAATGCAAGACTTTTTGCTTCTTCAGGTATACCCTCAACAAGAAATGGTGGATTGATGTCGTCTCCATCTCCAGTGTATTTTATGGGTATTACTTCATTATTCCCAAATGCAGGGCTAGTTAATCCTAATTGTTTCATGTGTCTTCTATAATCTATGTGCTTTCTTTGAATAAAAATTGATTGTCCAAATAAAAAAAATATTTCAGATTGTATGTTGCTTACATTGTTACCTGATTTTTGTAAGACTGTATTGGTTTACCCTATATTTCGGCTTTTGTGATTAAATCTTGGGCCATTTTTACATTTATTCTATAGAACACTATAGTTATTACTACAGCTATTACGGCACTGATTACCACTGGAATCGCTAAATCATTTATTGGAATATTCAAACTGATAGGTCCCGGTGACGTGATTAGTGTAAAAGCGAAAGGTAGCAAAGGCGACAAAACGCCTAAAGCTGCTATACCGCATGCAGCTAAACTAATATATGACCAAGTTGGCCGTATCATTCGCGGCCTATGGCTAACTGAGAAATCAGCGCCCTTAAAACCTATTGATAAAGCAATTGAACCTAAAGCAAAAATCAAAAAGAGACCTTCTAGAAAACCAACTATCATAAGTGCAGTTGAAGGTTGGTAGATTAGGTTACCTATAATATTAGTCACCAACAATGTTACTATCCCAAAGAAAACTATGAAAAAATATTTGCTTTTAACTAAATTTTTCGCTGTTATCGGAGATACAAAAATTCTCCATACCGCTTCGCCTTCTTCACCAATAAGCATGTTACCTAAAGACATGGACATTATACTACATGGAAACAGAAAAGTCATAACTAGAAACATAAAGTTGACTTCTGATGGTGCACCCTGATTTACAATTCCTACAGATTGCATTACAGGTAATAAAACAAAAACTATGGGAACAATAAAAATGCCCATCAACTCTCTGCGTCTAGTAAAAGACCGTAAATCCTTCCGGATCAGAGCTGATACGATAGTTGAAACGCCAAGTTTACCCAAGATTCCTGTTTTAGGCGTGTAATCACCGCTTTTTTGCACTCTAATTGCTGGCGGCTCATATAATCCAAAACGTTGATTCAGAAATACAGCAAGTAAGTATAATCCTACTATAAACAGGGCTGAAAGCCCCACAAATAATATTCCCTCTAAAAATAAAACATTGAATATATAGAAAAGTGATAATCCCACCCAAACAAATGGTATAAACCAAAACGTGCTCTGAAATGTTGTTAATCCTTGAATAAATGTAGTAAATCCCTGAGTGATGAAGAAATAAATTACATAGAAGACTACAAAAAACAGTATGGAACCAACAAATCTAACCCCCACTGCTGCTCTACCGCTTGATTTGTAAACTGCACCTATGAATCTACTTTGTAGTACTCGAAGAATCTCAGTTGTGGAACTACCCATGAAAGCAGCACCGAATATGGCCAAAGCAGTTAACAAAGCCTGAAGTATCAAACCTGTTGAGGCTCCATAAGCAATAAGGCCACCTGCGAAACCTATCGCAATTGCACTTGGAAACCCAAGTAGGTTCGCTAAAACCGACGCTAATGTCTGCTCCTGCCAAGTAATAGGCAGCCAATACATAACTTGTGTTGATTTTTTAACTCCGCTAAGCTGAATCTGCTGCAGCATCGAAAAAACGATACTTACAATTAAAATAAGGGTAGGTAACGTAACAAAGAAACCCACTGATACATCACTTAACGGAGGTAACTCTGGAGTTTGTGAGATATCAGAATAAACTATATCAGCTATGAATTTGGCTCCTAAACCGCCTATAACACCTATTATGGCAGCAACCCAGTAGGGCCAATAAGCTAAAACTCCATATTCTTTGTAGCGGGTTTTTTTGATGCCTCTAATTAATCTGCCTGATTTACGTTCTACACGTAGCAAATAGAGGACATTTTTCCAATTCATCGTAGTAGTTCCTCAACAACAGGTTTTAAGTCGCCTGTTCCAGTTAACTTGAGGAATATATCTTCTAACTTTGATTCAGGTAGACTTGCCTGCTTTCTTAATTCACCCATGGTTCCTAAAGACAAGATTTTTCCTTGATACATTATTCCGATTCTGTCACATACTGCCTCAGCTATTTCTAGCACATGTGTTGATAAAATTGTGGTTACTCCTTGGCTTTTAAGTTCATGTAGTAAGTCTTTAACAATTCTTGCGCTTCTTGGATCTAAAGCGTTTAGTGGTTCATCCAAAATCAAAAGTTTGGGTTTATGAAGAAAAGCCGAGATTAAACTGATTTTCTTTTTCATACCATCAGAGTAGCTGTTTATCATATCTCCTTCTCTGCCTTCAAGCTGAAGCGCTTTTAGGTACTCATTTACACGTTGTTTCTTGTCAGCAGGTGAGATGCCGTATATGTCAGCAATAAAATCTAAGTATTCAATTCCAGTTAAAAATTCGTATACACTAGGCGATTCAGGAACATACCCAACTTGTCTTTTAACTGCAACAGGATCTTTTTTTACATCTATTCCTAAAACTTGAACTGAACCTGATGTGGGTTGAACTAATCCCATTATCATTTTAAGTGTAGTAGATTTTCCTGAGCCGTTTGGTCCTAAAAGCGCAAAGATTTCCCCAGTGTTAATTTTCAAATCGATATTGTCAACAGCTAATATTTCATCGTACTGTTTTGTTGTATTCTGGAATTCAACGGCATAGTTACTATTCATTATTGTTTTCCCACCACATGCAATAGAAAAGTTTCCATATTTAAAACTAGAGTATATTCAGGTCAACCTGATTTGACCTGTCTTTTAGGGTCGTCTTCTTTGTTTTAAAAATTTCTTCATTAGGAATTTGGCTGTTTTGGGTTTCAGCTTAATAGGGTGGTGGCGGAGGGGGAGGTGGAGGCGGATAATACGTGTTTTGATAGTTTCTCTTTTGTTTAGATCTTGATTTAGAAGCTAACAACAGAACAAGCATAATTACACCTACTGCAATTATAGGCAG
>JAAZBP010000197.1 GCA_012513715.1 Thermoproteota archaeon | reverse complement strand
TTTAACCATCCTAGATTTTACTTTACTCTCAGGTTTACAGACAACTGAAGAAGAGTCGAGAACCAAAGAGTTATCGATAATCTGAGGTTCAACTTTTGCATCTTCAATTGACAAGTTACATTTTAATTCATCATTATCGTGTTTAGTCAATGCCCTTTCGCCTCCATACTTCTGCACTTATTAAATCGCGGATTGCTACTCTAATTGCTTCGGCGCGGTTAGGGTAAAAACGCTCGTCCACTAACTGGTCTAAAGCTTTTATATATGTTTCAGGTAGATACAAAGTGATTAGTTTCAATTGAGCTATCGCTCCCCCGTTTTATGGATATACAACGCTATTTGGTACTTATACTTCTACATATTATGTAACAAACATGTACATAACATGTTGGTTACTTCATTTATAAATATAAAACCGTGAAGGAAACAAGTTTTTGTCAATTTAGCCATGTTGAGGAGTACGTTTTTATGCCTTGATATAGCAACTAACGTGAAGGTACAATATGGAAAATAAAATTTTCATAAAAAACTACGGATGCTCAGCTAACATAGCCGATGGAGAAGTAATTACAGGATGCTTAGAACAAGCAGGATACACTCTAACAACCTCCGAAACAGAAGCTAACCTGATAATATTCAACACTTGCGCAGTTAAAGGTCCGACTGAAAATAGAATAATCGCAGAAATAAAACAGGTACCAAAACATAAAAAAATCGTTATTGCAGGATGCCTACCGACAATAAATTTTGACCGCCTAAGCCGCGAAGTACATTTTAATGGAGCAATTGGCCCTGCAATAGGCGACAAAATTGTGAATATTATTGAGAGAGTTTTAGCTGGACAAAAAGTAACTGAATTGGGAACGGGAAAAGAGAAACCAAACCTTAACCTACCAAAACAAAGAACAAACCCTATCATCAGCATAGTACCCATTAATTACGGATGTCTAGGCAGTTGTTCCTATTGTTGTGTAAAACACGCTCGTGGTCACCTCAGAAGCTATAGTGAAAAAGAAATAGTGGATAGAGTGCAAGAAGATTTTGATACAGGCGTCAGAGAGTTCTGGATAACATCACAAGACACTGCTAGCTATGGCAGAGATTTACAAATTAATCTCGCAAATCTACTTGGTGCATTAGACAAAATAACAGGAGATTTCAAGATTAGAGTTGGAATGATGACACCTAATTTAGTAATGGATATCCAAGAAAGCTTGATTGCCGCATTTGGGAGCGATAAGATATTCAAGTTTGTACATTTGCCAGTACAGAGCGGAGACAATACCGTGTTAAAAAATATGAACAGGTTTTATACAATCCAAGAGTTCAAAGAAATTGTAGAAATATTTAGAGGAGAATTTCCAGATTTAACTCTTGCAACCGACGTTATTGTAGGTTTTCCTGGTGAAACCAAACAAGCTTTCCAGAACACTATGGACCTTTTGAAGACAATCAAACCAGACGTGGTTAATGTTTCAAAATTTTTTGCTAGACCAAAAACTGCTGCGTTGGATATTAAAGAGGGGATAGTAGACAAAGAAGAGATTAAACAGAGGAGTTCAGTTATGTCAGAGTTAACTAAAAAGTTATCTTCAGAGC
>JAAZBP010000023.1 GCA_012513715.1 Thermoproteota archaeon | reverse complement strand
TTGTGTTACTCTGAAAAGTGGTTTTTTGTTTTTTAAAGACTTTGTTTTTATTTTTTTTGGGGTTTGGGTTTTGGAATTGGTGGGTTGGCGGTTTTTTGTTTCTTGGGGAAAGTTTTTTTAGAAGTATTTACAGTGTTCATGTACAATAAACATGTGCGAAATGTGGTGTGCATGAGTAACGTGACAGTAAGGGTTCCTGAAGAGCTAAAAGGACGCATGAAACGATGCAAAAGCGTCAACTGGAGCGAAGTTGCAAGAAAAGCCTTTGAAGATGCGGCACGTAAAGAAGAGATACAACGCGCTGCAGAGTCGATCAAAAACCTTCGAACCGAAAGCAAAACCGAATGGGACGGTGCTAAGGAGATACGGAAATGGCGAGATGCCGCGAAATAGTTTTAGACTCCTCTGTAGTGGTCAAGTGGTTTAGCGCAGAAATAAAATCAGATGAAGCCTTAAAGCTGTTGGATTCTTACACAGAAGGATCAAATGCATTGACTGTCTCGGAAATTCTGTTTTGTGAGGTAGGCAACGCCTTAAGATATAAACCTGACTACGATGCCCAGAAATGGAAAACTGCCCTTGCACAACTATACAACCTCCACATGAACGTTACTCATCTAAATCAAGACATCATACTGAGGGCAGGCGAGATAGCCTACGACGGAAAAATAACGTTCTATGACGCTCTACCAGTTGCCATTGCAGAACACAAAAAAACCGTTTGCATAACAGCAGATGAAGAGACACAATACAAAAAACTTCAACCAAAAGGTTACCCTATCGAACTTTTATGAGTAATCATGGCAGGCGGGGAGGGATTTGAACCCGACTTTCAGCTTACAAGGTGAGATTCCAGAAGGCGGCAAAATCGGATTCTACCTGTGGAAACCAAACATCCCACGTATGTGTGCAAAATGGGTGCGCTGGGAACTCGGGCGTAAACATGCCTTGTCGATATATGGGCCCAAAATATTTAATGCGATATTCACATTTGGGCTGCGGACCAAACATGTTGAAGTCTAAACTTAAACTGTAATGGTTAAAGTATATTTCAAAGTAGAGGATCTTTGAAGGTTAAGTAAGTTGTCTTCCAAGCTATTTTTTTTAGTTTTAGAAGTGCTTTGTCATGAGTGTATATGATCGGTATCTTGTTTGTTATGAAGTTGGCTACTATTAGGGAGTCTCTTCCGTCTAATTCGTATTTCGCTGAGAGGTTTAGTGCGATTAGGGAAGTTTTCCGGGTTTGATTATAGAACAAAATAAAAGGGTGCTTCAAGAGTGCAGTTAACCTTTTTACTGCTTCTTGAGGGATCCACTGCAAATAATAAACCAGCGTATGGTAGGTTTCATGCAGGATAGTTGGGTTTAGGACAATGAGGTTTTCAGGTGACAGGGTGAGTAGTATTTGTTTGACTTTTTCATGTTCAGGGTAAGTTGGGTCTAGGGCGTAGCAGAGGATGTTGGTGTCTAATCCAATTATCACTTGGCGACTCTCCAGATGGATTTCATTTCTTCTGGAGTTGCAAGTTTTGGTTTGCCTTTCCGCTTGGGGGCAGAGGTAATCAGTTTTTCAAATTCGCTTAGGAAATCTTTGGTTTTGCCAGGGATAATTAGGTAGCCTTGGGGGGTTTTTTTGAGTGTGATGATTTCTCCGATTTCTTCTCTTATTTCTGCGGGAACGCAGAGTCGACCTTTTGAGTCTATTTTTAGATTAACACTCTCCTCCATTTTTCCCACCCCTACTTAGTGGGATAAGCATACATTTAAAACTTGCTTAAAACGGCTCTTTGAGCCCCAAATCATTCCCAGGGAACCCATATATCCCAAGTGTGATGACAATTTGGGCAACATCCTTATTGTGTCTGAGAAGAAAATAAGGGTGCGCCGAATAAAATAGAGTTCAAAGTTATTGGCGGAGCTAGTAGGTTTTGAATTTGCCTTAAATCAGTCCTCTATCCTCTGAATAAAATCAAAAAACAGCTCAGGCGCCCTCTCTACAGTAGCGTAGACTGCTAAGCGCTATACTCTAAAATACACCGTCTTGGGTTCCGTTGCCTAAAACTAGCAGACGGATTCTTAAAAATAAAAGACGAATTCACACACCGGCGCATCAGTACAAGCCTTTTACTACGATACACGAGGCCACGACCTAATGACAATTCCGCCCTCACTACTACTTGAACACACTAGCAGCAAAAGGCATAGGTGCAGAGGTACTGCAGTTTGAACCCTACTGGTACTTCTTTGACGAAAACGGACAAACAAACAACAACCTAAAACTCCAACTAAAAACACTCACATAAAAATTTTTGATATGATAGGGCTTTAATTTTTCTATGTACATAAAACTTTCAACATCATACTTTTCCAGAAGACTTTCAATTCCCTTTTCTTGGGATTTTGCTTTGCACCGAGCAAACGTGTCAGCCGTCTATGTTTTGCAGAAGTACTTCAAAGTCATCTAGGTCGAATACAAATTGTCCCTGTTTTGTTAGTTGCTCTTTTTCTTTGATGTATTTTGCGACCACTACATAGTTTTCTTTCTTACGTTCCCACCTGAAATGTTGCGCTTTATCCTTTAGCTTTTGAAGTATTCTTTGGCAGTCTGTCGTGTTGAGGTTGCTCCATTTTGTTTCTATGAATGTTGCAGTTTGTTTTTCTTCGTCTATAGCAATTAAATCTATTTCGTTGTTTTTGAACCACCATTTCCCAATAGAGGTAAAGTCGAAAGGTAACTTTTGATTTTTTTTCATCTCAGTTAATAGTTCGGCTGCGATTTCTTCAAATCCGTGTCCCAAGTAAACAGTGTAATCTTGTTTGATCTTGCTTAGAACATTTTTGCTGTTTCCTGCTTCAAGTTCGGTTTTATTGGGGAAGACGTATTTGAACCAGAAGTTTAGGTAGTTGTCTGCTATAGAGTATTGACTTTTTCTGGGTTTAGGTGTTATACCTATTGGGTGTGTTCTTTTTATGAAGCCCAAGTCTTCTAATACACTTGCGTATTTTGAGAGCATACTTTTGTCCACACTGGTTTTGTTGAGTATTTCTCCGTGTGTTTGTGCTTCTTGTGCGATTGCTTTTAGGATTATGGCGTAGTTGCGGGGTTCTCTTAGTTCTTCGCGGAGCAAAAATTCAGCTTCTTCGTAGAGAAATTCGCCTTTTGTCAGGATTTTTTGTTGCACGTTTTCCCAAAAACCTTTTTCTGGATCAAATTTTTGAAGATATGCGGGTACTCCGCCTAGACAAGCATAAACCTGAACTAATGTTTCAAAGTTGTAATTAGGAAAGAAAGGTTTGAGATGGCATATTTTGAGCGGTTCAAGTTTCCATTGTGCTGTTCTTCTGCCATAGAGGGGACTTTTGTAGTTTAATACTTCATTTTCCATCATTGCGATAGATGAGCCAAGCAGAATAAGCATGGTGGATGTGTTTTTGAGGTTTTGATCCCAGATTTTCTGGAAGATAGATGGCACTGCCCTGTTTGCTTCGATAAGAACTGGAAACTCGTCTATAATTATGAGGGGGCGAGTGTTTTTGTTCCATTTTGTGAATTCATTGAAGAGGTCAATCCAGTTTTTGACTGCGAGTTTCGCAAAGCTTTCGTCTCGAAGATAGATGCTCATTTGTTGTTTTAATTCTTGAATTAATTCTGTTTCGGGGCGCTGGTCGGCGAAAAAGTAAATGTGCGGTTTGTCACTTGCAAATCTTAATGTTAACTCGGTTTTTCCAACTCTTCGCCTGCCATATATTACAACTAGTTCTGATAACTTTGATTTGTAATGCTCCTTTAAGAACTGAAGTTCACGTTGCCTATTTACAAACAGTTGAAGCATAAGTAGGATACTTATGAATCAACTATTTAAGGATAAGCGCTAAAACGGATGCGGACACAAACAAACATGCCAAAAATAATTAAGAGCATTTGTAGACAGTACAGCTTTTGTCTTTTTGTCAAGCGTATATTGGGAAAAGATAAGGCTTGAGGGTTAAGGTTTCTTTTTTGAGTTTTTTGCCTGAGAAGGGATTGATATCATCGAAGGTCGTATTTTCGCTAAAATCTGGCATTACGGCACCTCCCCAGAACCCAAACCCCCACATCCGCCACTGGACAAATCAGCCTTATCAAGAGTTTTTAGTTTCTTTTCTAGCGCCAAAATCTGTTTCTGCTGCCCCTACAGCATCGACATAACCATAGCCTCAAAAACAATTGGCATACAAGCATTACCCGCAGCCATAACTTGGTTTCTACACATATCCAAAAGCTCCTCGGTCATCTCTACGAAGAGCTCTAACAAACCCGCTCCACCGGTTAATCTCAGATTCTGGTGCTATCCTGTATGACTCAACAGTCTTACCCATAACGGTTCATCTCCCTTTACTTGGGAACTCCTTAGTGCACTAAAAACAGCTTTTAAACTACCTAAGAAACAACTACCCGATACAGCAGAGGGTAAAGTTACCTTCTCTTCAAAAAACCAGATGGCGCAAATTATTCATATGCTTTTTCGCGTTGAGAAATATAGTAACCTACTATTTTTTGATCATCAAAAAGTTCAAATCTTATTCTATAATCGCCCAGCCTTATACGAAAATGCCTCTATTACCCTCAAAGCATCTTAATATCAAGCATAGCAGACAATCCTTGCTCCTCTAAGGCATTTAGAACTTTAATTATTCTTGCTTGGTCCTGCACAGACAATTTTTCAAGTTGTTTTTGCGCTTTAGCTTCAAGAAAAACTAAGTTTTTGGTCAATCTCTAGGTTCCTTTTGTTAAATCGCTCAAAGGAACTAAAGTTAACTTTCCATTCTTCTTGGC
>JAAZBP010000196.1 GCA_012513715.1 Thermoproteota archaeon | reverse complement strand
TTAATGAAAAACAAGAAAGCCTTCTCAGCAATAATAGCAGCCCTAATTCTTATGCTTATAGCAGTCGCAGCAGGAGTAGTAGTCTACGCATACGTGATGGGATGGATAGGTGGAGTACAAACAAACCCACCAGGACAAGGAATAATAACAATAGACTCAGTTTCAAATGATTTAGAAACAGTCTATGTTCGGAATGCTGGAACAATACCTGTTACATTGTCGGCAGTTTATATTGATGGTATACAAGTACTTGATGATACGTATATAGATGTAGGTGAGGTAGTAGAAATAGATATCAGCAGCGAAACTCCCACAGAAAGTGGGTCTTATGTTATTAAAGTTGTTTGCACTGACGGAACAACAGTTAGCACAACAGCAGTTCTAACAATAGAAGATTAGAGTTGAAAAATTAGCTTTGTAAGGCTTAACAACCTCTTTTTATTTTATATAATAAATTTAGTTTGGAGTTGAGATACTGAAAAGATTCCTGCAATGTAAAAGAGGAGTATCCGAGATTATTGGTTCCTTAGTTATTATTTTGATTGTTACTATTGCAGGTGTAGCTGTTTACGCTTACAGTCTTAACGCGATTTCAGTGTCTAGTAGCGAACTGAATCAGCAGACCCAAGTTTATAGTGAGTTAGCTCAAGAGAGATTTGAGGTCATCAGGGTCTGGAATAACGATTTGCATTTTAATGTGACGGTTCTTAATTTTGGCAAAACAGATTTTGCTGTTGACGCTGTTTATGTTAATAGTGTTTTAGTGCAGCAGTATATCAGCGGCAGGGGCAAAACGGTCGGGGTTGGGGAACTTGTCACGGTAGAGTTTAATTCGCCAATAACGTTTTCTTCTGGTGACGTACTTAGGATTCTTGTGGTTAGTGAGAGGGGGGGTAGAAACACTGTTCTTTTCCAGGTTTAGGCGTTCAAAGAAGGGTGTGGGTTCTGTTGTTGGAGCGGTGTTTGTTATTTTGATTATTCTGTCTGGTTTTGTCTTCTACCAGATTGCTCTGTTGACGATGAATAATTATAACAGAGTTACTGACGAGATGAATCAGGCAGACTGGAGAAGAGCCAACGAAGAATTAACTATTCTTGGTGCTCATGTTACTAGCAGCAACTATTTGGATGTAACAGTCAAAAATACGGGCAGTGTCCAGTCAGTTATAGAGTGGATAGGTATATTTGATCAGTCAATTTCGCCTGAAGGGCAACAGTTTTTCAGCGCTAACATACCAGTTCCAATTGGCGAAAATCGAACATTTAATTCGGGTCAAGAAGGTATATTCAATTCCACCTTTATGATCACTCCTACAGATCATGAGTATTTGGTGCAGCTTCTAACAAAAGAAGGAAACATTTATTTTTTCACGCTTTACCCAGCAAGCAAGGCTGATTTGGCTTTGTCTCTGATAGCTGTTCCTGCCACTGTTTATCAGGGAAACAATATCACTTTGTTTGTAACCGTGACAAACATCAACGAATATGATGTGATAGCTAATAACTTAGTTTTAGATTTGACTGTTGACCCTACAG
>JAAZBP010000195.1 GCA_012513715.1 Thermoproteota archaeon | reverse complement strand
TCTAATGCCACTGCTGGCACTGCTGCTCTTCCTGCCAGTCAACAAACACTGACAATAACAAATAGTAACGTAACAGACCAATCGCTTATCTATATTACCCCTACGTCAAACACATATAACAAGGTTATCTATGTAAAAGGCAAAACCGGACACAACAATATGACACCAGGTTCATTTACCGTTTCAATCAACAGTCCTATTCCTTACCCAATTGAGTTCAACTGGTGGATTATCAATTAACCTTAGCTCGTTGGTAAGTAACTTAATTCATATCCTTATAATTTTATATTCTGACTTTCAATGTAGTTCTCTGACTGATAACTATTGTTTAAAATCTATAAATACTTATTTATCAACCATTTATTGTTATAGCTAAATGGAACAAATTCGTCGAAGTGTGTCTGCACTTAAAGTACTCTAGTTACCTGCTTATACTAACTGTGCTAAACCATATTTGTTTACAATTTTTAACAAAATAGTTTCTTAATTGCATACTTCATTGTAGCTTTTAGTGCAAAATTAGTATGTATCATTCAGTTTGCCTTCCTGCTAGTAATTGGTTTTATCTTCTGCTAATCCACAAAATTGTAGTAAAAGTATCGTTTTTGGGACATTAACATAAACCATCTCAGTTACATATTCTTTCACTTATGTCACCACCACTTAACCAACATATAGTAACTTGTATGCTTCTCTATGGAACAGTTTTGCGATTTATGTAATACTTTGTTTATCTCTTTTTCTAATCTTTTAAACAAACTACTTAAAAATTCGGCTTCATTAGAGCCTTTTAGAGCTTCGAAAACATGCTTTCCGATGATTTACCAATAACCAAGAATGTAGTTTTATATTTCATACATACTAAATTGAGTAAGTAATGTATTCTTTTATTAACTAGTGAAAATAATGAATTCTGTCTTCAATTCCTAGCTTTCAATTAAATCACATTGTTTAAAAAAGTAGACAGTAGTTAGTAGACAAAAAGATATGGAAAAAGCCATCCCGCAACTGAGCGAAGCAGTCAACTCACTATACGGGATCTTTATAGGTAGGAAATGTAAGAAAGACAAAAGATTCCGTATTAGGCAGCTTATGCGCCTGTATGGACCCACGAGCTCTGTAAAGAAATGACGGAGAAAAGGTATTAGACCTGGAAGTGAGAGAAATAGCCTTCTTCATTTTACCGTCATACTGAAGTGTATATTTTGAAAAGAAAGACTATTCAGTGTCCTTTTGTAAAACAAGAAAGACACTGTTTGTAAGGGAATATCCTGAACTACATCCAGGATGATGGAGAGGATTGCTTCGTCGCTATACTTCTCGCACCTTAAAGTCATCGCGAGCACTAGCGCGGCGATCTCTTATGTTTTTAGGAGATTGCTTCGTCTCGCCCTTCGGAAGAATTTCTCAAAATAACAAGACTTAAATGTCATGCTGAGACTGACTCAGTCTGACCGAAGCATCCAGGCGCGTAATGCCGGGAAACGCTTCACTAGATTCCAGCCTGATAGCTAGGCAGGTTTCGGATCCACCTTACTTCTCAACAAGCTCAAAGGGTATTATTACTGTTCGAGTGTGATCGAGAACAGAACACTTCTCGACACGCTCGAAGGGTAATAGCTGCTTCTTCTCGACTTTACTTGAAGAATATTACTGTTCGAGTGGAGTGAAGCTGAATCGAGAATCCAAAGAGAGCGGCTATCTTTGTTATGCCGTATTCTGAATACTCTCCACGGTCTACATATCAAGCTTTAGGATTTGATAGGAATTAATTCCCCACAAAAAACTCCCGCTTTTGGCGGGAGTTTTAAAATTCAACTACAAATTCTTATTACTGAACCGGATTAGGTGCTGGTGTAGCAGTCGGAGTTGGAATCACTTCTTCTTCGCTTTCAACTTCTTCAACCGGAGGTTCAAGTTCCTCCTGAGTTTGCTCATCAAACTGTACCTGCTGCTGAGGGTTGGGGCTAGGTA
>JAAZBP010000194.1 GCA_012513715.1 Thermoproteota archaeon | reverse complement strand
TAAACTTTACCGTCAGCAATCAGAGTAATCCAGCCCCACCAGTTCTGGCCAGTGACAGGTTCACCATACAAGTCATCAAGTGCATAAGTCCAAAGAGTAGCACCAGTCTTACCGTCATAGCAGTATAGGTCTCCGCCGACACCGATTGAGTATAAGTTGCCATAAGCAGCATACCAAGTGTGCTCAGCGTTACCCCAACCATAAGCGTTTGCATAGTATTCAGAGTCAGTAGTCCACAAGTATTTGCCGTTTTCTACGCTAAAAGCATAGTGTTTCTGTTCTTCTTTGATCCAAAGTGTGATAAATCCGTCTTCTACTTCGTTTGTAGCTGTTCCGTAGTGTTGTGTTACATATCCTTCTTTCCATGATGTAGGTGCAGTCCAGGTGTTGTCAAAGAGTTTATTTCCTTCACAGCCTGGTTCAGTACTTAATCCCCAAACTCTAACATGAGTATGGTTAAAGGACATAGCGACCACTCTATCTGGATAAACCTTTAGAGCTGATCCCATAAAGGATGAACCGATTTGTAAACCTGCGGGTATTGTTGCGTTGAATGTGTAACAGTTTGATTTTGATGCGTCAATTGTTTTGCCGTGAGTTTGGCTACCCCAACTACCATAATAGGCATCTGATGGATCCGTCGTTGAGAGACCTGCAAGTGTTGAGTTCCACATTGTCATATAGCCTGCCTGAGTGTTTATTGTGTAAACTAGTATTTCGCCTTTTGGCCCATATGTTGTAGCTGTGCCTGATGGAACGTTAGTGAATGTAAACTGCCATTCTCCGGTATAAGGATCATATGCTTTCCAAGTGTTGGTAGTTGAGAACCAACCGCCGCTGCCCACTACTTGCCATAGATATGTGAATACACCGTCGTAATTCCAGCTGTCAAACCACATAACCTGTCCGCGTGTAAATGTTGTACCATTAAGAACCCAAAGTGTTTCGCCAGTGTGTAGGTCTACAGCAACGGTCTTCATAACGTTACCATATTCACCTACTTGATAGTAAACTATGCCATTCATCACTATAGTGTTAGAGTATTTGCCTTCGTATGCATCGCCTGTTTCAGAAGTAGCAGGCACACTTTCAAATAAGCCACCAGCTAAACCGCCAGTAGTCATTTGGTTTGCCCATAATACGTGAGCTGTTTCTGGTGCATAGTCATTGTATAGTGCTAGTGAGTTGTCTGGTCTGAATAACCAGTTACCTGATATTACAGCCCATTCTCTCAGTTGCGGATCAATTGGACGACTCCAGTATTCAGTTGGAAGTGGATGACCTGGGTAAAACATTGTTGGCTCTTCGTTTACAACAAGCTCAAGTGTTTCGCTAGTGCTAGCTTTCATTATGGTGCCTTTAGGTATGGTTATACCATTTCTTTCCATGTCCATTGTGTCTACTGGCATTTCCTGTTCTGGGAAGTTAGTAGTTAACTTGTATATACCAACTTGGTCAGGTACATAGTTAACAAAACTTACACCAGTAGAGTCGGAAGTGATTGGGCCAAGAGTTTCGGTTGTGTTGTCAGGTCTAACAACTGTAACAGTGATATCTTTCCAACCATATTCATGACTATTTAAAGGTTGAAGGATACCGGCACGGATTAAACAGTCTTCGCCGACAGCTACAGGGTTAGGTATAGCATCGATAACTGGGAATGTTTTCATTTCTTCTGGTACTTGTGCATCTCCAAATTGTATTCCTGCGAAAGTTCCTGTTGCTAAAGCGACTAGTAACAGAATCGCAAAAGTTTTCTTAAAGTTCATTTTTTTCTTTTCCTCTTAATTTATAGAGATATCTCTACTCTGAGGTATCGATTATCTCGTCCGTTAGAATAATATAGTTTGACTTATAAGTTTTTGGTAAAAAATAAACACTGCAATTTTTTGTTGCTCCCATGATTTAGAAGAAAAAAGACTCAAACATAAAATACAAGGCACATACTAAGCTTTAATTTAAGAAAACGTAGATTTAAATAAGCAAATTCTAAAAACGCGGCACTTTTTACTAAAAAGAAGCACTGATATACATCACTAAAAAGTAGATTCAACAAAAAAGTAGGATTTACCAGTAATAAACTAAGGAAATAGTCAGAAAAAGGGGGTTTACTGAACTAGTTCGATTCGACGTTTACCCCTTGACAAAGAGGAAGTGCGTATTTTTCCGCTGACCTCTAGAGCAAGCAACATATTGTTGAAGTCCTTAAAGCCTAAGTCTTCATATTCATCTTTAAACTGCTCAAAAAGATCTTCGTCGGTCATGTCACCCTTCTTTTTCAGATGCTCCAGTAAAAAGAAGTCAGCTGGCCGTGTTTTCCAAGTTTTCATTTGTGGCATTAATTTAACCTTCTATCAAGTAACTGGTGTTGCTGGTTTTTGTATCTGTCGGATTTGCTGCATGAAACTCTTGTACCATTTTTCCATATCCGGCGTGATCGAGGGCCCCATCTCTTTTGATGCATCAAGGAAATCTTGCATTGTAACTTCACTTGCATTAACGTCCCGTCTAAGTGAATGCATTGCAGCTTCGCGACAGAGTGATTCAACATCTGCACCGGAATAATATTTGGTCATGGATACAAGCTGTTTTAAGTCAACATCTTTTGCAATTGGCATGCCCTTTGTGTAAAGAGTTAAAATTTGTAAGCGACTCTTTTCGTCAGGTTCAGGAACATATATCAAGCGGTCAAATCGTCCAGGGCGAATTACAGCTGAATCCACCATGTCAGGTCTGTTAGTAGCAGCAATTACTACAATGTCCTGTAACGCAGTCAGACCGTCCATTTCAGTTAGTAATTGGCTGATTACACGTTCGCCGACTCCGTTGTCAGACATTCCCATTCCACGCCGTGGCGTAAGTGAGTCTATTTCGTCTAGGAAAATAACTGCAGGCGAAGCCATACGTGCTTTTCGGAATACTTCGCGAATTGCTTTTTCAGACTCACCCACCCATTTACTGAAAACTTCTGGACCTTTAATTGATATGAAGTTTGCTTCACTTTCGGTTGCAACTGCTCTAGCTAAAAGCGTCTTTCCACACCCTGGTGGACCGTAAAGTAAAATGCCTTTTGGAGGTTTAATTCCTAAACGAGTAAACATTTCAGGATTTTTAATTGGCCACTCAACAGCTTCTTTGAGATGCTGTTTCACATCGTCTAAACCACCAACATCGCCCCAATGCACTGAGGAAACTTCAATGTATACTTCACGCATGGCTGTAGGTGTAACTTCTTTGAAGGCGCCAACGAAATCGTCCATTGTAACCTCCATTTTGTCTAAAACTGATGGGGGAATGCGTTCTTCTTCTAAATCAATTTGGGGGAGATACCTACGAAGAGCTTTCATCGCTGTTTCTCTGCTTAACGCTGAAAGGTCTGCACCAGTATAGCCATGGGTCATACCTGAAAGTTTGTTAAGGTCAACATCTTCAGCTAAAGGCATGCCTCTTGTGTGAATTTGCAGTACCTCATGTCGCCCCTTTTTGTCTGGAACACTAATTTCTATTTCACGGTCAAATCTTCCCGGTCGGCGAAGCGCTGGATCAAGAGCGCCAGGTCGATTAGTCGCACCGATAACTATGACATTACCTCTTCCTGAGAGACCATCCATTAATGCTAATAGCTGTGCTACAACGCGTCTTTCTACTTCCCCTGTTACTTCTTCACGTTTCGGCGCTATTGCATCAAGTTCATCCACAAATATTATGCTTGGAGAATTCTGTTGGGCTTGCTGGAAAATTTCACGCAACCTAGCTTCTGATTCACCGTAGAATTTACTCATTATTTCAGGGCCATTAATTGAGTAGAAATTTGCTTCTGACTCATTAGCTACTGCACGCGCAAGCAGAGTCTTTCCACAGCCAGGTGGACCATGAAGCAGAACACCCTTTGGAGGATCAATTCCTAAACGCTGGAAGAGCTCTGGATGACGTAGTGGAAGCTCAACCATCTCTCTTACACGTTGAATCTCTTCATGTAATCCACCGATATCTTCATAGGTGGTACGCGGTAAACCTTTTCCTTCAGGGGCAGGTTCATTGAGAATAATTAGTTTTGTTTCAGTTGTAACTTTGATTATACCGTGAGGTCTAGTCTTTGAGACAGTAAAAGGAATTGCGTGACCTAGCATCATAACAAGTGTAGTGTCGCCTTCAACTAATGTGCGCTCCATAAGTCGATTTCTGACGAAGTTAGTGAAATCTTCATCCACATTTAAACGCATATCTACAGGTGCAAGAGTTAAAGACTGGGCTGTTTTAACTTTGGCAGGTCGCACCACAACATATTCATTTATGGCAACGCCGCAATTTTTTCTTGTAAATCCGTCAATGCGGATAATTTCGCGGTTTTGGTCTTCACTATAAGCTGGCCAAGCGATAGCGCTTGTAGTACGTTTGTTAACAATTTCTATAACATCCCCAGCGCTTATGCCTAATTTCTGCATAGTCCGCTGGTCGATACGGGCAATTCCTCTGCCCACATCTCTTTGTCGTGCATCTCCTACACGTAATTGAACTTCATCCATCATAAAGTCTCCATATAAGGTGTTGCTTGAAATGCGTGTTTGAAAAAGAAAGGGTATACTATATAAACTTTAAAGCAAAAGACATGAAAAAACAAGTATTCACTAAAAGAATGAAATTAAGAAATAGAGGTAAATTTTAGCGGCTAGTTCTGCGTATATTGAAGCTTTGAACTTGACTTACACCCTTAATAGTTGATAAGGCAGTTTCTAATTCGTCAACTATACCTGTTTTGTCTTCTGGGAACCTTATTTGAACAAGCAAAGCAACTAAGCCAAAAGCCACTGGATCAGTTCCGTAACCTTCTATTTCAGAGTATTCTGGCAAAATAGCTTTTATTTTCGCTTTTAAGTCATCAAAGTTTTCAACTATGTCTTCTGGAAAAATCTTGTACGTTACAAGTATGCTGCCCACTTTTTTCACCTTATGGTCCTTGGAAGCCACATTTGGGACACTTGTATAGTCTGCCAAATTTGCGGCATTTGCCGTCACGTTTAATTTGGATTTCACCACAGTTGGGGCACAAGAACTTTGTTGATTCACTGCTTGGGGGTATTGGTTTACCGCAACTTGTGCATGTAACTAAGGACAGTTTTTCTGACATGACTTACACTTCTTTGCCGAAATATTGTAAGGGTTGCTTATAACTGCTATGCCTAAAAAGAGGCTAAACTGGCTGTAAAAGCAAAGTGATAATAAACAAGTACCACACTAATTTTTGCGCTTGGGAAAAAGCGCGTTATGATTCGCCTCATTAATCCAATTTAGAGGCTAAAAATCGTTTACACGATTTCTTTGAATGTTTAAAAGAGAAGATTTCAAAGGATGTAAAAAATCTAAATAGACTAAAAAAGCCAAAACTTTAAAGTTCAAAAAAACTCGTTTACACTATCACTTAATCATCAAAACCCTATTTTTACGAGAAACACCATTTTATGGTACAGCTTGATGTTTTTTAGAGAAATCTTTAACAAATCGCCGCTTCAGATTAGCTAATAAGCCTGCTTGGAGACGAAGTGTGCATGAGTATCCTTAGCCATGATTCTTTCTGGAACGCTGTTATATCAATGCCTATGACTAAGAAAATGCTACAACTATCACTAAAGAAATGCGATTGCTGCAAAAGAACAGTGCTCGAAGCAGCTTTGGATGATTATTGCAACATTAACAAGCAGCAATGTAATAAATGCAACAGATTTTACTCTGGAATTATTGGCTTCTGGATTGATTTTTTACGGATAAGTCTTAACTTTAAAAGAGAGAAAGTTGAAAAACTTTTAAGTGATCGTTTCGCTCGAAGAGCAGTTGTAAATCTGGTTGAATCATTCGTTTATTTTGGCATTAAAAAGCCATTATCACTTTCAGCGCCTTTTTTGGTAGTGTGGGATTTCACTCACAAATGCAACTTGGCATGTAAACACTGTTATTCTAACAGCGGCGCTGTCCAAGAAGAAGAATTAACTACAAAGCAGGCGTTGGCGGTTGTGGATCAAGTAGCTGACGCAGGAGTTACAGCATTAGCTTTCTCAGGTGGCGAACCTTTAACGCGAAGTGACTTTTTTGAAGTGGCAAAATATGCAGCTGACCGCGGACTCTATGTATCAGTTGCTTCGAATGGCACACTGCTCACTAAAGCGAATGTACAAAAATTAAAGGAGTCAAAAGTCAATTACCTTGATGTCAGTATAGACGGATCTTCAGCTAAATCACATGATGATTTTAGAGGTGTCCCAGGCACATTTGACAAAGCGATAGCAGGACTTAAAAACTGTGTAGAAGCAGATTTATGCGTTTGCATAGCTACAACAGTTGGCAAAAAAAACATGGAAGAACTTCCTGAAATAATTGATTTGGCCGAAGAAATACAAGCTGAAAGATTCACTTACTTCAACTTTATTCCAACTGGACGAGGCAAAGCTCATTTTGATCAAGATCTTTCTGCGCAGGAACGAGAAAAAGTATTATTATATTTGCTAAACCGTATGTCTGCTGGCTGCAAAACCACAATACTAGCTACTGCACCCCAACTTGCACGGGTGGCACTGCAATGTCAAGGCCCAGGGGGTACTGGCGAAGTTATGATGTCTATGGCTCATATGCAAACAGTTAAAGTAACTAAAAAGGCAGTTCCACTGGGAGATTTCATCGGAGGCTGTGGCGCAGGAAGACTGTACTGTTCTATATCGCCGCAGGGTGATGTACATCCATGCGTGTTCTTGCCAGTCAAAGTAGGAAATTTAAAGATACAAAAATTTAAAGATGTCTGGTTAAATGCACCACTCTTTAACGCTTTCCGAAACAGAGCGAACTTAAAGGGGTCATGTGGCAAATGCGAATATAAGTTCATCTGCGGCGGTTGCAGGGCACGTTCAGCAGCATACCATAACGGTGATGCATTAAATGGGGACCCTGGATGCATTATGGGAGTAAATAGAAATGAAGGCGTCTGATAATAAACAGAAAACTGTTAAAATCTTCCGAGTTAAAGACGACATAGACCATGTTGTCAGGGAAGCAGTTGCCAAATCAGGTTTGCAGGGTAAAAAAAGAGTTTTTATTAAACCTAATTTGAGTCATCCAGAGTACTTGCCGGGAGTAGTGACCAGCCCTGAACTTATGCAGAAATTAGTCGGTTTACTTCGAGATAAAAACAGTGAAGTAGTCATAGGTGAATCTGATGGTTTCAACTATCCATGTTGGACAGCTTTTGATAAAACAGGTGTGGAAAAAGCGGTTAAAGCCGCAGGCGGTACTGTAATAAACCTCTCAGAAGATAAAGTTGTGGAAGTAAAATTCCATACAAAAACACCTCTTAAACGGTTATTTCTTCCGAAAACTATTCTGGATGCAGATGCAGTTGTAGATTTACCTTTAATGAAAACCCATGAGTTTATGGCGTATAGTGGAGCAATCAAGAATCTATTCGGTTGTGTGCCCAGTAAAAAACGTATATATTTACATCCATACTTGCCAGAGGTATTCTATAGACTCTATACACTTTTCAAGCCCCAGTTAACGATTATGGATGCTCGGGTAGGAATTGAGGGGAATGGACCAACTAAAGGTAAACCAGTAAAAATGAACTTAATGTTAACGGGTAATGATGCATTAGCTATAGATGTCGTAGCTGCAAGAGTAATGATGCTGAATTGGAAGGAGACTTATCTTAATTACATTGCTAAAAAAGTATGTTTTGAGGAAAAAAAAATCAATAATGAGGGACTGCAGGTTTCAGAGGTAGCCCACCGTTTTGAGCCACCACACATTGACTTACCTGTAAAAGCGCAAATCATGATCTATCAACATGAGTATTTAACAAAACTTCTTTTTTGTTCATTGGATATTGTTAAATTATTCCAGAAAGTTACAATGGCTTACCGTGGAACCCCAGTTGAAGTTGCTTAGCTTAAGGCTTGTTCGTACACTTTAATAGCGTCTTTAACCACTATTCGCCAATCAAAGCGATCTTCAACTGTTTTTCTTGCTAATGACCCCATATTGGAAGCTTCCTGAGGATGCTCAAGTAAGTAAAGTATTCTATCAGCAAACTGCCGTTCATTAAAGGGTTCAACCAAAAAACCATTTCTGCCGTTGTCTATTGTTTCAGGAATACCACCCACAGTTGTAGTTACCACAGGCAACCCAGTTGAAAGCGCCTCTAAAACTGCAAAAGGATGATGCTCATAAAAAGTGGAGAAGGCAAACACATCCGCAATTTGATACAGCTTAGGCAACTTCTTATCAGGGTAATACCCAGTAAACACTATTTTATTTTTAACCCCAAGTTTATCTGCGTGAGCTATCAATTTGTTCATTTCATCGCTTTGACCCTTACCCGAGATTACAAATTTTGCTTTTGGAAATCGTTTAGTTATCGTGGGCATACTTTCAATAAGTGTAAACAAACCTTTTCGAGCATAAAGTCGACCAACAGAGACAATCAGTATGTCATCAGGTTTGAAGCCTAATTCAGATTTAATTCGCGGTTTATTATTTGCTGGTTTAAACTTTCTAATGTCTACACCGTTATGAATTACCTGTATTTTTCCTTCAGGAATTTTGTAGTATTTGGTTAATTCCCACTTAGTAAAGTGGCTAACCGCTATTATTTTTCTTGCACGATTCAAAATTCCTTCTTCAAAAAACCTTAAAAACCAGTTAAAGCTGACTAAAAATTTCTCGTTTGCATTCAACCGACTATACGGTTCACCTCGGATTGCTTCAGATTCGCCTTTCCAAGTTGAATGTACTGTACAAACAAGAGCTTTTCCAAAGTGTGGTGGAACTGCAAAACTTGGAGTTAATGGTAACTGAGGATGCATTATATCCACGTTTGCGCTGTTTCGTACACTATTTAGTTTAAGATAGCTATTTCCAGCTAGCATAAAGGATTTAATAACAGGCATTTTTGGGATTTTCAGAAAAGAAACATCTAGTTGAGAGTTCACTTTAACGTCGCAGGTTTGATTTGAGCCAGTAACAACGTGGATTTTGTAATTGTTCTTGAGAAGCTCATTGGATAGGTAGTAAACATATGAGCCGGTTCCGCCAGTTAAAGGCCAGTATTCAGGCGAGATAAAGCATACTTTAGGCGCCATTTACTTGTTTCTCCCAAATAGATACATTATAGTTGTTATAACTGCACCTACAAACCAAGCTATAGATCTAACAACATATAGAGCAATTAACCGTAAAGCAGTCGAATCATTGAATTTTATTGCGATTTTTACTGCTGAATAAACGAAATACAGAATCATTGAAAGCAGAATTAAACCTGAAACGACCCAGAGAATACGTAATAAGGGCACAACTCCCAACAAAAACAAAGTTAATGAAGTCAATAATAAAATAGGCTGAATATTCATGCCGAAATCTGTAATCTCGTCGCCTCGAGCAAGCCTTCCATGCTTAAAATAGAGTTTAAGGGTGTTTTTTCCATACTGTAACTGTTGGTGATAAAAAGCCTTTAAATTTGGACGATTAAAGTGGTAGCAAACAGCAGTTGGTTCATAAGCTATTTTGTAACCTTTTGCACTAATCCTAAAGCCAAGATCAGTATCATATTGACTTGGAAGTTGCTCATCCCAACCTCCAACGTTCTCGATAACTTCTTTTTTTAAGAGCAAATTCATTGTAGCTATGCGTCCTGTGTACCTACCTATTCGGCTATAACGCGTTTTAAGTTCATAACCTATACTTCGCGCCCATAAATTATCATTATTCCATGTTTCTATTGTACCACTGACGCCTGCTACATTGGATTCGTTAAGGTGAGGAACAAGTTTCTTTAGCCAATCTTTTTCAACTTTCGCATCAGCATCTATAAAACCAAGGATTGGATGAGAAGCAATTTTCATGGCATAATTATATGCTGCTGGAGCATTTAGTCTTATAGAAACCACTTTTATTGGGAACAGGGCAGCTATTTTTACTGTGGAATCCGCTGAACCACCGTCCATAACAATTACTTCTAAATGAGTTGAAGGGTAATCAAGTGTAATAATAGAGTTTAAACATTCTTTGATGGTGTCCTGGCTGTTGTAAGCTGCCACAATAATTGTAACTTTAGGGGTTTCTTCGACAGCCACTCCTTATTACCCCTTTAAGTATGCTAGTATTATCGATAACAAAATTTTTGAGCCATCCACCATTGGATCAACGCCAGAGCGACCGTAAGTCCGCTGCTCAAAAGTAATTGGAACTTCAGCAACTCTAAAACCTGCTTTAACAGTTTTAACCAACATTTCAGATTCGATCTCATATTCTCCAGATGTAAGTTTTTGCCCAGATATAACTTCACGTTTCATAGCACGATAACCTGACTGAGAATCAGTTATTGCAGTACCAGTAAAGAGATGAATTAATGAATTGAAAATTCTTACACCGAAAGCATTCAGTTTTCTTGAAGCAACACGTTTATGGTTCATATAACGTGAACCGATTACTAGATCAGCATTATCATACAAAATAGGATTCAAAACTTCAGATAACTCCTCAGGCCAATGAGACCCATCAGAATCTATAGTTACAATAAAGTCACCTTGCGCCTTTGCAAAACCAGCCCTAAGGGCATATCCCTTACCGAGGTGTTGTTTCAAACTATATACCTTAATGTTGGGTTTACAAGCAATTTCAGCCGAGTTATCATATGAATGATCATCAACCACTATAATTTCGTAACATAATCCAATTTTCAATGCTGCTGCTCTAACTCGGTCTATGATGTTCCCTATTGTTAACTCTTCGTTGTACACAGGAATTATTATGGAAAGCAACATTTCCTTAGAGCCCATTTTATTTAAGAAGCCAATGGAAGAACTTATAAAGTTTGGCCACTCCAACGTTGTCAGTAATTAAATGGAAAGTATGAATTAAATGGAAACCACCATTAACAACAAGGTATATACTGACCAGAAAATGTGGTTTTCGATGTGGTTTTTAGGTGCAATTGTAAGTTTTGGCGCGGCTTTTTTTCCAATGTTTTATAGGTTAATTGAAAACAGAAATAAACATCGACATAAGGATGTTGAATTCGAACGCAACATTATAAGATATCTGGAAAGCATTGGCAGAGAAACTCCTACAAGAAACGAACAATTTAAACTTATGAATTCAAAACTCTGGGCAGCCAGCATTATACTTGTTATCCCAGCTTTTGTAATAGTTTATTTATTGTCTAGGGACCTAATTGACCATGAACGTAACTTGGATAGTTTTCTTTCTTCCACATTACCAGAACGTGTATTCATGCCACAGACAATACCTATAAAAACATATGCTGTCATCACCATAATTACATTAGGTGTTGGAATAGTGTACTGGTTATACAAGATTGTAAACTTGTATAACGCACATTACAAAGCACACTCATATGCAGATAAAGAAATAGCTAGGTTAATGGAGGAAAAACAGATTTGACGAGCACATGTAAAGAAAAGAGATTCGTCAGTCATGGCGGAGACATATGGGGTTTTAGTAGAAAATACAATATTCCACTTGAAGAAGTGCTTGAATTCAGTGGACCAATCAACTTTATGGGACCTCCACCTAAAGCTGTTGAAGCTGTAAAACAAAACGCACGACTGATAAAATTTTATCCTGACCCAAACCCAGTTGAGTTTAAATCTGCAATAGCCAAATATGTAGGGAATAATGTAAGAACTGAAAATATCTTATTGGGTAATGGGTCAATTGAACTCATCTACATGATTACTGAGCTTTTATCAAAACCATTTAAGGCAGTTATTCCTGTGCCTTCTTTCTCAGAATATGAGAAAGCAGCACTACGACTGGGAGGAGAAATACAATTCGTAAAGCTTCCCCAAAATTTCTCTTTAGAAATGGATAAAATCAAAGCATCAGTAACGACTGATACAAAAATCATGTGTATATGTAACCCTCATAGTCCTTCGGGTACACTCTACTCTAAAGAAGAAGTTATTGAGTTAGTTGAATTCTGTCAAAAAAAGGATATTATCTTCAGCATTGACGAAAACTATATCGAGTTCGCTGAAGCCGGAGAAGTAAACACAGTAGCGGGGATGGTTAAAGAGTATGAAAACCTATTTGTTATCCGCTCAGTCACAAAATTTTATGGAATGGCCGGATTAAGGTTTGGTTATGCTGTTGCTGCAGAGCCACTGATAGAAAAACTTGAGACTGTACGCCAACCATGGAGTATTAACGCTTTAGCGAGTATAGCTACTTTAGCAGCATTCAGTGACACTGAATTCATAGAAAATACTAAACAAACCATCAAAAAAGAAAGAGCAAATCTGTCTAAGAAACTTGGAGAAATTGAGGGGTTACAGGTCTACCCTTCAACAACCAATTTTCTTTTAGTAAAGATTAAAAATCGTAAAATTAATTCTACAAAGCTTAAGGAATTATTAGCTAAAGAACATATTCTAATAAGGGACTGTTGTACTTTTGTGGGTTTAGACGATAGCTACGTCCGTGTTACTGTAAGATCAGCTAAAGACAACCAGAGACTCGTAGACACAATAAAAAAGGTTCTAAGTTAAGTGTTTACTTAAAAAATTGTTTAATACTAAAGATACAGTAAAGAAATAGCTAATTTCGCATTTTGAAATGGGCTTTTTTTAGTTGATTGATTATAGGTAATTCATAAGGACATTTTGATTCACAATTGCCACAAGAGACACATCTGTCAACTTTAACTTCAAGGCCGCTGTAGAGTTTTTTTGCCCAATTCGGCAGTCCATAATTATTATAGAGAGTATAAAAGCGCAGTATAGCAGCTATGTTAATTTCTTCCGGACAAGGCATACACAGTCCACAATCACGACAGTAATCGACAAGATTAAAATTGAATCTAGTTTGTTCTTGAAGAGTTAACCCATTATAGTCAGTTCCCACTCTCGCAGCAGTTTCAACCTCACTTACACTTCTTAATCCAGGTATAACAACTGAAATATCCTGAGAAAGAACATACCTCAACGCAGTTCTGACGCGGTCGTCAGTAGTTTCACCTAAGAGAAACCTAAGGTCAGGCTCATCAGAAACAAGCGATAATGACGGCTGATATAAACAAGTTATCAAATTTGATGTTTTAACCATTAAAGGTTTCATAACAACTATACCTACATCATAGGCCTTTGCTACAGGTAGGAGCTCCTCAAGGGCTTGGCGAGTTACAACATTAAGCGGCACCAAAACAGTATCGAATTCTCCTGTCTCAACAGCTTTAGCTAAAACCATTGGTCTATGCCCTGTTATACCAATAAAATCCACTAGTCCTTCTCGTTTTGCTTCTTTGCAGGTCTGCAAAGAACCACTCGGGTTCATGGCTTTTTTGAGGGTTTTTTCGTCATCTATGCCGTGAAGTTGGATAATGTCTAATCGATCTGTTTTAAGACGTTTAAGGCTACTTTGGAAGTCTTGAAGTGATTCTTTCTTTGTTCTTGACCCTGTTTTGGTTGCTATAACACATTGTTCTCTAACATCTTGAAGAGCGAGACCAATTTTTTCTTCGCTATCTCCGTCTAAGCGGGCAGTATCAAAATAGTTTATTCCTAAATTGAAAGCGTTACGAACAACCTGTACAGCTGTGGGTGTACTTAGTTCAGCTATCCAAGTACCACCAAAACCTACAATTGATACCTGAAGGTTAGTCCTACCTAACCGTCGTTTATCCAAAAGCTACCACCTAAGCAGTCCCATTTACTTTACGTGTACCACCAGTCAATCTACGTTTAGCGAAATTTAAGACCCCTTCGCGCCGTACTCTTTTGTAAATTTGCTTTGGTGACATATGAAAATCTTTAAAGAATCTACGCTGAACATCCAGAAGCGAATTATAATCGTATTCTTCTGTTTTGACGCTAAGTAAGTATTCATCAAGTTTAGTGTATTTTCCATTTTCTAAAAGCTCGTTGTAAAGTTTACTGTCTGGGTTAGCAATAAAAATATTGAAAGTACACCAATCAGGGTTTAGTTTTTTAGCAAACTTGAGAGAAATTTCCATATCTGCCAAAGTTTCATCGGGTAAACCTAACATGAAAGAGCACGCAGTTTTTATCCCGTTTTTCTTGCAGAGCTTAAACGCGGCAACCACTTGCT
>JAAZBP010000193.1 GCA_012513715.1 Thermoproteota archaeon | reverse complement strand
TCTGTAGGAGCAGGAGCAGCATCTTCAACAGCAATAGCAGTTACTGCACTTGATCCCCAGAACGATTTTGTTCCATCAAATGAAACGATTACAGTGTAGTCGCCTGGAACTTCAGGAACAAATGAGCAACTGTAGAAGCCGTTTGCATCACTAGTTGCACTGCCGACGTGGTAGTAGTTGTTGTTGGGGTCAAGCACATATAAATTGACTTCGACGCCTGTAACGTCTGTTGGTCGTGGATATTGCATATAGACGTATTGCATCCAAGCAGTCATTGAATCATCTGAGACAGCTGGTAAGCCATTGGGGAAACGTACAGCTATATCGTATTCGCTTGCACCTGGGGCTAGGTCATTAACGAAGCCTTCTACGAGCACTTTGCTTCCGTGTTCAGAAACCTTAGGTGATGCTGATACAGTAGTTTCACTTGGACCTTTTCCAAATGAATAGATGCGGTTATCGTAGCCTGCGTTAAGTCCAGCCATTATGCTGTCACCTATGACGCATGTTCCGCCCCACCAGTTACCCATCCAGGATATTCTCCAGATTTCTTCACCGGTGGTTGCGTTCAAGCAAACCATTGGGGCACCACGTGCGCTCAAGTTAGGTGAGTGTTCTGCATAGGATATGTAGACTTTTCCGTCAGTTGCAAACTCGAATCTTGTTGGGAAGTTTTCGCTCCACAAAATTTCTGCGTATGGGTCTGAACAGTTATAGTTCCAGACTCTCTGACCTGTTTGTATATCATATGCTATTACTTGACCACTCATACGTTCGCTGAGGAACAGCCCATAAGCGTGCATTGGACCATACCATTTATCGTAGTATTGTAGGTATTGTTCTGGTTCAGTAGTCCATTTATAGTTGCCATTGTCTAAGTCGAAACCGTAGAATCTGAGGCTTTCTTTGCATGAAATTATGAATACACGATCTTCGAAGCTTACGTCACTCCAAACCCAAGTGCCCTGTTCGAATCCTGATGGAACAGTCCAAGTCTTATTAAAGATGAGTTGTCCTTCACAGCCTTCCTTTGTGCTAATTGCCCAAGAGGTAATTGTTTTACCACTGTAACTTGGGAAAGCAGATGATTGTGAACCGAGAACGCAATCGTTTACTTCAGCATGGCAAACTGATCCAGGTAAGCCTTTGGGTATAGTTACGTTCCATTGTATGCCTCTTTTACCGTCGAATACGCTTCCAGGTACATCCCAGCTGCCGTCAGCTACTGCTTGTGCAGTCTGTGGGTTTGTGGCTTTGCTTGAGTTCCACATAGCCATCCAACCTGCTTGTTGGTTTACAGTGTATCTTATGATTTCGCCTCTTTCGCCATAATAGTTAAAGTTCGGACTTGCTGCAGGAACATTTGTTATTCGGTATACCCATCGTCCTGTAAGTGCGTCATATGCATCCCAGGTTGTACCTGTTACTGTCCAAAGGTATGCGAATGCACCATAATAGTTGAATCCTTGGAAGTTGTATACTTGACCAAAAGCTAATCTGGAATTGTTCCAGTTTTTAACCCAGAGTTCTTCCCCTGTTTTCAAGTTTACTGCAACAACTTCTTGTGTTACTGAAGTTCCGCCTGTTGATTGATATCGGTTGTAGTACATTACACCGTCGATTACAACTGTCCCTAAGAATTTGCCAACGTATGCGTCACCCATTTCGTAGCCCATGTTACCCTGTTCGCCTCCAGTCATGCCTCCTTGGGCGTACTGTGTGGTCCAGAGTATGTGAGCGGTTTCAGGAGCACCTTGGTTACCTTCCATGTACTTTGGAATTGGTGGCATAGAATAGCTTCCGACAGGTCTTAACCAGTTGCCGGTTAGTGGTGCCCATTCATAGAATTGTGCGTTAATTGGTCTATTCCAGTATTCAGTTGGTAGTGGGAAAGGCGGGAAATATGGTATAGGATCCTCTTGAACAACTAGGTCTACAACTTGGCTATCGCTTGCGAGGTAGGTTACTTCAACTGCAGGGAATGTAAAAGCAGGAACCATTTTTTGTTCTGGGAAGTGTGTCTGGAGCTTCCATACACCGACTTGGTCGGGTACTAGAACTGTTCCTGTACCACCTGTTGAGTCAGTGTTGAATGGACCTAACGTCATTTTTGTTCCGTCAGGCTTAGTAACTGTGGCGGTTAAGTCCTTCCATTGCCAATAGGTACCGTTAGTAGCTTCGGTTATGCCAATGTGAAGTAGGGTTTCTTGTCCAACACCGACAGGGTTGGGGGTAGCGCTGATAAAAGCGTATGTTGGTTTTGTTGGAGCTGTCTGAGCATCAGTCATAGGTAGAACTGAAATTATAGAAACTGCAAAAGATAATAATAGTATAAGGGATAGTGTTTGTTTTATGTTTTGGTTCATTTTGTATCATTTTCCTTTTTTATGTATACCACGATTGGAGAACTACATTTATAAGACTTTGTGAAAAAGTTTGGCGTCGAATAATTTTATTAAGCCTTTTTAAATATGATTTAATAAAAAAAGACATCAAATATTTCATATTTTTTTAAATTAAATAGCAATACATAAAATTACCGAAAAAACTTTATATTCAATAGATTGAGCTAATTGCTGAATTGAAATGACCCCAATCATCAGTATAGACGGAACTGACGATAAAATTTTGCATATTTTAATTAAAGATGCACGCACAAGCCTAAAAGAGATGGCTAAAGAATGCGGTATATCGTCGGTTGCAGTTCTAAATCGGATTAAAAGATTAAAAAAGTTAGGGGTCATCACAGGCGCAACGCTTTTTGCACCAATAGGAATAATGGGTTTTCAGATTGTAGCAACCATTGGAATGGAAACAGACGCAAATACAGAAGAGATAGTGAAATTCTTATGCGAACATACGCATTTAATCGAACCTTCAACTAGTATTGGTGAATATGATTTATGTGCAGTGGTTTACGCCGAAAATATTTCAAGCTTGAATGAATGCGTTGAGATGGCTAAAAGACGGTTTGGTATAAGGAAAGTAATTGTTAATGTATGGTCAGGATTTCCATACTTGAATTTTGAGAATATACAGTTAAACCCCTTAAAGAAAGGAATATGACAGCATGGATAAACTGGATTATCTAATATTAAGTGAACTTTTCAAGGATGCATCTTTGACATTTGTTGAAATAGCGAAAAACATAGGATCAACACCCTACACTGTCAGAAGAAGATATGAAAAAATGAAAAAAGAAGGAACGATTTTTAAATCAATAGTCTCAATTGACCTTTCAAAAGTAGGCTACCAAGGCAAAGCTTTCCTATTAATAACGTTGGCACCTAAGGGGTCTAAAATAAAAGCAATAGAATACTTAAAAAGTCTAAAAAATGTGATGGTAGTAACTGAAATAATTGGAATGTATGATATTTTAGCAATTGCACCAATTACGGATTTAAAAAGCATTCAGGAGATCGTTAAAGAAGTAAAAAAAGAACCTTACATTCAACGTGTAGAATTAGCATGTGCAGATGACACAAGTTTCCCAGTTAACCCAAATTTAGGTGCGATATTAAGTCAAAAAAGTCGATTGATTGCAAAAAGCTGAAAATAATTTTAGATATTCAGAAAAGTAGTTAAGCGAAGAGAACTAATCAGATAAAACATAGAATTCTTTATTATACAAAAAGAGTAATTAAAATTAAAAAAACTGCAACTGGAACAAGGAATTATGAATACTAAAACAGTCGGTGCAATAATTGCTTTCGCAGCTGTGACAGCAGTATTAAATTTAATTCGGATTCCAGCACCATACTTAATAACACACTCTTATCAACTAGGTGATATTTCTATAGTAACAGCTTGTCTATTATTTGGCTACAAAAGCGGAATCATGGTAGCTATTTTGAATATGTTAATAACCACTATGCTAAACATTAACCCAGCAGGAGTTTTAGGTGCAACTTACTATTTTATTTCTGTCCTCACCATGTTACTGGGTATGTATATTTTTGAAAAGTTTCTCAGACAGAAATTGCAGCGATTTAAAATAATTAAACCAGCCATTGCCTACACGACATCAGGATTAATTTCCAGATCGTTAATTATGTTAGCATTTGACTATAGCATATTTGGTTTTCTTGTAGCATTAGTATCTGGGAACAGTATTGACTACTGCTATGGATTGGTTATAGCTGTAATGCCAGCAATCGTCTTCTACAACATCACCACAGCATTAATCATGATTCCAATAGGCTATTACATTGCAGATATTGTCTCAAAAAAGCTACCACATCATTTTAAAATCAATTAAAAAATAAGCTTAACAAATAAGTCTCTACCTCTGCTAAAGAGAACCGTAATTGATATAAAGCGAGCGCTTAAGTATCGAATCGATGCTTGACATTTACCTTTGGCTGGCACAAAATGGCCTAAACATATTAGTCGCAATAGTAATGCTTGTACTGGCTATATTGCTGGATTTGATTTTTGGAGATCCTTCCCCAAATTACCCAGATAAAATTGCTTTCAAGTTGCATCCAACAGTCATTATTGGAAATTTCACAAAAAAAATTGAACCCTACTTTAAAAGTGAAAATGCACGGGTGGAAAAGTTTTTAGGAGTTTTATTGGCTTTAACTGTTATCGTTACAGCCTCAGCTCCAGTATTTTTTGGGTTATGGCTAATCTACACGTACATACCAGCTTACATCAATATTTTAGTTTACGCTTTAGTTGGCATAATAATATTAAAGATGACGATTTGCATAAAACTTGAAACTGATTGGGCGAAAGCAGCTACAAAGGCGATAATAAACGACGATTTAGATGAAGCAAAAAAATATAGCCATTTTTCACGCAGAGACTCAAAGGGGTTGAATGGTTCACAGATTAGCAGCGCAGTTATAGAGTCTATGTCAGAGAACCTGATTGACTTTAAACTTTCACCAATGATGTCATTTGCTCTTTTTGGAGTAACAGGCGCTATTGCATTTAGGGCAATAAACACATTAGATGGCATGGTTGGATTCAAAACAAAAGAGCATATTAACACAGGGTGGTTTAGCGCAAATCTCGATTCATTTGTTAATTATATCCCAACTAGACTCACAGCACTACTTATGATTCTATCAGCTTTAATTTTACGTTTGGATGCTAAGAATTCTTGGAGAATAGCAAAAAGAGACCATGCAAAAACACCTAGTAGAAACCATGGTTGGCCAATGGCAGCTGTTGCCGGTGCACTAAAGGTACAACTTGAGAAGCCGGGACAATATATTCTTGGAGACGCACAAGAAGCATTAACCGGCGAGAAAATATTAGATGCTTTACGGATCAGAGATTTAACAATTGTACTTTGGGGATTCTTATGCATCATAGTGATTTTTATTGTGCGTTTTTGGTTTATGCCAATTTAGTAGAAAGATTTAATCGAAGAGTTTGGTAGTATTGGTTTTAAGAAGTGCCTTTGCATGCGTGTTTGCCTTATTAATCCACCAAGAATTCAACCGAAAGCTTGGGGAAAACCCAATGTTTTTCCACCTATAGCCATGGCCTCTGTCGCAGCAGTTCTGGAAAAAACTCAAGACGTAAGCATAATTGATTCGCCGACTGAAGGGTGGAATAACCTTTTAGAAATGGATGAAACAAAATATAGAGTTGGATTAAGTAACGAAACTATAGCGCAGAGGCTTTCAGATTGGAACCCTAATGTAGTGATTATAGAAATTCCTTTTTCAGGTTGGTCGATAACAGCTTTTGAAGTGGCTTCAATTGTTAAAAAAGTAAACATAGACATAACTGTTATATTATTTGGGCTTCATCCATCATCTCGCCCTGAAGATTGCCTAAAAAACAGGGCTGTTGATTTTGTTGTAATCGGCGAACCTGAAGTCACTATTTCAGAATTAATTGAAGCATTAGAAAAGAAAAAAACAGATTATGAAGAAATTAACGGATTAGGATTCAAGAAAGACGGAAAAACTGTCCTCACAAGTAAACGCTCATACATTGAAAACTTGGACGCACTACCTCTTCCAGCTAGACATCTGCTACCAATGAAAGTTTACACTCAAGCGGTAAAACAAAATCCGTTACGAGGTGAAATAAACAAACCATACACAATAGTTATCACTAGTCGAGGATGCCCCTATAACTGCGTGTTTTGTACCCACAGCATTGTCTGGGGAAAAAAATGGCGGCCACGGAGCCCAAAAAACGTAGTTGACGAAGTAGAGCACGTAATCAAAACTTATGGAATAAAACAAATTGATTTCGCTGATGACAATATGACTTTTGATGTACAAAGAATGGAACAGATATGCGATTTGATAATCGAGAGAGGTTTACGCTTTGAATGGTTTACCCCTAACGGTATTAGAGCTGATACACTAAACGAAGCACTTCTGCTTAAAATGAAAAAGTCCGGCTGTAAAAAAATAAGGGTGGCGCCTGAATCTGGAGTTCAAAGAGTAGTTAATAAAATTGCCAATAAAAACTTAGATTTAAAGAAAGTAGAAGAAGCTATTGTTACTGCAAAAAAAGTCGGCATTAAAGTCGGCGTATTTTTTGTGATGGGGTTAATCGGCGAAACCAAAGCAGACATTGAAGAAACAATAAGGTATGCTTATAAACTTCGTAGTTTAGGTGCAGAAAGTTTTGTTTTTAGTATAGCTATGCCTTTGTATGGCACAAAATTTTTTGAGCAAGCTAAAGCAAGCGGGTACATAAAAGAGGGATTCTGTGATTACGCACTAGCTGCAACGGAACCATTAGTGGAAACACCAGAATTTACAGCAGCTGAGTTGAGTGAACTCTGTATGAGGGCAAATATGGTTAATCGAACTTTAACAAGGACAAAAATTTTAAGGGCAATACATAGCCCACGAAAAGCATTAAAGATGCTTCTAAAAATGAAATAGAAAAGTAATTAACAAATTTTTCCTGCTGAACAGTATATTTTAGATTATAGATAGGGAATCCTTCAATAATACACCATTGACCATTACGGATTCAATTTTTATATCATTAATTGTTGATGGGTCTACATCAGCAGGGTCGTATGATAAAATTGTTAAATCAGCAAATTTTCCTTCTTCGATTGAGCCTTTTAGTGAGTCTTCTCCAGCACAGTAGGCAGCGTTTGAAGTATACATCCTTAGAGCTTCATCTAGAGTCAATCGTTGCTCAGGAAAATTTGGTCGCAATATAGCCTCTTGTACTCCCAGAAGTGCACTTAGTGGTTCCATGGGGCAATCTGAACCTGCGGCTACAACTATTTGGTTATCGAACAGAGTTTTAAGAGGATGAAGAAAACGGGTTCTATCACCTAAACTTTGAATAGCTGACCAAACTGTAAATTCTGTTGAGATAACTTTGGGTTGAACTGTAATTACAGCTTTTTGTTTTTTAATACGATCTATTAGAGATTTGTTTAGAACTGCGGCTTGTTCAATTCTGAAACGAATTGCATCATTTTGTGACTGCTCGATAACAGTCAACGTTAGGTCTATCGCCCTGTCGCCCATTGCATGTATAACCGGTTGAGTGCCCAAGGCTATTGCTTTTTTAAGCGCAGATTTTAGCGTCTCATAATTGAGAAGTAATTTTCCTTTATTAGTTGGATTGTCACTGTAAGGTTCAACTAGCGCAGCTTCTTTTGAGTCCAAGTAACCATCAACAACAATAAAAACACCTGCAATTTTCAACATTTGGTCATTAACAACTTTCAAACAGAAAGCTTTCTCATACAGTTCTTCAGGAACTATCACGTTAACTCTGAAGGGTATTCTGTTCTGCAAATGCATTTTTTGAATTATCGCCAATTCACTTTCAGATATTACAAGCCAATGGACACTCGTTATTCCTGCATCAACTATTTTTTGACAGGCCACTACAGTTGCTTCCAGAAGCTCCTCTTCAGTGGGCTCAGGGACGACACCCCAAACCATTGTGGTAGCTGTTTCACGTAAAATCCCAGTCAATTCACCTGTATCAGGGTTTTTGTCAATATTACCTCCTTTTGGAGGTTGAGTATGCTTAGTTACTCCAGCTAACTTCAAAGCTTGAGTGTTTACTGCACAAATCATTGAAGCTTCACGATAAAGTATTACAGGATTATTTGGAGCAGCTGTATCTAATACGTCACGTTCAAGCATTATGTCATCTTTGAAGCGTTTTTCGCTCCAGCCTTGACCTATTATCCATTTGCCCGGGGGAACCGATTTAGCTTTGTCTTCAACCATTTTTTGTATTTCAGCAATGGATTTTGCTTCAGTTAAGTCAAGCCACATTAGACACCGTCCATAATCTGCTACGTGTATATGAGTATCAATTAGACCGGGCAAAACTGTTTTTCTTTTCAGGTCTATAACTTTAGTGTCTTTATCTATTAACGCAGTTATCTCGTGATTTGATCCGACTTTAACGATTTTATTTTTTGTTATTGCTAAAGCTTCGGCGACAGAGTTAGTTGAATTCATAGTTTTTATGTTTGCGTTAATTAATGCTATATCTATCGCCAAAGACCATTTGCTCCGTTATTAGTAGTATCAGGCGATAGTTTGAATGTATTAAATAAAAAACCTTGTGTTATCAGCCTCGAATTCAGATAGACCCAAGTGTTAATTGTGTTTACAAAACACATAATAGACGCATAACCGTGTTTTTGAGTATTACATGTTTGGGGAACCAAAAGTGAGCGCCCACGTAGTACTCGTAAACCCGCCTTATCCGCCCGAAGCAGTGCAATCAATCTTTTTACCACTTGGTATCGGATATTTGGCAGCTGTGCTGGAGCAAAACGGGTACAATGTGGACGTAGTAGATTGCCAAACAAGTAGTTTAACCCAAAAAACAATAGAAAATAAAATTAGAAGCTTGAATCCAGACATAATAGGAATTACATCGGCTACAGTCACATATTTACCTGCACTAGACGTTTTGAAATCAGCCAAAGCAGCAGCTCCGAAAGCCTTGACGTTAATGGGTGGACCACATGTTACTGTTTTAGATGAACAGGCAGTAACAGAAAGCAGCGAATTAGACATCGTAGTTAGAGGTGAAGGCGAACAGACTATGCTGGAACTGGCGAAACTGGTTTCAGATGGAAACCTCAAAAACTTGAGTCAAGTTAAAGGCATAACTTATAAAGATAATAACCAAATCGTCCGCACCCAAGACCGTCCGTTCATACAAGACATTGACTCACTACCACATCCAGCACATCACCATTTCGATGTGAGCATGTACAAGCTTTTTGACGTAAACTACATGCCCATAATCACCAGTAGAGGATGCCCCTCGCAATGTACTTTTTGTTTAGCTTCAAAAATGTGCGGTAAAACCTTCAGAGGCAGAAGCCCAAAAAAAGTTGTTGATGAACTGGAGTGGTTAAGAGACGAATATGGAGCAGGCGCATTCGCATTTTACGATGACACATTCACTTTTGATTTAAAACGTGCTTTTGACATATGTGACGAAATGCAGAAGCGTAAAATCAATTTACCGTGGGATTGTAGAACACGAGTTGACAGGGTCTCTAAGGAACTTTTAGCTAAATTGAGAAGCACAAATTGTCAATTAATCCACTTTGGCGTAGAATCAGGCAGCCAAGAAATGTTGAAAGTCATGCGTAAAGGCACGACTGTAGAATTAAATGCTAAAGCAATCAAATGGGCAAAAGAGGCAGGGATATCGGTGGCAGTATCACTTGTGATTGGCTACCCAGGAGAAACACCAGAGATGCTACAGCAAACTATTGATTTTCTCTATAAAACAAAACCTGACTATGTTTACATGTGTGAAGCTGTTCCGTATCCAGGAACAGAACTTGCCAATTACGTCAAAGAGCTGGGGCTAGAAATTACTGAAAATTGGAATCAATACCGAGAAGAAACCCAAGTATTTACCAACAAGTTGCTGCCACTTGAAAAGTTAGAGGAGACCAAGAAGGCTTTCTTTGATAATTACTTCTCCACTGGATATTTCTTGAATAAGAAGTTTAAACGTGACTTTTATAGCCAAATAATGGCGCGTGCGGCACTTAATCACCTTGTGTGCAACAACAGGGTGCTCAGTTGGGGATTTAAAAAGTTAAGTAAGATGCGTCGCCCAAAAAAAAGTGTTGGGGGATACAGTGCATCAAAAACTGAACAAGAAAAGTAGGTTAACTATTTCACCTGTTTTTTCAGGATGTATACAAATATAACTGCAAAAGCCACCAAAACTACAATTATGGTTATCACAAGAGACATTGGTGAAGTTTTTGAATCATCTTTCATAGGCTCCTGTGTAGGTTCAGTTGTTATGGTGTCAGAGAAACAGTATACATTCCAGTCATGACATCCAACATATAACCGACCATTGGCGATTGTAGGTGATGACCAACTACTTGATGGGGTAGTAGCAGTAGCAATTTTTGTTCCGTTAACAGTTGTGTCAAGTACAAAAATGTGTCTTTGACTGGTCACCATATAGGCTTTACCATCTGCATAAGAGGGGGAAACATACAACTCGTCTCCAGTATATGCGCTCCAAATAACCCAACCGTTTGTAACGTCAACACATGCTAGGTCAAATTTGTCTATAAGTAAAACTGTCCCATCTTCGAGGTATATTGGTGAGGATACGATAAACTCGGTCGCTGTTGGGTTTTGGAAACGCCATAGCATTTCACCTGTTTCTGTGTCAAAACAGAAGTAGTCACCCCAATTAGAGGAAGCAAAAACTCGACCTTCTGCAACCGATGGAGAACCTAACATTAAAGTGCCTCCTCCAAAAGAAATTCTGTAAGGAAGCTCTTTTTTCCACAAAACCGCACCATTGTTGACATCGAGTTTGTATAATGCACCGACATCTGGTTCTTCAGATGTGAAGAATACACCGCCTTCGGCGACTGCAGGAGAGGATTCTATAGGTCCATTAGTCTTTGTCTGCCAATCTATGTTACCAGTATTTGCATTAAGAGCATAGAGGTGCCCATCCAAAGAACCTATATAAACTCTGCCTTGGTAGACTGCTGGAGAAGACTTTAGAACTAAATTTGCAAAAGTAAAGGGTAAGTTACCATTGACAAAGGTTTTCCAGATAAACTCACCAGTGTATGCATCTAAACAGTAAACGTAACCATCATCGCCGCCTGTGTATACTTTGCCATTTGCAACGGCTGGCGACGATTCAATCAAATCATTAGTTTTAAATTTCCAGATTAGCTCGCCGCTCCAAGCGCCTAAGGCATACAGGTAACCGTCTGTTGAACCAACATAAACTATGCCATCTACAACACTGGGAGAAGAAATAACTGAACCACCAGTCTCGAATTTCCAAGATAAAGTAAGATTTGCAGGCCCAACTTGGGCAGTAGAAGAGTGAACTGGGTCAGCACGCCACATAGACCAAGAACTAACATAGTGCGGTCCATCACTTATTGCCCAAATTTGGTTAATTGTAGAGTATTCATTACCTGAAATTGTATCAACTGCAGTTGTAACGTCTCCAGGAATAATATATAATGTACCATAGGCTACAGCAACAGATTCACGTGGTGCCAATGTCTCAATATTAAGTGTCCAAAGTGGTTCACCATTGTATGCATTGATGCATGCGAATTCGGATGTACCGGGAGGCGCATTATATTGTGCTGATTCACCGGTAGTTACAAAGATTTTTCCATCAGCAACTGTAGGCATTCCTGGCCACATTATTGAGCCGTTAGGTCCTTTATACGTCCAGACTACCTCGCCTGTTTTAATATCAAAAGCATACAGATAGCCATCCATGTTCATGTGATATACCATTCCGTAAGCTACAGCGCAACCTGTAGTGAAATAGCCGTCAGTGTCAGGTCTATATGTCCATACGATTTCACCGGTTGTTGCATTAAAACAATACATTGTATTATCGTCGGTTCCGCCTTTGAGGTATAAGCCATCAACATAAGCACCAGTAAAAACCATTGGCCCTTTAGTGTTAGTAGTCCATAGAATATCGCCTGTTTTGGCATCGAGCGCCAGTTGCATATTTTCAAAGGAGCCTGTGAAAACTTTGCCATCACCATATGTTGTGCCTATTCCGGTTAATCCGCCTCCCCGAATATATGTTCGCCAAGCAAGTGTTGGTGGTTGAGATGGATTTGCGAAGCTCCAAGCCTCTATGTAAGAGTCAACTTTGATGTAGAACATTTTTTCTTCAGGACTGTAAACGTTTGCGTTAAAAATGCCTGTATAAGCGTTAAAGTCAGAACTTTGCCAGATTATTTTACCTGTTTCAGGGTTAAGACAGTAACTCTCCACCACCATATGTGAATCATCGATTTTGTAGGCTATTGGCCAGTGTGTAGATTTGGGAAGAGGAGTTTGCCACACGATTTCACCTTGCTGATTAAGGGCAAACACACATGTATGGTTGGACACGTATATTTTTCCGTTAAATGCTGCAATATATGGTTGTATTCCAGTCACGTTTGTTTTCCAGAGTACTGATGAAGTATCAGGGGCTGGACCTGAAGAGAATCTGGTAAAAGAAGAGTCTCCTTGGAATTGTGACCATTCGAATTTATTTAAAATGTTAGATGGAACTAAAGTTTCTTGCCCAAATGTAGGATAATAAGACGTGACTATCGAGAGAGATAATAAAACTAATAAAAATATAGACATGAATTTCTTAGTAATCGCAGGTTTCCCCCGTCAAGCCATTTCCCAATTTATAAAGTGAATTTAGAGGATATATCGTTTCCTTGCCTCAATCATATGATCATTTTTTTCCACTATAAACATTATGGAACAATATTTTAGAGCTTTTGGATAAATACCGAGTTCTAAAAATCGTGTAGGTGAGTAAGAACTAAAGAGGGCAAATACCACATAAGCTTTTTTAGGATGAGAAGAGAACCGTTAAACTAAACAGAAAGCAGTAAAACCTTGAGAGGATTTTAATTTGACTGATAATAAAGGCCCTTTACTTATGACTTCGTGGCGATCAACAGGCGCCTGCAATGCAAGATGCAGATACTGTAATGTTGACGCCACTGGACAACATGCACCAAGAGAACTTACAACCCAAGAAGCAATGCATCTTGTAGATGAAGTTCACAAATTTGGTGTCAGATGGTTCGGCATTAAAGGCGGCGAGCCATTAATGCGAAAAGACATTTTTGAAATTGCAAGTTACGCTAAAGGTAAAGGGTTAAATGTTTGCCTTTTAACTAACGGATGTTTCGTTGACGGCGAAATCTACGATAACTTGGTGAAAAACCAAATATGGACATCAGTCAGTATTGATGGACCCGAAGAAATTAATGATCAATTACGCGGAAAAGGATCATACAAAAAAGCAGTTGCAGCGATAGAAAAATTATCTAAAGGAAAAATTTTAAACGGAATATCTGCGGCAATAACAAAGATTAACTATAAACATCTTGACCATGTTGCTGAGTTAGCTGAAAAGTACAACGCTAACTTTGTATGGTACAATCACTTAGTGCCCAGTGGCAGAGCGAAATCCACAATGGAGTTAACACCCACACCAGAACAATACGAGTGGGTACTAAATCACATCTGGGATTTAACTGAGAAATACAAAGAAAAATTTGAAATTCATGTCCATTGCCCACATTTTGCACGTGTAGTTAAACAGAGAATACCCGAAGACCGGTTTAACCATTGGTACGAAAAAGAGTTCCACGGTAAATGCACATACTTCGCTTTCGGAGGTTACATTAGTGTTACTGAAAACGGCGATTTTATTCCTTGTTTCTACACTGATCTTCAACCTTCGGAGCCTATGATGCTTGGTAACATAAGAGACAAAAGCATAACAACTGCTTGGAAAGAAATACAAAAATCAGAGTACTACACTAAATTCCAAGATAGAAATATATTAAAAGGTAAATGTGGAGTTTGCGAATACCGAGAAATATGTGGTGGATGTAGAAACCGAGCTTACGCTTACACTGGTGACATAACAGAGTCAGATCCGGCCTGCGCGTATATACCAGAAGCTTTACGTAAAAAGGAATAACACAAACTTTTCTTTTTTATTTTGAATTTATTTTTTTATAAAAACATATTTTATCACATAATCTAATAATAATAAGAGCAGAAATGAATCAGAAAAGGATCATAATCATATTTACTGTAATTCTTTTCTTAGCTTCAGAAATTGTATTAGCAGAAAATTTGCCGAAATCAGATTGGCCAATGTTTAGAGGTACCCTCGCAAATGAAGGCCACTCAGACTCTCAAGCACCTCAAACTAACCAGACACTTTGGAAATTCAACACCGGAGGACAAGTTGGCTCTCCTATAATCGTTGATGGAATAGCATATACGGGTTCATATGATCGCAAGGTATATGCTTTCAACGCTACTAATGGTCAACTAATCTGGAATTATACCACTGACGGAATCATTGTCTCTAAACCTAGCATTGAAGGCGGAATAATATGTGTGGGTTCAGAGGACTTTAACCTTTACGCATTAAACGCTTCCACTGGAGAAAAACTATGGAACTACAAAACAGGGTACTATGTAGATTCTGATCCACTGATAGTCGATGGAGTAGTTTATTTTGGGTCAGAAGACAGCAAAGTTTATGCTCTCAACGTTACAACTGGAAAACAGATTTGGAACTATACAACAGGAGACAGCATTATGCTCTCCTCAGTAGCTGTACAAAATGGCACAGTTTACATTGGATCAATGGATAACTACATTTATGCATTAAACGCAACAAATGGCCAATTAATTTGGAGGTACAAAACAGGTGATCACATCATTTCACCTCCCAATGTTTTTGATGGAGTAGTGTATATTGGTTCCTCAGACGATTATGTGTATGCCTTAGATGCTTTTAGCGGTGAATTAAAATGGAGATATCTTACGGACGGTGATGTTTACTCTGCACCGTATATATCAGATGGCGTAGTCTACTTTGGTTCATTGGACAGCAAGGTTTATGCTCTCAACGCAACTGACGGTAAGCACATTTGGAGTTACACTACAAGCGGTGGTGTAGCGTCTTCGCCTACAGTATCTGAAGGAGTAGTCTATGTAGGTTCGAACGACAATAACATTTACGCTTTAAAAGCATTAACCGGCGAAGTCTTATGGACCTACAATACCGAAGACATCGTAATTTCTTGTCCAGCAGTTGCCCATGACATGGTCTTTGTTGGTTCTTGGAACGGAAAATTCTACGCTTTGAGCGCTGCCGAGGGCTCTTTAATGTGGCAATTTGCAACTGGAGGCAAAATCGACTCAACACCCACTGTTGCAAATGGACTAGTTTATGTAGGTTCACATGACGGAAAAATATATGCTTTAAACGCTTCTACAGGAATGATTGGTTACGACTGGGAATTACACAACACAGTATTCTGGAGTTATGACACAGGAGATATGGTTATGTTTTCTGGAGCAGCAATAGCAAACAATATTGTTTATGTTGGTTCCTATAACGGTAAAGTCTATGCTTTAGATGCACAAACTGGAAATGAAATATGGAATTACACCACTGGTTTTGCAGTTGTCTCTTCTCCAGCGGTGTATAAAGATGTTGTATACGTGGGTTCGGAGGACCACAAAGTTTATGCTTTGAATGCTTCAAACGGTAAATCGATATGGAAGTATACTACTGGCGACCAGATAATGGTTTCATCACCTGCTATTGCTGATGATATAGTTTATATTGGATCAAATGACGGAAACATTTACGCCTTAGATGCTACAGAAGGAACTCTGTTGTGGAAATTTAAAACATCAGGCCATGTTGTTTCTTCGCCATGTGTATTTAACGGGAAGGTATACATTGGATCTTACGACTACAAAATTTATGCTCTCAACGCCTCTTCAGGCTTTATGATTTGGGAATATACCACAGAAGGCACAATATCGTCATCTCCGGCTATAGCAGATGGCGTTGTCTATATAGGGTCAGATGACAACAAAATGTATGCTTTAGATTCTGATGAGGGTAAACTAATATGGGAATACTTTACGGGTGGCGAAGTTGCTTCATCTCCAGTTGTCTCAGATGAAACAGTTTTTTTCGGTTCCTATAACTGTAAAGTTTACGCCTTAAACGCCAAGACAGGTAGTTTAAAATGGAGTTACACTACTAATGACCAAGTAGTCTCTTCACCTGCAATAGCAAATGGCATAGTATACATAGGGTCATATGATCACATGGTATACGCTTTTGGGAACCTATCTGAAGAGCAAAATAGTTCTGAACCAATAATTCCAGTTGAAGTTGCGATTATAATCGGTGTTATAGCAATTACATTTATCGTAGCAACAACATTTTTGTTAAAAACTCGTAACAAGAAAGGATCAAACATTCATACCAAATAATGTATAATTAGAAAAAATGACAAGAGAGCAAAAAGTTCAAAAGTAAAAACAACAACGTTAAGCTATACTCAAATTTATACCCCAGCGTAAGTGTATGGTTAATGAATTTAAATAAAAAAATAGCGCTTGTAACTCCACCACTCCCGATAGATATTGGTCACCATCCACTTTTTCCACCATTAGGATTAGCTTACATGGCTGCTGTATTGGATGAGAACGGGTTTGAAGTTAAAATTATAGATTGCCCGGTAAACCATTTTGATCATGATAAACTAAAAACGGAGTTATCAAAATTTCAGCCAGCCTTAGTTGGAATCGGCTCTATGACGCCCACAATTGAGTCAGCATTCAAATGTGCCCAAGTGACAAAAGAAGCTATACCTACCGCTACTGTTGTTATGGGTGGACCACACGCAACATTTGCAGATGAAGAAGTCCTCAACAGAGAAAAATCTGTGGATATAATAGTTAGAGGCGAAGGCGAAGAGACAATTCTAGAATTGGCTAGGCAACCAGAAACACAAGAAAAGCTTGATAACATTAAAGGCATCACTTTTAGAAAAGATAAAAAAATAATTCAAACACAAAACCGTCCGTTCATACAAGATCTAGATTCATTACCATTACCAGCATACAAGTTTGTTTCAGTCGAAAAGTATTGGGTTGCAGGAAGAAAACTTTTACCCATAATAACCAGTAGAGGATGCCCATACCAGTGCTCGTTCTGTGTGGCCTCTCAAATGTTTGGTCAGCAATTCCGAGCTAGAAGCCCAAAAAAAGTTTTAGATGAATTGGAGTGGCTTCAAAACGAGTTTGGAGCTGAAGGTGTAGCTTTTCAAGATGACACATTAACCTTTGACCGTAAAAGAGCAGAAAAAATCTGTGATGGAATAATTGATAGAAAAATAAAATTACATTGGGGTTGCGGAACTCGAGCTGATGTTGTAACAAAAGGATTATTGGAAAAAATGGCGAAAGCGAACTGTGATGAGACTATGTTTGGAGTAGAATCAGGATGCACTACAATGCGGGCAATTTTAAAGAAAGGAGTCACAAACCAACAAATCGAGAACGCCATTAAATGGGCTAAAGATGCAGGTATGTTTGTCACAGTATCCGTTATTTTAGGTTACCCCGGAGAAACAAAACAAACTCTACAGGAAACACTTGATTTCGTAGCTGAAATTGAACCGGATGACGCTTGGCTTTGTCATGCTACACCTTACCCTGGAACACATCTTCGTGAAATAGTTGACAAAAAAGGCTGGAAAATGTCAGAGGACTGGAAGACATACAACACAATGAACCCCATATTTGAAGATCCCAATTTACCAGCAACAGAAATTGCAGCCATGAGAAGACAATTCTACAACAGATTCTACAGTCCCCGCTACATAATGCGTCAAGCTGTGAAAGGATACATCAAAGGTAACTTGTACAGCAAAATAATGGCTAGAACAGCATTAAACTATAATCTTTGGCGAATCAAATCTCACGCCTAAAATAGCACGGACTTAAAAGTTAGATACATAACACTTCATTGCGGAAACTTTATTACATTATCGGACGGTCTTTAAAACTAAAATCAAAGAAGGAAGAATTATGACAAAAGCCTCTGAACTTGAAAATAACAAGTCAGAAGTCTACGGGTCACGGGAAAATTGGCCGCCCTATACATACCGAGACTATCCCGACATTAAACCTGAAACCTATAAAGCATTTATGGAGTTTCTAAATACAGAAAACACATCAGGTCGATTAATGGAGTTGCAGCCATGGATTTCATTATGTGACTCCAAATGTGCATTTTGTTATTTCCCAACTACTCCAACAACTAAGGTCCAGATAGAACAGTACTTATCTATGTTGAAAAAAGAACTTGCAATGTACGCAAGTACAAAATATGTGAAAACAAGCGTTTTTGATGAAATTGTTTTGGGTGGAGGAACACCTAGTGTTTTATCTGCCGAACAAATGATTGATCTTATTGATTTCTGCAAAGAAAATTTCAACATAAACAAAGAATACTTCATTAAGATAAGTGGGTCATCAAAGACTTTAGCACTTAAAAAATTGGATAAGTTGGCTGAATATGGGGTATTTCAGGTAGATATGGGTGCTCAAACATTTGATGATAAATTACGTAAAATGTTGTGTTTACCTGACAGTGCTGCAGATGTAGAGGCTGCGATTAAACACGCTAGGAAACTGGGGTTATGCGTATGTGTTGATATAATGTATAATTTACCTGGACAGACAATGGAAAGTTGGGAAAATACTCTTAAAAAAACTATTGAATTAGATGCAGAAGTAGATGCTTACTCATTACATGTGGATCCTGGAACACTACTTGAAAAGATGATTAAAAATGGGACGTCACCACCACAAGGTGATGCTGAACATGAAAAACAACTTCACATAAAAGCTCATGAAATTCTGACAGAGGCCGGTTATAAAGCAGTAGGTCACGACCGTTACAGTCGTGTTGAATGGCACATGAGAGAAAACTGCCTAAACGGTTGGCCATGGGGAGGCATATTAACAACTGGTGCAGGTTGTTTCATGGGTTACCTTCAAAAGTTCTCATACTCCAACATCGAAAACATTAATGAATATATGGAAACAGTAGCTGTAGGTAAATTACCTATTCATAGACTTTCTGAGTCTACAACAGAAGATATGATGAGAAGAACAATGACAAGACTTTACTTACTATTACCTGTAAGTAAAAAAGAATTCATGGAAAAATTCGGAACTACACCAGAAAAGGTCTTTCCGAAGCAACTTGAAAAACTCAAAAACCAAGGCTTGATAGAAATTGATGAGCAAGAAATTCGCTTGACAAAAAAAGGCGAACTCTGGAAAGGCAACATAGCTTGGGAATTTGCCCCCAAAAGTTCTTAATTTTCTTTAACAGTTTATTTAACCTATAATTCAATCATTTTTTTATTGTAAGACTTTAAACGTTTACAGTAAAGTGTAGAAATCCTTCTAAACAAAGAAAAGAGTGGGGGATTTAATATCCAGCGTGCTTTTGAGGCTGGAGACCATACCAAGTCATAACTTTAGCGAGAATCGGAACAATCACACCTAAAGCAATGAGAGGTACAAAGCCAGTAATAACC
>JAAZBP010000192.1 GCA_012513715.1 Thermoproteota archaeon | reverse complement strand
TATAAGTGGAAGCTTTATTCTCCAGTAACAATCTTCCATCTTCTCCATTTGAAAACGCTTTAGCTAGTTCTTTTAAGAACATTATAATATTATCGGTTAAATTAATAAATTAAACTAGAAAAGACTCTAGAACCAATAAGCATGTTTAGTCCTTAAAATCTGTGCACATCTGCAAAGCGCCGCGGTTTGATTCCTGACCTGTTCTTACGGATTTTGGTTTCATGTTGTTTATAAGTAAGCTGTCAGTGCATTGACAAGCTGTTTATAAATGAGTTGTCAATAGACGCAGTAACTTGGCTTTTTATATACACTACAAACCATGTATTAAGTGCATTATACATATCAAAGTTTTAATGTTCAACTAAACCTAAACATGCACCCAAACATTTCTTTTTGCATTTCTTCGTCTGAAATCCTCAACCCTTGTTATCCATCAACCTGAAAATGCCTTCCCACTCTTTCTTTAGCTCAAACTTGTCTGATTGTTATTATTTCACTGAAAAACGAAAAAATAATAACATTCAATAAAAGAAAAAACGGAAAAATCATGGCTCTAGCTGAAAAACAGTTTTCTTGGTCAGCTAAGACGTCTATATCTTAGACTTTTTTAGGTAGCAGGCTCCAAAAAAAAGTAGCCATGCCAAGTCTGAAGAATTCTAGGAAAGTTTACCAACTCACTCAATTGAATAAACCATCTTTCTTGCTCAGGAACAGCGGCCACTTTAGCTGCAACTGACTGTATCTCTTCTTTCTTAGATGGCATGTTTGCCTTCAAAATTGCCTTAATTTTTTTCTCTGAAAGATCGATTTGCGCCATTTTAGTCAACAAAGCCGTCAACGCTGCGCAGTACCTAAGATCATCCCAAGAATAAGTAAGCCCTCGAACCAAGAATGGACGAAACCGCGCTAAACCATCACGAAGAATCCTAAACTCAGAGCGCGCACGCATACGGGGTTGTTCTGACAGTTTCGCGATTAATTGTTCACTGATATTCTGGGGTAGACTTGCCACTTTACAAGTAAAAAACAGATCCTCGCAGCACTCTTGAACTGATAAATTTTTGCTCCGAATTTTAGATTGCAAATCAATAGCTTCATGAAACGCCAGACAGCAGTCCTTAAAATTAAAATCTGCTTCTTGCAGAGTTTTAATGTCATAGAAATGTTTTGCATACTCCAATCCGTTCCGGCTATCCACTAAATGGCGACCCATCGTGTTAGGTCCGATTGTACTGAGTTTATCTCCGAGCAAGGCACCAATGGTAGGAGTTGTTATAGTCAGGTCTGAATCAAAAAATGGAGTCTTAAGTGCGACTTGGGTTGTAGCATAATTGGGTTTTATTCCCATAACGTCAAGCAAACAACTTCGAGTTTCTCCAATTACCGCAATTGAAGGAGCCTCAAGGATGAAAAGGTAAAATGGAATCGACCCAGCTATGGTTCTATCTCTAAACTTAAAAGAAAAAGCTGTTTTGCCAAACTTCTGATAGATATTGCTCATAATTTCGATAAGTTCTTTTTCTGAAACATTTGAACATATATCAGCGTCAACGCTTAGACGCGCCCATTTATCTTGTAGAATCACTTGAATTGCAGAACCGCCCTTAAAAATAAAATCCAGCCCTTCCTTTTGCAGCTGACCTAAATACTCAAGACTAAAAATTGCCCTCTCCAGATTAGCGACGTTATTAATCAGCCCAGTAGAAATTAATTCATTGATTTTTGCGGAATCAAAGTTTTTAGTTGCCCCAATAGTCTTGGTTTTATCAATCACGTCTTGTTGCCCCCTCAACCATACTTGCAATTGTGCTAAGAGTCCTGCGTCTACCAAGAAGAACATGCTCTGCAATACTCTTTCCAACCTTAGAGTTGGTCTTTGTGAGTTCATACAAGAAAATCAATACCTCTCTAAAGATTCCTCTCCGGGCAGAGTACCTTAGCAATCGGTCAAAGTTTATTCCTCCTCTGTCAACCATTGCTGCGAATATCAAACCAAGCTCAAATGAATCAAAAACAAACCCCTTCCTTGTAGAGTAATAATAGATATCTGCCCAAACCCTCTCCGGCACTGGCACAAAATAGCCTTCAAATTCAGTAAGCCCATAGAATTCTTTGCGTTCAAAAATGAATACGGGTACCTGAGGATAAAAAGCGAATTCCTGAAAATCTCTTTTCTCAGGTCGCAGAACTACGCGATACCCTTTTGAAATTAGGGCATCCCGCATACTTGCAGATAACATCTTGGAAGTTTCAACAAACATCAGGTCCTTTCCTATCATGTAATGAGAATAATCAGAAAACATTTGCAGTGACCAAACAGTGAATTCAGCCATCGGAAAAACCCCGCGGATCTCTTCTGCAACCTTAGCTAGCATCGGAGGCGGCCTCATAATTACGCCTTCGACTCTTCCCGCCTGATAGAGTCCTCTACCGATACTTCTGATTTCTCCCATTATGGCAAGGCGGCTAAGATAATTCTTCGCGGTTATTTCGGTCAAACTGAAGGCTTGAGAGATGTCTCTAATAGATACTACATCTTTGTTTTTTACGTATTCTACTATCTTTGGTGGAACTGAAGATTCAGGACACATAGCGATTAAATATATTATTGTCAATATATATAATTTGTTGCCAAAAGTATACATAAACAGCCTTAAACCAAAAAAAGGGAAGCGACCACACAGAACAAATAATCAGAAACACCCCACCAAGTTAACTGGCACCAGTACCCCCAGATAAAACACACAAATAAAAAACACTAACAAAAAATCATTCAAGATTATTCTTGAAAAACAAGCAACCACGTCCTTATTTAAGAGGACAAAACAACCTAAAGCCTAAATCTTTAAGCTAGACTTCATCAGCGCCTCAAGTTTAGAATTACTAACACCAGTGTAAACGATTCTTTTCTGGTCAAACCCGATTTTTCCAGAAGCCTCCAAATAGTCAAGTACCCGTTTAAAGGTCTGATACTGCATTTTCCTGGGCAAACACTTCCACAACCTGGTTCTTGTGGGATATTCCTCTGCTTCAAGGATTGCTTTTTCCACCATTAAGATGGTGTCAAGTTTTGGTTCATGAAGCACCTCAGTTTTTGCAGTGACCAATACCGCTCACCTTTTTTCATCTAAATCACAAGTTTAAAGCATAATACAAACTTATACAATGAATTAGCAGGACACAAACCCCTCAAAACACAGAACCGCTTCTTTTCCGAGCACCCACAACTTTGTCTGAAATCTTTAACTCCTTGTTATCCATCAACCTGAAAATGCCTGCCCACTCTTTCTTTAGCTCAAACTTGTCTGATTGTTATTATTTCACTGAAAAACAAAAAAATAATAACATCTATTGAAAGAAGAAAAAACCGTTTTTTCCCCAGAAAAACACTATTTTTTTTCTTCTAAAAAAGATCCAAAAAAGCTACCTCTGCTAAAAAAAGAAAAAGCATTGCTCTTCTTCGAAAAACCAAATAACACAAAAAGCATCAACAACATCAGCTGGATGGGTAAACTAATCAAACCAGCTCGAATTTTACCGCAAACAAAGGGCCCATTTGTTATGGAATAAGACCTTGTGATTTGATTTTGTGTATGGCTTTTCTTGCCTGAATCGTGGTATGTTAAAAATTGGCGTTGACAATCGAATTGTTTATTGCTTTGAAAAACAAAGTAATAACCAAAGTAACTGGTTGAGGCAAATGACAGAAGACCAAATCCACAAACTACTCCAAACCTCAGATAAACTAAACAGCAAAACAGTCACCC
>JAAZBP010000022.1 GCA_012513715.1 Thermoproteota archaeon | reverse complement strand
CTTACCGTTTGTTGAAAACAAAGAATAAACCTATTTTTTGGCTAATATTAGTTTTAAGTCTGTTTGTACCGTTTTTTTTCGCAGAATCGTACTTAATAGGTTTCTATATGCCTTTTAGCTGGTTTGTATACTATATGACTACGCCGCTTGCAATTTTTGCTGCTGTTTCAGTAGTCTTTATAATAGAAAAAATAGGGGGATTTTACTTTAAGAATAAACATTTCTTTAAAAGAAATTGGATAAGAATTCTTAGTGTGTTGCTGATTCTGCTAGTTGCTACAGTGGTTATTTACCGTAGTAATACTGTTTATGGAAAAATTATGGAAGCCAGCGTTTTCTATTCGACCACTGATGTTAAAGCTCTTGATGTGGGAGTTTGGATTAAAAATAATTATCCAGAGAACATAAATGTAACCTGCACTGAGATTCCAGGATTTTGGTTACAGGTATTTTCAGGTAAAGACGTTATTGCACAAACAGATTTAGCTGTACAACGAATGGAAGCAGCTGAAGCAGTTTTGACATTGTCTTATGAACTTGAACATTCTCAAACGTTGGTGAAAGCTTACCAAGCCAAAGGGGATATTTTGGATGAAAAATATGTTTCGTTAGATGAAGTTTGGAGTAAAGTAACGTTTTCTTCTGGAAGTGGCGACTTTTTGTTGTATACTTTAAACGGTGTTGACTATAAGATACCTATTGCTCAATTAAGTAAAGAAATTCATTTTGAAAATAACACTGATAGTATAACTTTTATTTTCGGTAATGATGATGTTGTTTTAAATAAGACCATTTCTTCTCAGGATGACAGTTACGCATTTGATGTTTCTTGGTCGATGACACCGCTAAAAAAGGATGTGTGTAATGCTAGTTTGTATTTGACTACAAATTTTGATTTGAAATATCACTTTGAGAAAGCAGACATCCCAGGGTTGATGGATTGGATTAATCCGTGGGATGCTCCTGAGCAGATCAGGACTACAGAGGATAATTTATGGACCTCAGCGGCTTTTGCTAGTCCTCACTTAAAGAATAGGTATCTTGGATTGTATGATGAAACTTACGATGTGGGATTTGCGTTTAGGTTTATTGATTTACCAGTATGGGGCAACATAGGCGCATTAGGTAACAGACAAATCGACGCTGTCAGGTTAGTATATAACTTTGATTTAGGCGAGGAACAATCCCCTACTATTACATATCAAACGATTACACTGTCTAAAAACAGTTACTCTGAACTTAAACCTGAAACACTCAAAGAGTTTTTCGATTATCAAAGCAACGAAGTAACAATAACAAGAGATTTTTATGACTACATCATAGAAAACAACATTGGCTTAATTGTTTACGATAGAAACCAACTGGATACACAAATGATTCACAGCGATATGCTCCAACTGATTTATTCAAACGATAGGTATGTAGTTTTCAAAATTATAATGTAAAACGTGTTTTCTTTTTTAGAAATTGTAAGAAAATAAAAAAGAATTCTTTACAACAAAATGGCATCTTAAAGTAAAAGAACATGCTATTTTAGAAATAAAATTTATAGGTAACTTACCAAAACTTTAAGTTTAGTAATGATAGTTCATTTGGAAAGTTTCGATTCCGATAACAGGAATTTTAATGTTCTAGCAAACTAACCTAACAGGTATATAGCGTGAAGATTATGGGGAAAATATCGACACGAAGCAGATTAAAATCACCTTGGCTGTTTCACATTAATAGCGGGTCATGCAACGGTTGTGACATCGAAGTATTAGCTACTTTAACACCCCGGTATGACGCAGAACGTTTCGGGTGTTCACTGGTCGGTTCCCCTCGCCACGCAGACATCCTTTTAGTTACTGGACCGGTAACTAGACAGATGATTTCAAGGATAGTTAGAACGTATAAACAGATGCCAGAGCCAAAAGCAGTGGTAGCGGTAGGAACATGTGCAGCCTCAGGTGGCCCATTTAAAGGAAGCTATTCAATAGAAGGCCCAATAGACACTATTCTACCAGTCGATGCGTATGTAGTTGGGTGTCCGCCTCGTCCTGAAGCCATAATTAAAGGTATAATTGAAGCTTTAACAAGGAAATTTGGGTGAATAAATGGAGAAGGAAAAAAAAGTTAATGTCCCATATTCGAGGTGTATTATCCCAATTGGACCTATATACCCAGCTTTAAAAGAGCCTATAAACATCAATGTTACTTTGGATAAGGAAAAAATAACTGATGTCGACATTAGGTTAGGTTATGCTCATAGAGGAATAGAGGCATTAGCACAGAAAAGAAACATTATACAATCATTGTATTTGGTTGAGAGGGTCTGTGGAATCTGCTCACACAGCCACGGCAGCTGTTATATTCAAACTATTGAAGAAATTGGCGGAATTAAACCTCCTGAAAGGGCTATTTACATTCGCACAATAATGATGGAGCTGGAAAGGATGCATAGTCACATGTTATGGTTAGGAGTAACAGCATATGGAATAGGCTTTGACACATTTTTTATGTACGCCATGCGTGTTAGAGAAAAAGTGTTGGATATATTTGAAGAGGCAACTGGAAATCGTGTTCAACATTCCTTAAACACTATAGGAGGCATACGAGCAGATTTAACTCCGCAAATTATCAGCAAAATTCAGCAACTCCTCTTAGAAGTAGATAAAACAGTTCAATTCATGTTAGATGTTCTTAACAGCACTACAGTAGAAAATAGATTAAAAGGGATAGGCATCCTGAAAAAAGAAGACGCGGAAAAGTTTTGTGTTGTAGGTCCTCTTGCTCGGGCTTCAGGCGTAGAATATGATGTTCGTACAGAAGACCCTTATGCTGCTTACGGAGATTTCAAAGATTATTTTTCTAGGATAACTTCTACAAAGGGAGATACATATGCAAGGGCAGAGGTTAGAACGTTAGAAATAAAGGAATCCGGTAAAATAATAAGAGCAATTTTAGATAAATTACCTGGTGGAGCAATTAAAGTGGATGGTTCAGCTTTGAAATTATCTAGGAGCATCAGAGAGGGAGAAGCTATGACTAGAGTTGAAGCTGCTAGAGGAGAATTATTTTATTACATTAAAACTGATGGTAAAGATGGATTTAAACGTGTGAAGATTAGAACACCAACGTTAGCTAACGTGATTTGTCTAAAGGATTTGCTATTAGGATTAGAAGTTGCTGATATACCTGTTGTTGTAGCTTCAATTGACCCATGTATAAGTTGTGCAGATAGATAATGGCAGGTTAAAAAATGCTGGATACACTCTTACAGATAGCATTCATATTTGCTTTGTTTCCGATTATTATCTTACTCAGTTTACTTTTTGAAGGAGTAGACAGAAAACTTCATGCTAGACTACAAAACAGGATAGGGCCACCTATAATTCAGCCGTTTTATGATTTTTTTAAGCTTTTTGGAAAGGAAAGAATAGTTCCAGAAAATGCTTCTGCGTCAATATTCACTATAGCACCTATTTTTGCTGTAATATGCGCGGTTTTAGGAGCTTTGATTCCTGTTATTGCTACATTATTCAGATTGGATCTTGTAGGCGATTTAATTTTAGTTATTTATTTGTTGGCTATGCCATCTTTGATGATGATGATAGGAGGTTCAGCGTCAGGCAATCCTTTTGCCACAATAGGTTTTTCAAGAGCAATAACAATGCTAATGTCCTATGAAGTGCCATTTATTCTATCTATTGGCTTAATTTTTTTTAAGACTGAGTTATCGGTAACAACTTTAAGCATAATTGTTGCGCAAGAAACTGTGGGTATGCCTCTTGCGTTCTCGTATGTAAGTATGGCTTTGGCAGCTGCCACTTTTCTAATGTGTATACCAATAGCAGCTGGAACTCTGCCTTTTGATTTGTCAGAGGCAAAAACTGAAATTTCTCATGGTTCACTTGTTGAGTATAGTGGGCCATATTTAGCTTTAATGAAAATGTCTAAATCAATATTAGCATTTGCGCTGTGTTTCCTTGCGGCGACTCTTTTCTTTAATTTGCCTGCAATCAGTAGCGACCCTATTTTAGGGCCATTATCTGATTTTGCTTTAAACTTGATGGTTGCTTCGATATTGATGTTTGTCACAGTTACTTTGCCTAGAACGATGTTTGCTCGAGCTAAACCTAAACAAACTTTAAAGTTTTACTGGACAGTTCCGTTAATCACAGTTATAATAGCAACAATATTTAACATAGTAGGATTCTAAGTAAGAAAGGAAAAAAATAAAATGATAAAAAAAGTCTTAAGCGCCCTGTTTCGAAAACCAGCAACTAAAAAGTCTTTCACTAAATCTGGCGAGTTTGTCCCAGTCTCTGAAAGCTACAGAGGAAAGATAATTTTTGATCCGGACTTATGTATCGGCTGCCTTTTGTGCACAAGAACATGCCCCACTGGCGCAATAAAGATAACTGAAAATAAAAAAGTGACATTTGAACTTGACAAATGCATTTTCTGTGGCCAATGTAAAGAAAACTGCCCGAAAAACGCCATAGATTTTTCTTCAGATTTTCTTATGGTGTCACGTAATCGTGAAGAAATTAAAACTTCAGTTAATTAAATAAAGAGAAGAGTATAGTTAATAGGAGCGAAAGTCTGTTGGCTGACTACGAGGAAACCGTTGTTCTTGTTCTTAGAGATGTTATATTTAGGAATATGGAAATCAAATTTTTAAGTGAATTTTTGATTAAAAAATACGGTTTTAGAATAGAAGAAGATAAAATAAAAGAAACAACTAAAACTAAAGATGTAATATTTGAAGAGTCTAAAGATTTTTGTTCAGATCTGGAACAGGGAAAAGAAACCCAGAAGTACTCAACAAATAAGATACTTGCAGGAACTTTTTCTGATGTGGAAATAAAAATCTATTTAATGGGAGAATTAGCTCAGAGAGAAGATATAGTAGAAGTTAGTGAAAAAGAAAAATATAAGGTATACAACAGCAAGTATCAACTGATAAAAGCCGCTAGTAAAAGCGGGTATGCAATAAGCAAGTTTCTTGAACAGTTGATGATGGATTTAAGCATAGAAATTAAAAATAAAGAATGGTTCTTCCATAGAAGCAAAAATGCATAGTTCTTTTAAAGTGAAGGAACTAATCCTAGAAGAAGCACAGGCATAATTCCGATTATAACTGCGAGCAAAGCAAAACCTACTTCAGGCAACCACATACTAGGAGCAACTTCAATCGTTTCTTGATCGTGTATTGATGTTCCGAAGAAAATTTTGTTGAAAGATCGAATTAGTACAACAAAGGGTATTATTGAAAACACAACTAGTATGAACATTGCAGAAACTGAAACCAAAATACCTTGAGGCAGTAGATAAACGTATAGAGCATTGAAAACTACCCATTTTGCGTAGAACCCGCTTAGTGGGGGTATACCAGCTAAAGACAGGGCACATATTAGGTATGCAATTGCAGTTTTCTTCATTTTTCCGAATAATCCGCCTAGCTTAGCCATATTTCTTACGCCTGTACGGATGTAAACTGAGCCTAAGCAAAGTAGAAGACCGGCTTTCATTAAGGCTCCGTTAATCAAGTAGATTTGCCCAGCGATTGAGCCTATGGGTGTGAATAAGCCTAAAGCTAAAAGGCCTGTCCCGAAAGAGTCAACGCTTATGTATGCCATCATGCGTAGAGCGTCTTTTTGGGAGTAAGCAAGTAAGATACTTAGAACGATTGATGCAACAGCGACACCGGTCATGACCAGCACAATCAGTATTGAAGGATATATTTCGTAAAAGGGAGCTACAACTTTGTATAGAGTCAGAATTAATGCTATGGGTTCTGCACAGAAGAAGGCGTTTATTGTAGGAGTTGACGCTGGAAAAACATCAGGTAACCAACCGTGAAAAGGCACGAGACCTATGTCAGCGCCTAATCCTGCGACTAAAAGCACAACAACAATCATTACTAAGCGTGCGTTTTCAGCCAAAGCTCCTGCGCCGTTTGCTATTTCATATAGATTTGAAGTGTTAGTTGTAATGTAGACCAGTAAAGTTGCTAATAGAACAAAAAGAGCACTAACTGCAGTGATGATGAGGTATTTGAAACCTGCCTCTGGAGCTATTTTTTCTGGAGAGTGAACAACAAGAATAATTGAAACGCCGATAAGCAATTCAACTAAAAGAAATATACCGAATAAATCATAAGTGGTTAGTAAACCAAGCATGCAGAACAGGAAAACTAAAACAAAAAAGTTGTAGAAACTTGGTTTTAGTCGGCCGCCTGTTTCAGCACGTATATTATAAATTGAGGTTAAAAAGAAAATTATGCCTACTCCTAAAAGTGATGCGATATTTGCCAAGTTAACTTCAATAGAAAGCCATGGAGTTTCGAAAGTTCCGCCGGATAAAATTGTGGGTATAGTAGAGGCGATAATGATTAATGTTAAACCGGTTCCGAAAACCAAGAAAAGTTTATGGCCTTTTTCAAAGAGCTGATCAAGATATCTGAAGGGATAAGTGAAGAGGCATAAGGCGCCGATGAAAAATGGAGTGAGAAGCATAACTAGAGGTAAAATTGACTCCATTATTCAGTCCATCTCCAGTCTTTAATTGAGAGGCTACCGTATTCTTTGTAGGCTTCTGAAATAACGAATACCCCTATAATGTTGACGAAAACCATTATGACCAGCATTAAGGGGATTATGGCTAGAGGGCTCTCGACCATTAAAGGGTAAAGGGCGGTTTCAGCCATGTTGAAGCCTACCAAGATTTTTATTGTATCCTTTCGGGTCATGATTAGACCTATTGAAATAGCGAAGATGAAAAAGGTAAAGGGTAATGCTTCAAATTCAACAGGCAGAGTAAAGAATAATCCACTTCCAGCTATTGTGGCGATGACTGATAGCATAAAAATTGCAAATATTGAACTCTTAAGGCCTATACTGGGTTTGTCTTCTTGATTCTTGGTTTTGAACATACCCCAATAAATTATTAGCGGTGAGAGAATGGCGCATGTGAACCACTCGGCAAAGGCCAAAAAAAACGAGATTAATGCTTCAAATTGTAAGCCTATAACTAATTCAACTATACATCTCATGAGTGCAAAAAAGCCGATTGCGCCTGCTTGGAGAGCGAGTAACTGAATTACTCTTTTGGTGCTTGTTGCAAAGAATGCCATTACTGTGAAAACAGCAGACATTATTAAAGTGATAAAGACGATTGGTTCCATTTTGCTACACCACAAAGATCACTATTATTAATAATACTACTGTTGCAATGAAGAATGAAAGAAAAGCAAATGAGAATTTTTGTTCAATATCAAATTTTGATACTGAATTACAAAGTTTAGTAAATTGTTTAATTAAAAAGTTGTAGAAGCGGTCGACGTCTGATGCACGTTTCGCTTCATCTAGTCTTAAGTTCTGGATTACTGAATCATAGTATAACCCTGATTGAAGATCATATCGGTTTTCTGGGTCTTCTCCGCATAGGAATGGTTTGAATGCGTCTGCGTTGCTTGGATCTCGCTTCTTCTTTTTAGTGAATCTGGTAACAAATATGGATAGAGCAGCAACTGAAGTGAGTATTGCCACTGAGATAACAAGTGGGGTCCAATGTCCTAAGGAAGTGCTTAGTATAACTAGAGGTTCAACGAGGTTTGCTTGAAAACCTATTTGGCCTATGGCAGGAAGAATAATTGAGTCTAGTAGGAGATTTGGCACAACCCCTAAAATCACTATTCCACTAGCCAATATAACCATGGGTAGAAGCATAGTTAACGGTGGGTCACTTAGCGAAGAAGAAATGCATGCATGTTTATCTTTATCTAAAAAGACAGAGTAAAGGAGCCTAACGCTTATGGCTAAGTGGAAAACTCCGCCTAACATTGTCGCAGCTAAAAAGAAGGGTGAACCTAAATCAAATGTTGACTGTATTATCAAATATTTGCCTATGAATTCGCTTAACATAGGCAAGCCGCCTATGGCTAGAACACTTATTGCTGTGAGAATCGTGGTTAAGGGCATATATTTGTAGAGGCCGCCTATTTGGTTGATGTCTGTTTTTCCAGTCATGTAAATGACTGAGCCAATACATAGGAACAGTAATCCTGCTACTAGGAGATGGGAAGATAAGTAGAATAATCCTGAAGTTACCCCCATTGCTGAGGCAAAGCCTGTTACCATAACGCAGAAACCTAGCTCTGAAATAACGCTGTAACCGAGTATTCTCTTGAGATTGGTTTCTGTGAGGGCGTTTGCTGCAGCTGAAACTAGTGTGATTATGCCTATGGTTGAGAGGATGAAACTCCATATGTTGATGTTGCCGAAAAACCCTGGAAAGGGTACAAACGGCAGTTGCTCCATAACTGGGCGGAAGGTTTGTGTAAAGAATCGTATTAAGAGGTAAATTCCAGCTGAATCACTTGCCAGTATAAGCAGTACTGCAGGTGTAGGTGCAGTAGTTGAGTCAGGTAGCCAAGTGTGGAAGGGCATCTGTGCGGCTTTTGGGAGTAAAGCCACAAGAGTCAAGGATAAAATAATCAGGGTAGCAAGTCCAGTTGGAACAAGAGCAGTTTGGTATTCTAGAATGCTTAAGGTTCCTGTTTCTGAGTAAAGCACTATTGTTGCTACAAATAAGGCTAAACTGCCTATATGTGTCATAATAAAGCATTTGAAGGCTGCTTTTACGCTGTCTCGTTCTCTATACCAAAAAGAGATTAAGCCAAAGAGGCTTAGGCTTATCAGTTCCCAAAAAAACAGAAGCCCAATCATGTTGCTGGAAAAAAGTGCGCCAATTATTGATGAAACTAAAAGAAGCGAGAGAGGATAAATCCTGTTGAAGTCTGATGATGCGCAGTAGGCTTTGTTTTTTGGTGAAATATAGCTTATTGTGTAAACTAAAACCAGAATCGCAATAAAAGTACACAGTATAGCTGGTAGAAGTGATAAAAGATCTACGTAGATGCCTATGGTTGCAGTAGCGTTAATCATCATGAAACTGAAAAATTCAGTTTGAATCGGGTTTGTTTCTACAGCTGGAACTAAAATCAGTAGTATAACTAAGATTATTAACAGGGTAATGATGCATGACCCTTTAGCAATGTTTGCGCCTATTTTTGGAATCTTTGCCACAAAAAGCGAGGCCAGAGCTACAATAAGAGGTATAAATATAGCGTAAAGCACTAGCCCTGAATAATCAAACATTGCTGACATTCCTACTCAGTATTATTAATAAATAAATTATACCATGGAAATTGTTTAAAACATTGGCTTGTCGTGTCTTGTTTATTTGTGCTTTGAAGTTCTAAGGGGGTGACTGTCGTTTTGCCATTCATCAGGCAGAACTAGTCTGCTAAGGTTAGGGTGACCTTCAAAGACTACTCCGAGTAAGTCATGGATTTCGCGTTCATACAATGAAGCCCCAACAATTATGTCAGTGATTGTAGGAATAGATTCTTGTTTGGGCGGTAACGTTACACGTAAGGTCACTAAATCGCCAGCTTTGTCAAGATGATATAGGAGTTCTAAGGTATCTTCGCTTATTTGCGCTCCGGTTATGGTTGTTAGTTGGGAGAAGCCGTTTTTTTTAAAAAAGGTAACTGCTTGTTTTATGTAAGTGTGTGGAATGTTGATTGATGTTCTGCGGCTTCTTGTGGTTGTTTCTGTAATCGAGTGGTCGCCTAGTTCCTGTTTTAGTTGTTCTATTATTTCTTTTTCCACCAACCTGATGCCTCCTTCCAAATTAATTCTAATCAAATTATAAGTTAATTGTATAACTCTAATATACTGCCCGGTATAAAACTTAATTTAGCCTCATAAATAAGAAGTTAAAAACTATATTTTTAGATAGACCATCGGATTTTGAAGGGAAGAAGTGCGGTTGCCGGGATTTGAACCCCGGGTACTCAGCTTGGGAATCCCTCAGAATCATTGACCTGCAAAAATACAAGCAATACCTAAACAGCAAATCGCCAATAGCCAACCAGTTAACTATACCATGAGAAAAAGAATGATCCACAAAAAACAAGGCATGCAAACAAAAGAGCAGAGAAGCTACTACGCAACATATCTGCGAAAACATGGAGTAATAAGTGAATACATAGACCTACTGCAGGAAAAAATACCTAAATCAGTATTTGCCAGACACTACCTCAAAATAGAAGACCTAAAAAACCTATCACAACAAGTCCTAGCTGTAACAGAAACAATAGAGAGTGAACTAGAGAAAACTTTGATTACTTGTTGAGATAGTTTTTACTCTATTCTTCTTCATTATGTATAATAATACTATAGTTGCCACTACAGCTACAAGTGTTATAGAAGTTACTACTGTAAGAGTTGTTGTTGGAAGTGAATTATTTTTTTCTGCTACAGTAAAATTTAGTGTTGCATAAGAGAAAACCTCAAACCTTTCTAAACTTGGATTGTTTGGGATCCCTAAATATTGCCATCCATAGTAAACTGTAACATTGTGAACTCCTTCAGAGAGTGACGGCAACACTACACTAGCAAAAGCTGTTGTATTGTAAATGTACCAAGCTGGAGCATCAGTTGGATTCTCGTCTACTGTTTTGTTGATAAAGGCATTTACACTAGTGATGTTCCCACCATCCAAGCTATAACCAATATTGCCAAATTGCCCAAACAGCCCAGTTGCAGCAACAGAGAAATTGAGAGCTACAGGATTTTGGTAAGTTACTTCATTGGTAGGATTGTAGATGATGGTTTCATTATTTTGACTATAGTAATAAAATACTGGTGGTCCTAGGGTTTCAACTACTGGAGGAGTTTGTGCTCCCACTAATGAAGAAGATATTACTATTGAGAGTAGAGCCACAATTAGAATAGCTTTCCTCATATCACCACTACAAAATTGGAATGATGATTAGTTCTGAATAAGAGCTTTTTTGTCTACATTTCTTGACTAAGTTTAGTCAAAGTTTCTTGACCAAACTAATTGATATACCCTTATTTTAAATCAAAGATTAACTGGACCAGTGTTTAGGGTCTAATTCGAAAAAGTACCATAAACAGGTATTGAGCCGTAAGACCTATTGGTATAAACCCATTTATTTAAGTTAAAATCAAATTCTGGGTGATGAAATTTTGAATAATTCTTCAGATTGCGCAAGCATATTATTAAACAGGTCTTCATTTCCATAATAACAATTATCTTTTTTTATTAAAGCCTTTGAACTACATAAATCACGTAGACTAGCCTTAAGTTCTAATTCTGGTTTATACCTGTTATATTGCATAAAATAACGTCTAAACAATGATTCTGGTTTTTGACAAATAATAATACCAGCCTGTAATGCTGGAACATAATAACAACTGTCCATATGTACTAGTGTCTCAAATTGTTTTACTCCAAAAGCCTCTTTCAATACTGGATACCTTTCACGTATTACATAAGCAAGAACATTTTTCATGAATTGTTGGTCATCAGATGCCCTTAATAATTCGGTAAACATATTACCATAAACAAATCCTTCTGTCTTTTTTCTAACAAGGTTAAGGTCTTCAAGAAGAGAAATCCATTTTAAATAATTGCTTCTTGAATTTTCAAGTTCTTCAAATCTTATTAGATAATCTTCTTCTTCTAAGAAGACACTCAAAATTGTTCTAATAGGATTCAAAAATACATTTGCTATTCCAGTATTTGCTAATTGATAAGCTGAAGATTTTACAATTATATTTTCAGCCCTATCTGCCCATGTTTTTAATCTAATTCTTAAAGTTTCTATAGCAGCAGTTCTAGATGATGACCTTTCTTCTAAAATTGATTGTTTTTCATTTAACCAAATTGTTCCTAAGTCTTTGATTAGTAAAGTTCTGATAAATCTCTCCTCAGGCTGATCATTTTTAATTAGCCTAGGATACTCACTGCTAAGCTTGACTTTCCATAATCTCTTTTTTTCATCAAATACTGGTTCTTCAGGTGAAACGAGATTACCATATTTTGAGATAATATAGTCTTTTGATTTTTGAGTAATTATTTGTAGACTACTCATTTCACCTTACACCTTCAGTTTTATCATCAATAAAGTCAATCATAGTTCTTTGCAGCTTTTCGCCTATTTTAACTTTTATCAGTACTCTGTCAAGAGCTTCCCACGCAGACATAAACTTTCCCATTTCAATTTTATTTTTTCCTTTTAATGGATCATTATAATAAATGGTTAGAGTCTGTTTATCTAAACCTGTAACAACAATTGAGTGAGGAAAGGGCATTTTCAACCAAGCAACCACAGGTTTTTCCATTTCTAAGTCTTCTTCTATCTCTGCTAATGTACAGCGTATTTTGCCTTCAAATTCAATAGATGGAAGTGTTTTATTTAAAATAGAGTTTAATCCTTGAACACCATCTAGAGGAGTTCCTAATTCATCTGTTCCCATTGCACTGGATAATTCCTGCAAAGATTTAAGGGGCAGATTAGAATCAGGATTCCGTTGCTTAATATATTCTAAAACCATCTTGATGCAAACAGGGACACATGAAAAGTCATCATCTTGGAGTTCAACCGGCACATCAATATATTGTGGGAAAGTCATTGTTGCATCAGATGCCCTATATTTTTTATACGTTAGCACTTAAAAGCTTAAGCTAATATTTTTAGTAAAGTTGTTCTAACTTTAGTTTAAAAGTGAAAAGAGGAAAATATGAATCATGGCAAAACATGAAAGACCAACTGAATATAAACGCCCTCCATGCACTTATGTTTGTGATTGTAAACAACTAAAACAATCCATAATTACATCAAAGCTTTTTGCATTATGCAGGAACCTAAAAAAGTAGATCGCTAAAAATAGAGTTTATTTTAGAATACCTTTTATTCACATATTTTTAAAATAAAAACAAAAAATACAAAGACTACAAATATTTTTTTATTCATAAACACTCAATTTGAGTAGAATGTTTAGTTATTTAATTTTTACTAATAAAGCTCCAAAAACAGTTTTTAGGGGTCCTTATATGCGTGGTCAACTGGTCAAGTCCCCAACCCAAACATTAGGAGAACAAAGTTATGAAAATCAAGACCTACAGATTCCCATGTGAAATATGTAAAGCATCCGCTAGCATCAAGTTTTCCTCAGAAAAAATGGACAAGTATCCTATGCCAGAGCCAAACACCAAGACCCCTCAAAAAGTTCTATTACCACAAACAAAACACAGAGTATGTTAACAGAAAACTTGGGGAACTAAACATTGACCCTGGTCAAGAACTACAAAAACAATACATTGACCAGAATAATCAAAATAAGCACAATAACAGCTCCAATTCGGAAATAGAGGTGCGGTTGCCGGGATTTGAACCCGGGTACTCAGCTTGGGAAGCTGATGTCCTACCGAGCTAGACTACAACCGCAAACTAAACAGGTATGATGCTTGTTTTTGTTTGGTTTCGGTAAATATATTGATTCTTGTGTAGGGTACTACTTTGTTGTTTTTTGATTTATCGTCAAGTTTGGATGTTGAATAAAATATTATACAATAAAAATTAAATTTTTTAATCTTTATTAGCGATAATTTAGATTTTTAGTTAAATTTTGTATACAATAGCATCTACAAAACACATTAACAAACCAACAACCTAAAGATGCTCCACATCAACACCGCATAACGAGAGGGAAAACAAAATTGTTATGAGCATCGCTTGCACATTAACGGTACAAGGAGAAAAAGTCTTTGCCTAAAAACTTTACATACACAGACGCAGGCGTTAACCGCGAACAAAGAGTTGAATCAAAAAAAGCCCTAACCACCCTAAAAGACACCTACAAACACACAGGTTTCAGCGGTGTCATGCATTTGCCATATGGAAACATATTTGCCGTATCTGAAAACGAGTTCTTGGATTTAGTAATCGAGGGAGTAGGCACCAAAGTTTTGATTGCTCAGCTTGCAGAAAAATATGATACCATAGGCATAGACGCAGTAGCTATGGCAGTAAACGACGTTATCCGTTCAGGAGCTAAACCGCTGTCTATAGCAGACAACATCCATGCACAAGAAAGTGAGCCGTCACTTGTTAAAGCTTGGCTTAAAGGCATAATTCAGGGTGCAAACGAGTCAGAGTGCCCAGTTACAGGCGGCGAAACAGGCGACGTAGCCGAAATTATCCAGGGAATCACAGCTAAAGCCGGCTTTGATATGGTTGTGGCTTCAGTAGGCAAAGTTGAACGCCAAAAAATTATAACTGGACAAAACATCAAGCCAGGCGACTCGATAATTGGGTTAGCCAGCAGCGGCCTCCATAGCAACGGAATAACTATGGCAAGAAAAATCCTGTTCAAAAAGTGGGGAGGAAAATTTGATGCTAACGATGTCCCAGAAGATTTGGGTAGGGAAGTGGTGCTTGAAGCTCTTGAACCCACCAAAATCTATGTTAAACCACTTTTAGAGTTGATGGGTGAAGTAAAAGTTAAAGCTGCAGTGCACATAACCGGAGATTCCTACATGAAATTTAATAATCTTGCTAAATATTCTCCGGGTATAGGATTCAAATTTAATTGTTTTAAGCCTCAGCCTATTTTTGGTTTGCTTCAGAAAACTGCTTCTGAGTTAGGCTACACAGTCACAGATGAAGAGATGTTTAAGACTTTTAATATGGGCTGGGGTTTTGGAGTGATAGTAGACAAAAACGATGGCCAAAGAGCTGTGGATTTGCTGTCACGGTTTGATGTGGCGCCTCAGGTTATTGGGGAAGTAACTGATAAAGAGCGGGTTGTAGAGGTCGAATACAAAAATAAACATATGATTTTATCGTAGAGTTTTGCATTATTTGAGACGAAAGTGTTTAAATCCTTACAGCCTAATGTAGAGGAACATGAAATACGTTGCCAAAATAGAGGTTAGCCTAAAACCGGGACACAGCAACCCTGAAGGCGAAACAACCGCGCGTTTATTGATAGAACTTGGTTATAACGTAGAAGCTGTAGATGTAAGCAAAGTCTATACAGTGCATCTGGATGCTGAGTCGTTTGATGATGCTAAAGCTAAAGCAGAAGAAATGAGTAAACGACTATTGGCTAACCCGACTAAAGATGATTACTCAATAAGCGTTGTTGAACAGTAATGAAGACTGAACTGTATATTCAACGTAAAAACAGTCAAGTGCTAGAGGTTAATGTTGCAGAAGCTACACTTCAGCAGCTACAAGAAGTAAACAGTGAGTTTGCTTTAGGCTTCAGCAGTGAAGAATTAAGGCATATCCAAGCTTATTTTAAAAAAGAGAACCGTAATCCCACAGATGTAGAGTTGCAGACTTTAAGCCAGACATGGTCTGAGCATTGCTGCCATAAGACCTTCAAAGGAAAAATCATGTTAGACGGCAAAGAAATAGAGAGTCTCTTTAAAACCTACATTGCCAAAGCTACAAAAGAGATTAATGCGCCTTGGTGTTTTAGCGTTTTTGAAGATAACGCTGGCATAGTGAAATTTGATAAGGGATATGGAGTTGCAGCTAAAGTTGAGACTCATAATCATCCGTCTGCAGTGGAGCCTTTCGGAGGCGCAGCAACCGGCGTAGGCGGAGTCATACGGGACATTTTGGGGGTATGGGCTGATCCGATAGCATGCACTGACGTGTTAGGTTTTGGTCCTCTTGACTTTGACTACAACAAGTTACCCCCTGGCGTTAAGCACCCAAAATATGTTTATAGGGGTGTTACTGCAGGCATCGGAGCCTACGGAAACAACATGGGCATACCCACAGTTAACGGAGCAATATATTTTGATGAGTCATACACTGGCAACGTAGTAGTGTACTGTGGCTGCATTGGGCTTTTGCCTTTAAACAAGTATAAAAAAGAGGCAAAAGTTGGGGATTACTTGGTTTTGGCTGGGGGAAAAACTGGCCGCGACGGAATTCACGGAGTAACTTTTGCTTCTGCAGAGTTAACTGAGAAGTCAGAAGAAATTTCAAGACCGGCTGTTCAAATAGCTGATCCCATTCAGGAAGAGAAAGTTAAGCGTGCTATGGTGGAGATTAGAGATTTAGAGTTAGGTTCAGCTACAACAGACATTGGCGGTGGCGGATTATCCTCTGCAGTTGGTGAGACTGCGGAGCGGTTTGGTTGTGGAGTGGAAGTTGATTTAGATGAGGTGCCATTGAAACATGAGGGTTTGGTGCCTTGGGAGATTTATCTTTCTGAGTCACAGGAGAGGATGTTTCTTACTGTGCCTCCTGAAAACTTGGAGGCGGTTATGGCTGTTTTTGAGAAAGAAGATGTTCAAGCCAATGCAATAGGAAAATTAACAGTGGATAGGCGTCTTAAGCTTAGATTTAGAGGTGAAACCGTAGCAGATGTGGATATGGATTTTCTTTTTGATCCATGCATGACTACAAAGGCTGCAACTGTTGAAGAGCCGGTTTTGGTTGAACCTGAGTTTGCGCAGCCACCTGACTTAACTGAGGTTTTGATGCAGTTGTTGGCTGCACCCAACATTGCCAGCAAAGAGAGTGTGATACGGTCATATGATCATGAAGTTAAAGGCAACACATTGCTTAAGCCGTTGCAGGGTGATTATGCTGGACCAAACGATGCTGCAGTAATCAAGCCGCTGGACTGGTCAGTTAAGGGTTTAGCTGTTTCATGTGGAATGAACCCTAACTTTGGCAAAATAGATCCGTATTGGATGGCTGCTTCTGCTATAGATGAAGCTATACGTAACAATCTTGCTGTTGG
>JAAZBP010000191.1 GCA_012513715.1 Thermoproteota archaeon | reverse complement strand
TTTCGCAGGTTCCTCTACAGTGCGGAGGGTGGGATTTGAACCCACGAACCCCTGCGGGATAGGAGCCTCAGTCCTACGCCTTTGGCCATGCTGGGCGACCTCCGCTTGAATACAATCGGTTGAGGCGTTTGCGGAGATATAGAAACATAGCCCATTTAAAGGCTTTACTTTTCATAAAGTAAAATATCCGTAAAAATTGAGCATTGTATACATTTAAAAAAATAAACACGTTAAAGATTAACTTGGACATAAAAATCAAGACAGTTCTTGAAATTATGAGCATAAACTTATTTGAACAATTAATTTGGAAAAATTTGAATATAAAAATTTACCAGACCATATTAAAGGTAACTTGAGAATTGAATATAAAAGAGAGTGGAATTTTTTATTAGAAGTAAGTACTATCAAAAAAACATCTTCTTATATTCTGCTTGCGCTAATAATTGAGGGAATAGGAAGAGAAATGACTTCAAAAGATAACCCTACTCTACCGAAAGATTGCGTATACAGAGATAAAAAAGTAGATTCAAAGATCGGGGAGTCTGATAGAAAAACAGATGACCTCATACTCAATGATGGCGTTGAACAGAAATGGGATGCTAAAGGGTTACCCAAGTTAGTAGATAGAATTTTGAGTAATTATGAAAAATTTGGTGGAATGGATCATCTTGCTGGCTATGCCTTACCATCAAAGAAGGCAGTTATTGAAATATTGGAAGAGTTGTTCACTGTTCTTTTCCCAGGTTATTTGGGCAATTCAGAAATCACTAAAGCCAATATTAAATATAATTTAGGCGCAACACTAAATTCAGTCTATAATAGACTTACAAATGAAATAGAAAAAAGCCTCAAATATGTCTGCATAAAAAACAGCGATTGCAACCAAGAGGTATACAAAAACGCTGCAGTTACATTTGCTAGGGAACTTTTAGAAAAGTTGCCTGAAATCAGATCTAAACTCAGCGGAGATATTCAAGCTGCATATTGCGGTGATCCTGCAGCAGCCAGTAAAGAAGAGATAATACTTAGTTATCCCTGCGTTTTAGCTATCGCGACCTACCGAATAGCACATGAACTATATCTAAAAGGGGTACCATTAATTCCTAGAATCATGAGTGAACACCTGCATTCACTAACAGGAATAGATATTCATCCAGGAGCAAAAATTGGGAAAAACTTTTTCATAGACCACGGCACAGGCGTGGTTATAGGAGAGACCACAGAAATCGGCGACAACGTTAAACTCTACCAAGGCGTAACTTTGGGCGCACTTAGTTTTCCTAAAGACGAGAAAGGCAACATAATCAAGGGTAGAAAAAGACACCCCACAATAGGTAACAATGTTGTGATTTATTCAGGCGCAACATTGCTTGGGCCAGACGCAATTATAGGTGACAACGTAGTCATAGGGGGAAATGCGTGGATTACAAGCCCGGTTGCTTCAGGCACAATTATCACTATTGCAGCTCCAGAACTAAAATATAAAAAAGAAAACCACAAAGGCAACTAACCGCATAAGTACGAAATAACTTTTTTTCAATTTGATCATAAATATTTTTGCTGAGAAATCAAATAGAATTAATCCCCTAAGTGAAAAAGCCATTAGATGAAAAACACTACTCAAGGCATTTATAAAAATCATAGATGAAAAATAGTTCAAAACCTAAACACAAATTTTCACATAGACGCATTATAGAAAATTATTTAAGCATTTTGAATACAATAACAACTTATTCCAATACAGGAGAGAAAAGGAATGAAAAAATCCCAGGTAATAATCTTTTGCATATCGTCAATATTTCTCTTAGCACTTGCAAGCAATGCAGCCGCATACAACGCCGACTACACCCACACAGACTACATGGCTTCGACTGCGCCAACTATTAATGGACAATATATTGCTAATGAGGAATGGGCTCCTAGTAAATCAGAGACTTTTGGAGTCAATGGAATTTGGAGAGATGAATGGGTTTTTGGAGAATCTGTCTTTGAAAATATTCTAATTGAAACAGCAGATAACACTGATGACGCAGGCGATTATTGGCAAATATGCTTTGATGGAAGCGCTAACGGAGGAACGGCGCCTCAAGAAGACGATTTTAGAGTAGACATCGTAGGACACGGTGATAGCGCAACTGTAACATGGTACAAAGGAACAGGAACAGGTTGGACCGCAATAGCTTCACCACCTGCTGCCGTCTTCACCTATGCACAATCATTTAGTGTATCACCACTGATAAGCACACAACATTACATACTTGAAATGTCAATCGATAAACAATCAACAGCACTCGGCGGGTCTCAAATTCTTGGGCAACAATTTGCTATGAGAATTGCGTACTACGATGCACATGAAGGAGGAAACGGACTGCAAGAATGGCCACCAGCACCAGCAACTCGAGACAATCCGTCCGGATGGGGATATATCATTTATGAAATGGCTGTAAACCCTAATCCTGACGTTCCGGAGAATTTAGGCATAATTGCTGTAGTTGGATTATCGTCTGTTGCCGTCGTAGCTGGAGCAACTCTTCTACGTAAAAAGTCGATAGTAAAAATTTAAGCTATTATACAACCCATTTTTTTCTTTTTTTAGTTTCAAAAACATTTTATGTGATGCAGTTTCTGTTCTATTTTTTCTTTTAACGAAAATTTTTCAATAAAGGCAATTAACAAAATATACAGCCCCATCCAACCAATAAAAAGCAGTTCACCATAATCACTATGATAAACTATAGCAGCCTCTCTGCCATCAAAATATAGAATCATAAAGTAAAATACAATACGCAACACATTAACAAAATAGGTCACTACAAAACCAAAAATAAAGTAAACTGTTTTACGAAACAAAGACATATCGCACTTTCTCAATAATAAAATCATAATTAAAGTGAAAAGAAAAAGACTATGAATTCCTGCACAGGGCCAGTTAATATTAGCAGAAGATACTGAGCCATCAGGAAAAACGGTGATCACAGGACTAGATTGAAAAGTAGGTGTATAAGTCAAAGTCACCTTGAAACCTAAAAAGTCAAGCATACCAGCCGCACATGCACCAGTTGGCAGAGTCATCATCTGTAACGGTTCAAGTGCTCCATAAGGAAATAGCGTATCAATCAGAAAAACAAAACCTATACCTCCAACAAGCGCCAAAGATACTGAGAAAGCCTTTAAACCCTTTTGCCCATACCCAAAAAACAAAGCAGATAACATAGATAAAGCAAAAATAATATATTGAACTGAAAGAGGCCAATCTCCAGCAAGAAAATTATTGACACTATTGGGGTCATTAGGATTATTAGCTAAAACCTCACGCCAATAGTCACCCCGCAATCCATCTCCTGCAGCTACAACAACATCACTGAAACCCAGAAAATTTTCACTAATAATCCAAATTAGAGGGATACTCGCACAAAATAGAACAATAAACGTTCGAAGAAAATATCTTCTTTTTGATTCAGTAGACCCTACTTTTTGAATACCACGATTTGTAATATACTCCAATATGAAAATAGCGACAAACAAAAGTAAAAACATTCTACCCTTCCAAGAGTAATCAAAGTAGAAACCCCCATTATTGAGAGGCTCATAACTTTCTAAGTTAAAAAAATCAAGCACCATCAACAAAGCAAGAGCAACCAAAACAAGCGCTATAACACAGACTATCAAAGAAGGCTTCTTCAATCCACCTCGTGATAACCACATATTGTTCCCTATACTCAGTTCAAAGTCTTGCAAAATCGCGAGACTATATTCAAACAGTGTTTTAAGAATATATGTTTTAAGTAAAAAAATATTAACCTTACACTACAGCACAACTATCTAGGAAAATCTTTTAAGTATTTTAGATACAATAAGAATTGCATCAAATAAATGAGGAAGAAAAATGAAAAAATCGCAAATAGCGATCATTTGTATTTTATCAACCGTAACTCTTACTTTTTACCCATAGGTCATGATGTCTGAAAAGACCTCAAGAATTTGCTCTGTCTTCTTTGGAAGAGCACACAAATATTCCCTCCCACCCTTCTCAACAATCATCCGCATCTTCGAAAGCTCAAACAGAACCTCCCTAACAGACACCTTCCCAACCAAATCACGCTCCCGCAACCGCTTCAAAATCTTAAAATAAAGCCGCATAGCCAAAAACACAACCACAAAATAACCCCTAACAGCCTCATCCCGCCCAAGATAAGTCTTATCAGCCTCCAAATCATTCTTCATAAAATCAAAAGCCTGCTCAACCTCCTCCCGCTCCTTATATTGCTCATACACCACACTAGCCTCAACATCCAAATCAGACAAAATCCCAATCACCCCAGCCAAACGCCGTTCCCTTCTAAAATCATCCATAGTATTCAACCCCTCACTCACTTTACCAAGAAGAAAACTCTCCTCAGAACCCCTCAACTCCGGATCCTCAAAAAGATACAAAAAACCATACGGCCGCCTCTTAATCTTGCAAAAAGCTACATTTCTTTTCCTATACCCAAACGCTCCAACCATCTTCACAACAGAAGGAAGAAGCTTCGAATTCTTCTTCAACGCAGCAACATAGTGAATTTTCTCTTTCTTAAGACCAAGAAGTTCCTTATATGAACTAAAGCCCCTATCCATTACAAAGCCTATATCCTTTGCAGGAAACCTTTCAACAAAATACTTGAGTACTTTCACCTCTTTAATTGAGCCGTAAAAAACATCTACAGCTACGGGTAACCATGTGCTTGCAGAAAAAGCCATTGCCACCTTGATTTGGTTTGTTAATTCTTTCTCTACATTGTAACCTCTCTCGGCTAGCTTGAGTTTCTTGGAGTATGAAAGAACGGAGGTTAAATCGTAGAAGAGCATGCCTGGTTCTGGCGCTAATTTGGCAAAGAGCTCATAGGTTTCCTGAACCATGCTTCCTAGCGTTGCAAGTGTTGATGAGACGTTTGCGGGTTGGAGGTTTGCGTTTATTTGTTTTGAGAGGTATGTTTCATCCCATGTTGTTTGGGCAAGGCGGATAGGTCCTGGGTTTAGGGCACGGATTATTGATAGAGCTATGATTTGGTTTTTGAGTGGATTGTTTGATAGGGCGTTTTGTAGGTCTTGGGATAGCTTTAGGCAGAGTTGTGAGTTGCCGTATTCGTAGACTTCTGTTGTTGAGGTGTTTGTTTTTTGGCGTTTGGGTTTGTAGGTGCCGTCTGGGGTTATTGAACCGAGGAGTTGGGATATTTTTACTGGTTTTTTGCGTTGTTTGTTGTATGTGCTGGTTGCTTTGTAAACGTAGTAGTGTCCGTGTATTTTTCTGAGTTCTATGCGGGTGTTTTCGTGTGCTTTTCTGCGCTGGAAGGCTTCGGTTACTGGTTTGGGGACGTCTTGCATATGGGTAAATATATGGGTAAATAAATAAAAGGTTTGTGTTCAAAAAACCAAAC
>JAAZBP010000190.1 GCA_012513715.1 Thermoproteota archaeon | reverse complement strand
GGTATCTGCCTCCTTCTTTACCGTCATTCATTGTTTTTAGTTCTCTTTGCCAGTTTGCTACGAAATCTAAATCGATGAAAATTAAGCCCCGTTTTACCAACGCTTCATTGTAGCCTTTCCAATCTCTTAAATCACTCATAAACAAGCGTTTTGCACAGAACTAATATTTAAGTCATTCAACACAGCAAAACAAAGAAAAATAATAAGAATGCCTATTTTACAGGAAACGCTGTAGGCATCTGTTTTTACTAAGTGTATTACTCTGTTAATTTGATGACCTAAAAATGGGGCAACAAAGTTAATGATATCTAGCTAAGGAATGAATAAAAAAACGATAGCTTAGACCAAAAGTAAGTTTGTAATGCAACATGTTACAAACAACAATGCGCAGATAAATTAAACAGGATCTATGAACTTAAAAAAAGGCTATCTTGATGCAAAAAGACGGGTTTAAACAGTTTATCGGATACGTTTAGGACAGCTTTTACAGAATTTTATAACCAATAAGTCCAAGTCAAGTTCTAATTGGATATCCTCAAAAAGTATACACTATATACACGATTATCGAGTTATACAATATGAATAGACTTAGCTAATTTTTGTTGGATGTTATTTGTTCTTGCTTTGTAACTTCTTAAATACAACTGAAGGTATAGAACGCGGGGTGTATTTATTGAAATATAATAAGTCTACATTCAGCCATTTTCTACTTCTTTTAGCAGTAGTTATTGTTGGCTTAATGTTATGTTTCCCATTGGAACTATCTATGGCACAAGAACCTAATGATGCATCTGGCGTGTTCAGCAGCGTGGTTGTGGATTCTGTGGGATTTTTGGGTTCTGGTTCAGCATTAATATTGGATTCAAATAATAATCCTCATCTGAGCTACTATGATAGCGAAAATGGTCACCTTAAGTATGCACACTGGACAGGTACGCAGTGGACTAAAACAACGGTTGATTCTAGCAACATTGTAGGAACATACTCCGCAATAGCTTTAAACTCAAATGGTTACCCTTGCATAAGCTACTATGACATCTTAAATGGTGACCTAAAATATGCACAGTGGAACGGCGAAAGATGGCGAACCCAAATTGTTGATATGCAAGGTAAAGTCGGCCAATTCTCTTCGTTAGCACTTGATTCAAACGACAATCCTCGAATTAGCTACTACGATGAGACAAATCATCGGCTTAAATATGCCCATTGGACTGGTTCAAGCTGGTCAATGCAGATTGTAGATTCAGGTAAAGTGGGGCAATATTGCTCTCTGGTACTTGATTCATACGGTAATCCGCATATTAGCTATTATGATGCAACACATGAATCATTAAAATACGCATATACAAACGGTACCAGCTGGGTGCTTCAAACTGTCGATTCATCTTCTAAAGTCGGCATAGGTACATGCCTTGCACTAGATAGCAAAGATATGCCGCATATCAGTTATATTGACAACTACTGGGAACACGCTAAATACGCCCGTTACAATGGGAATCAATGGATTATTAGCCAAGTCTATTCGGGTAATTACGGCTTCTTTGCAGGATCAGCTTCAACACTATGTTTAGATTCAAAAGATATGGCACATATCAGCTTTCAAGACACACTTGACTACAAGTTGTTTTACGCTACCCGTTCCGGTGATGACTGGAACATAAAAATTGTAGATTCCACTGGGAATGTAGGCGCTTACCCCTGTCTTAAAATAGACACTGATGAACAACCGCATATCAGCTATAATATCGAGGAGGGAAACCGTTTGAAGTATGCCAGCGCGGCGTCTAACTTAGATTCCGATGGGTTACTTGGAGAGGGCTCAAACCGAACTGAAACACCAACACAAACAATACCTATCTCTGACTACTTCTACCTGATACTCATTGGTTCAATTACAGCTGCGATTGTTATTTTAACAGTTATTATTTTAAGGAAAAGAAAAATAAAATAAGAAAATAGGAAACTGGTTAAAAGTCCCAATTCTATGTCAAAGAAGGAGAAATAGCCATCTATAAGCTCGTTTAGAACCGAAAAATTCACTTTATAGAGTGAGAGAGATAAATAATAAGGAAGATGTTATGTAGAGAATTTGGTGCGGTCGCCGGGATTTGAACCCGGGATCATTAGCTTGGAAGGCTAAAGTCCTAAACCAGACTAGACGACGGCCGCACATGCTTAGTTGTCAGAGAGATAGATTGGGTTTTTAATAAACATTTCAGAGCATCAATACTTCGCAGATGATATGGAACTTCCACAATCAGGGTAACCAAAACAAGTACTGTTCCGTTATTGGAACAAAACGTTCCTTGAATAGAACTTAAAACAAGATTTTCTCTAATCTACATCAGTGAAAAGAATGAATAGAAATCTTGCTCTCAGGTTTACTTTGGTACTTATCATAGTTTTAACTGTTCCAACGATTATCCACTATAACATCGAGAACAGGATACTCAGTGGAGAAATTATGGAGCTCCAAAAAGAACTTACCACACTAAAAACAGCAAATCTATCAGCTTATTTAGGTGTAACTGAAATCCCCCCACAATCGCATCAGATTTTGGGCAGCAAAGATAGCCATCTATGGATTACTGGATGGGTTTTTAATTCTGGCGGAGTCAAAGCATCAAATGCAGGGTTGAGAGTGTTAGCGTTTAATGAAACAAACGTTGCTGTACTAAATGTCACCGTTCCCATTGTTCCTGATCGAACATTTTCTACTGCGCTTAATGAATCGCTTGTTCCTGCGGTCCCATATTGGCTCCCAGATGCTATTTCATTAATCGATCTTGAATACGGAACTGTGTTTAGCCAAGAGAATGTGACCGTCCGCTTCAGCATATTTCATGAAGGTATTTTTCCAAGCAGTACCAGATATGAGATAATACCTATCTGGGAAAACAATGAATAAATAGCTACTAAATGGTGGAGTAGAAGGCGATTAACTATTTACTCTAAAATATTGTTCTGCATATAGATATTTTTGTAAGGCAATGGAATGGTATATCTTTGACTAATATTAACTGCTTTATGATCACGATGAGTCAAGACAAAACCGCCGCCAAATCATCTACCAAAGACGCAAAAAAAGCAGATAAACCTAAAAAAGATCTACACAAAGTCACCAGCGTCAGCAAAATGCGTATCCTAACTAAAGACGCTAAACAAATGGTTAACGGTCCATATTATTGTCCTAAATGCCGAAAAGAACTCTTACAAATTTATGCAGATATAAAAAATAAGCAAGCCTTTGCTGTCTGTAAATGCGGACTTGAATGGAACTTAACGTATGCACCAGTTTTTCAACCTGTAGATTACTACAATAAATTTAGAGACCTCTGGAAAAAACAAAGTTACGGCATAATTAAACAAAAATAGAGTTAATGCTATAATTAAAATAAAAAAAGTAAGAGCTCAAAAGAGTAAAAGCCTAATACTGAAAGCCGGATAATGGTTTTAGTTAATAATTAAAGACATATTATTCTGCAATACATAACTAAAAAAAACCATAAGTCCATAAGTAACATACATGTTTTTTATCGGTTTGAAAGACACCAAACTATTGCCTTTATCTACAAAACTTTTTTCATGGAACTTAAAAAAGCGATGCTTCTCAGTTACTCAATAAAGGTT